>CAZEGS010000030.1:0-16695 GCA_964512445.1 uncultured Candidatus Bathyarchaeia archaeon
ATGGCTCTGAGACTTTCGGGGCGACCAGAATTATCGATTCGCTGTCTATCCTGCCAGTCGGAGACTTAATCGGCATCTTAAGCCTGATTCCATCGCCGCCACCTCATTCCTGCATCAACACCTCAAACTTGTGATATCCCTCATTCAGCTCTATCGAGCCGCTGTGGCTCCACCCTCATGCTTAAAAAGAACATTTCTGCCGAAACCGTTCTCTGCCGCAGAGAACATACTCCTACCATTCGGATATTCAGCAAAGAAGATCCGCGACTACGTCTTTTATCAAGAAAGGCAAGCCACACTAAACTAGAAGCCCACGCACGAGACGGAAGAAGGACTAAACTATTTGGGAAAGCGCATCTCCAAAGATTCTATAAATATTTTATAAGTTTAAGACAAGAAAAAGTCTGCAAATATCTGCTTTGGAAGGTAGATGCTGTATGCCTATAGAGTATGTTGATGCTCCAGACGTGAAGAGGCGCGTCGATGAAATCATAGAGGGGTTAGGCTTATCTTACATAAAGAGGGATTTTGTCTTTTGTGTTAGGAGCAGAGGCTCCCGTTCAACACGTACATTAGCGCGTATTCATGGTTTAGGGAGGATATGGCAGGAGACACTGAACCTTCCGCCCATATACGTTATAGAAGTTATCTCCGAACGGTATGACCGACTGCCGGAGGAAGAGAAAGACAAAACCCTGATCCACGAGCTCCTACACATCCCGAAGAAATTTAAAGGCGGCTTCAGACCTCATAAGGGCTACATTACACGCAGAAGAATAGAACAACTTTACATGAAACTACAAAACACATTTCCGAAAAACAAATAACATTATCCATGTTAACGTGAAGCGACCGCTTCAATTTTCAGCTTTGTTTATCTTTGTTTATTAATCTAATCTTTTTCTAATCTCTCTTCAATCTTGTCTCTCGCTACTTCCAGCAACGTTAGGGATTTAATAAAACTCTTAAGAAACGCGTTTAATAGAAGGCGCAAAACATAATTTTTGTCCTATTGATAGAAAATTCATTTCAGATGAAAGGATCCACTCTTGTGTTCTGGGAAATGTAGAAAACGAGTGGAAAGATTTCATCCAGGGAAAGATAAAACTTACGATGTAAATTGGTGTTTCTTTTCGAATCAAACAGTGGTATAAAATTTTACATTCATCTAAACACACTTACTAACATATTAAAAACTTCTCAGCGAAGATTTTTGTTTTTAAGTCATAATTGGCCATTAAAATGTGTTAGAGTTTAATGTTCTAGTATTATAGATGATCCCTCCATTCATAAATGGAGCTTACAATTTTAGCACATCATTAGGAATAGCCAAAGAGGGATAAAGATGGATTTGTCGTTCTGATCTAGCCTCTCTTGTGACGACTATCTTGAATAAAGGTTTATTTCTCTCGGAAAACTCCGTAAGTCATCTTTAGATCTCTTTTATCGATTCTTTCTCAGTACTTGACTTCTATTGGTAAGGGCCTTTGGAACATCTCAAATATGATGTCGGTCTCGTATTGTTTGTTCTTACAGTAGAAGGTCTGTATCTACGAGGTGGGTTAGCGCGCGCTATTTTAGACTTTTGTTTATATGTTCGAGTACATTTTTGTACTTCCCTTCCCCATATTACAAATATCAATTACCGGAACCTAAAGGAGCGAAATTTGGGCTTTTCCAGACAACATAAGCCTATTTTGAAGTAAAAGAGGCATCCGCAATCTTTTAGTGCGTGAACCCTACAATCTCTGCGAGATTAAAGGTTAAAGATGAAGGGCTGGAGGGGATAAGCATCTTGGCGATTGTGGAACAGCTGGAGAGAGAAGCTGTTTCTAGGTCTGGACTTAAGCCCGTCCCGTTGCTGAACGGAAAGGCTCAAGTTCACATTGCTCAAGGCGGGGAGCCCTATGAGATGGTCTGCGAGGTCTTCGAGAAGATCGGAGTTGAGAAGGTGATCTGGCCTGGAGATGTGGTTGTTGTTAAGCCGAACTTTTCGATGCTTTGGAAGTTACCTTGGAGAGGAACCCTTACAAGCAGAGAGATGATTGAGGCCACGGTTAGGGCTGTGAAGGAGAGAACTGAGGCTGGACAGATAATAATTGCGGAGGGAGGCGGTGGAAGCCAGACTTGGGAGAGCTACCTAAAGTTTAACATTGTGGAGATAGCGCAAAGGTACGGCACTGGGCTGGTCGACCTAAACTGGGATGAAACTTGGAAAATTAGGATTCCGGATGCCTATGTGATGAAGGAATTATGGGTCACACGGACCATACACCAAGTCGCGGACGTCGTAATATCCTTGCCGGTCCTTAAGGTTTGGGGCACAGGAGTTACCCTCACAGTCAAGAACATGATCGGCGTTGCTCCCGGCAGGCACTACGGCTTCGCGAAAAATGGGATTCCACATAGAAGAGATGACCCTGCGGATAATGTTTATGGTCAGTCTAGGACGCTGGCGGGAGCAATCGTAGATATAGCCTATGCGAATCGAGTTAACATAGCGATCATAGATGCTTTAACAATGGCTTACCCGAAAAGGATACCTAAGAAGGGAGTGAGGATCTACAAGGGTGAGTGGGAGGTCTATCCTCTAAACGCCGTGATAGGCGGTTTCGACCCGGTTGCTACAGATGCTATCGGATGCGCCGTCATGTGCCTGAACAACAGGAAGGTTCTACACCTAAACATGGCTGAGGAGAAGGGTCTGGGGATAAATGATCTTGAAAAGATTGTGGTGACGGGTGAGTCTGTTGAAAGTGTGAGGCATCCAGCTAATCCTTACAGTCCAGAGCAGGAAGAGATCATGCTTCGATAAAGTATGTTTTAGTTCTTTTGGAGACGCCTATTCCCTTCTTTCTCGAAAGTTTTCACTATATTAGAAAGCTCCCTATCTATAATTGTTCAAAGTTTCACGTCATATAGGGGGTTATAGAGAACTTCTCATAAGAAAGAATATTGCATAAATAAAATATGAGGAGTCTTGGGTTTAGAAATCTAGATACTTACAGGATATGGATGATTCAGTAGCATAGCGCTTCCTATAACAGAGGCGCGGTGCCCTAGCTTACTTATCCAGATCTCCCAGCGTCCCTTAACGAAAGAGTTAACCTCTTCTTCAAATATGTCAAAAGCTTGCGACAAAGAGCCCCCGAGAACAAATAGCTCTGGATCTAGTAGGCGTCCTATGAAGGCGAGGAGCCATCCCACGTTACGGCCATATTGAGAGATTATTTCTTTCGCTTCACGATTTCCCCGGCGAGCCATCTGGACAACGTCTAATCCGGAATGCACTCCAAGAGCCTCAGCTATTTTTCTACCCGAGACGTCGTCCTCTAAATTCTTTCCTCCGGGCAGAGGTTGATCCCAAACTTCTCCTGCTTGCCAATGCTTGCCGCGATACAGTTGTCGATTTAACAGAATCCCTACACCTACTCCCGTCCCTAGGGTAACGCCTACAACATTAGTTTTATTCTTAGCAGCTCCTGCAAACCATTCTCCAAGCACAAAACAGTTTGCATCGTTCTCTAATGCAACCTTACATCCAAGCTGTTTGGCTAATAAAGGTCTTATTTTGACCCGGCCCAGCTTAGGTAGATTTGGACATTCCGGTATAACCTCTCCATTTTCTTCTGGGCAGGCTGGTATGGCTAAACCCGCAAACGAAAGATCGGTGAGGTCTATTCCCGCCTCTTTAACCGCTTTAACTGAAGCATCATATATGTTGGCTAGAATTCTTTGCTTTGAAGAGAAGGCCTCTGTCGGTCGCTCAACATAACTTATGAGCTGAAGGTTCTGCACGACACCTGCCGCTATCTTGGTACCGCCTAGATCTATTCCGAGAGAATACTTATTCCTACTCTCTCCTAGTGATTTTCGAGACATGTCTGAAAACCCCGCATGTTAATCCGCGGCGAGAAGCAATTCTGTCCAGTAAAAGCTCCTGTGCCGTGGCTGCGGCTATGAGGAGATGCCGGTCATTAACATCCTTGAAGGTTATGTTTAGGATACGGGGCGACTTCTTCAATTTTGAATCGGATGAAAAGGTCAGTATTCTACTGCCTTTCTGAGCCATCTCTAAAACCATCCGTTCAACCAGATTCTTAGTTTTGGATGATGGAATATATACAATCGCGTAATGGCCTTCACCTACTAATTCAAAAGGGCCGTGGCGAAAACTGCCACAAGACATAGCCAAAGTTGTCATACGAGCGCCCTCCATGAACGTTAAGGCTCCCTGAAAGGCCCCAGCCAGGGCTGGGCCGCGTGACAGGAAATGAAGAGTAACAGCGTCCTTTAGATGTTCTTCTGCAAGACGGATCTCCTCATATCTGCTCTGCAGAAAACTATCCATATGATGTGATGCAGCTAGCAAAGCATCTGTTTCCTCATGGAGATCTCCGGAAACCGCGACCACACCCATTATGTTCAGTACTCCTAAAGTGTTGGTGTAAGTCTTGCTTGTGATACTTGTTTCCTCTCCAGCTTTCAAAGGCAGAACAAGATCCGCGTATCTGGCAAGTCTGCTTTCCTCATTGTTTACAATCGCCACTATCCGGCAGAGATTCTTCAGTTTTTCTGCTGCACGACACGTCTCGATGCTCTCGCCGGATTGGGAGATAAGTATCACTAGGTCGTCTCTACTTATCGCCTGAAGCCCATAGTGAAGCAGTTCTCCAGCTTCGAGAATAAATGCCTTGACGCCTTTCGAAGCCAGCAAGGGCTTGATAACCAGAGGCGCATAATACGATGTCCCCATACCTGAAAACACTATAACGCCGTCTGTACAGCGATACATCTCCTCCCATTGCTTCAGCAGAGGAGCCCCCTCATTCTCGTAGAACAAGATCATTCTACGTAGAGCTTCCCCTTGCTCTTCAACTTCTCGTCGAAAAGCAGTTTTCGAAGTTTCCTCGCCCACTTCAGCTCCAACCTTCATAAATGAAGTTTCAACAATCCAGATGTAAATCTTGCCTCGTCAAAGGCAAAAACACCTTTATAAACTTTATAAAGAATTTTTTTCTCGGCACCAAAAAACATCACCAAAAAGGGAACCTCAACCCAACATTTACACCATTGACACAGTAATTCAACCATCTTCGCCAGATTTTCTCCCCAGTCAGATTGCAATCTTCAATGGCCCTTTCAAGACGGGAAAGGATAGAGGCTCATAACCGAAACGCTTCCATCGAAGTTCGTCATTAAGGCAAAAACATGACCATACGAGAGTATTCCTTCTAAGTTTTGGTTCCTATAATCAAAAGATCACTATTGAATTCCGCTGCTTCAATTACGAAGTGACCCTTAGAATCTTTAACTTCAGGCCTGAACACTCTTCTGTCTTCCAGCTCTATCCCTTCCCATCTATAGATTGACCCATCAATCTTCAACCGTACCTCAGAGCTGTACGGTGAATAAATGACTATCTTCTCCTTCCCATCAGAAACTCTAATTTCGGAGGTTTCATTAAGGAGCTTCTCGTTTGCAGGCCTTATATCAAAGAGGTCATACCTTTCAAAGATCCATTTTGCGAAAGCAGCATCGAAGGCTCCCGGAAAATTTAACGCTGTCCTCCAGTCGTATGGAAGACCATATGAATCGGCATATCTGTATTCTCTGCCTCTTCTATGCCATGGCCATATTCCATGTGCTCCATAAGCCACTCCTGCCTTAGCCCCCGAAAGAAGACTTTGCCAAACAGCTTTTCTCACATCAAAATTATTGAATCTGCCATATTTACCATAGGATCCGATTGATCCGATACCCTCATAGCATGGCTCTCCATTCACTATGGGTCTCTTCACCGGCATATTATAGAATTTTTGGGCAAGCTCATAGGGGAAATGCTGATGCTCTCTATTGTGTCCAGATTGATACATGTAAAAATCATAGCTTGGAGAGTTTATGAAGACCTCCGGTATCTCCCAGAGCCCTCCTACAACATGCATAGTTGTTAATGAAGTTGGCGACTCTTTCTTAACTATCTCAAATGCAGTAACGTAATAGTCTATGGAATCTTCCGTCTCGAAATTCGTATCCCCACTTATTATAAAAATGGGGTTATACTTTCCAAATCTCTCCGCTACATAACTCACATATTCCTCCAGACTCTCCCGTGGAATAATCTTTGACGGATCCCTTCTTGAACCCCAAGTTCCTTTTACATAGTTGCACCATAGCACCACTAGAGCTGGAATAAATCCTTTATTCACAGCCGCCTCAACCATTCTCTCCGCTCTATCGAAGTACTTTTCATTTCTTCTCTTAAAGTCCCATCTACCATCCGGAAGCACTTCAAAGGGATCAACGTAATTTTCCGATGTGCTTCTATCCCATTGCGGGAGCACATTTATTTGCAGCGCATTAAATCCCTGCATTCTTCTATAATCCAGATAGTACTCCCACTCTTCGAAGGTTATATTGGTGAAGGCGCTCCAACATGTATCCGCAAGATAAAAGAAACTCTCACCATCCCTAACAAAGTAGTCTCGAGTCTCAGAAACTCTTATTTCACTCATAGCCGTTACTCCATATTTGCCGTGCCAGCAAAATTAACAGTATCTTCTTAAATATGCCTAAAAAAGTTTTAAGCGTCAACCGGCTTAGCGGATAAAATCTGATCAGACATTCTTGCAACGCAATAACCTCTTCTTTCCAGAAACTGGAATCCGAATAGCCTTTTTTCGTTTTTTTATCTCCTCTTTAGGCCAGTCCAGATTAACATGCCTATGAGAAAGGCAGAGGAGAATGAACTAGCCAGCCAAAATGTTACCGCTCCATTCCAGCCTTGACTATCAACGATCCATCCTATAAAGGGATCGGCGAATGTTGAGCCGATATATCCCATTCCATCGATAAATCCCGCTACGCTTGCTGCTCCATGATCCTCTTTATGTTCTATCGGTATCACCGTCGCCATCAAAGTATGCGGACCGTAAAGCGTTAAGCCTGCTAAGAAGAGTAATGCTATACCCAACTGGAGACTGTATGAAGCGGCATTATAAAATGTAAGTAGTACAAGGCTTAAGGAGATTATCAACACGAATATTATAGGAAGTCTTCCGAATCTTTCAGCCTTATCTGAAAGCCATCCGGAAATTGCTGATCCAAAGATCCCTCCAAGCGGTATTACAGCGGCTATACAGCCAGCTACATCGACTGATAAGCTGTAAATCTCAAAAAGATAGGAGGGAGCCCAAAGAGTAAATCCACTTCTGACGAATTGGAGCAACGTATAAGCTAAGGATATCGATACAATCTTCTTTGAGAGCAAGATCTGTTTAAACCCTGCTTTAACGCCGGAAATGCCTTTCTCTCTTAAGTAGATATCTTCCTCTCCCTCAGGTTTCTCATCCACAAATAAGTAAAGGAGTAGAGCCATTAGAAATAGCAGCAAAGGCGGAGATAAGAAGGCTGCTCTCCATCCGAAATTGGCGGCTATATATCCCAATAAGGGCCAAGCCATCAGATTACCCACGAGAAAACATGATCCAAAGATTCCTCCAACCGTTCCTATATTCGATCTAAACCAGTTACTTATGATTTTGACTACCGACGGCCATCCAGTTGATTGAGCATAGCCATTTATACTCCATACTATCACAAAGAGCAGAAGTAAGTCAGCGTAGCCAAAGAGCATACTCATGATTCCCGATAGAATCAGCCCAAATACAGCTATTCTCTTAGCTCCTAAACTATCAACCAATTGTCCATTTACAAACTGTCCTATAGCATAGGATATTGAGAATGCGCCTCCAATCAGCCCCAAGGCAAACTTTGAGTATTGCAGATCCTCAATTATAGATGGAAGAGCTATGGAGAAGTTTAGTCTAGCCAAGTAATACGAAGCGTATACTGCATATGTAAGTATGAATATACGTCTCTCCGCAGCGTTTAAATCCCTCAGCCTCCCTCAAATCTTCTACGGAAAAGAATAAAGTTGATGTAAGGAAAAAGTTTTAAAGCTATAAGCCATCAGCCTCATCTTTTCAGGTGAGAATCGTTACGCATCATTTGCGCCTCCGCATGAGTAGGACGAGGATTACGATTGCCACTGCTACAACACCAGCAATCATGTAGTATGTCAAATTTGATTCCTCCGTTGGCTGCTTAATCTTCAGATCTGACGGTGCGAGATCGAATGTTTCGACGGCTGGTAAAGCCTCAGCGAATCCTGTGAGGTAATAGCCTTCCTTTAATGGAGCAAATTCAACACTCTCTATTATCACAGGCTGGGTAGTAGACACCTCATATATGCCGGGTTCCAAAGCTAAATATTCATCAGCAGCAAGCCTAAACTCTAAATCATTCAGAGTCAATATGCAATCCTTAGAGACAAAGACATATGCTTCTGGACCCACAATCATGACAAGCGCTTTCTCATCAGGCCCCACGCCGATCACGGAGACTCCTCCTTCCAACCCGCTTAGATCTCCTTGAATATTCAAGAATCCCGTGTAATTACTTAAATACAAAACTGAAACAGGTCTATCAGCTGTAAGTATATAAGCCCCAGTCTCAAAGGTTGCATGCGTAAAGATATTCTTGGTGTCAATTGAAACCATAGATCGCGGCAGAACCTTCACCTCTTTAACAAACTTATGTACGTTAAGATCATACATTTTTACAGTGGCTCCTTCAATACTAGAGATATAAGTATATCTCCGATAGTGTCCTTCTCCCCTTCCACCCTGCGTTCTATCCGCGCTTCCATAAAAAGTCTTACCTACAAAGCCTCCTGTTGCAGCTGGAACAAAATAATCTTCTGCAAAGGTGAACGTTGCAACCTCAATGTATCCTGTGGATACTATGTGATAGACTGTTCCATTCTCAGCGGCGAAGCCTGAGAAGCCGTTAGCTGGAAGTCTTATCTCTTTAAGTAGGGTTCCATCCGCCCTGAATATTTTGACCGTAGCATCTTCTAGACTGAAGATTCTATAGGGTGTAAATTCAATCGAGCCTGTAGTGACTGGGAAAACAAATTCCTTTCCAATGTATGTTCCATCAACACTCGGCAAAGTTGTTGTTACATCAGATTTATAATATCCGGCTTCTGTTCGGCCTTTGATGAGAACTGTTATGAACTTATCGCTGGTGATCTTAAACAATGTTCCATTTGGCAGATTAAAAGCTTTAAGCTCATACTTGTCTAATGTGAAGTCCTCTAAAAGCCGCTTATCTGGAAGGCTGTAAATTCTACAATGAGTATTATTATGGTTTCCCGTCACAAGCAGGGTTCCATAATCTGGAACAACTGAGGGTATAAATCCATAGAACGTATAGCCTTCTTCCTCACTCCGAACATTAAACGGCTTCACAGAGAAGAGGAGAAAGAAGAGTATTGTGAACACGATTAAACGTCTCGATTCCAAGATCATCATTTCTCTGTCTATGCTATTCTAGGCAGATATCAACAATAGTTAATAACTCTTAGCATTGAGTTGCCGGATCCTTCTCTTTTAGAACCTCACTGATGAATCTGTCTAAGAGCTTCGGATCCATTCCTCCTTCAATAAGTTTTTTCCGAACCTCCTCTTTCCGATATTTCCTCATCAAATTTCTAACAGTTTCTTTTCTTTCCCATGGAAACACGATCCATTTTCTCGTCTTTTTCTCATAATAATCAGGTCTAACTATGCTCCAAGGCTTATAATATATCGTTGCAATCTTAATCCGCTTTACACCTTTATTAATCAGATGATTCTTAACGAGCTCCAAGGTTTTTCCAGTATCCGCCACATCATCAAGTATTAGAACCTTCTTACCTTCAACGGAAAGGGATACGGGCTCTGTTAAAATAGGCTTGTTCCTTGTCCTAGCAATATCAACATAAAATTCTACGCTGATGTTCGCCAGCTTAGGATTTCCTAAAAGATCAGACATCACTCTTGCTGGAGGCCATCCTCCCCTACATATTCCGATGATTAGATCTGGACAGAAATTGTCTTTTTGAATCTTCTCAGCTAAGCTCAGAAGCATCTCATATATCTCATCCCATGTTGGAACCTCAAACTCAACATTCAATCTCAAGACTCATGTTCCCCGATTGACAAGATTAAATTCTTTGAGAAGATATATTTAGGATTTAATTATTTATCCACGCTGATTAGCACTGACGAATCGTCTAAACATGCAAAACCGTAATTTTTTAATCGGAATCGAGAACCTCTTATGGGGGATAATTATGACCCTAACTTGGGATGCGGATCTCCTTATTCATGGAAACCTTGTTAATGTGTATTCAGGGAACATAGCGGAATCTTATATTGGAATTAAGGATGGGAGAATAATCTATGTAGGTAGGAAACGAGTAAGAGCAGCAAAAATTATCGATGTAGATTCAAAATTTATTCTCCCCGCATACATCGACGGCCACGTTCATATCGAGAGTTCACTTGTATCTCCAAGCCAGTTCGCCATCGCGGTTATTCCTAGAGGCACATGCTGCGTTATAGCTGATCCACATGAAATAGCAAACGTATGCGGCGTTGAGGGAATAAAGTTCATGATTGAGGACTCGTTAAGGACTCCGCTGAAGGTCTATTTTATGATCCCATCATGTGTTCCAGCAACAAATCTTGAGACTTCCGGGGCAAAAATAGGTTTGAAAGAGATCGAAGAACTGAAGAAGAACAAGTGGATACTCGGATTAGGCGAGGTCATGAATTTTCCAGGAGTAATCAAAGGCGAAGAGGAGGTGATTTCAAAGATCAAAGCTTGTGAGGGGATGGTGATTGATGGGCATGCTCCTGGTCTAAGAGGAGAAGAGCTATGCGCATACATCGCCGCTGGAGTAATGTCTGACCATGAATCAGTAACCTTCGAGGAAGCTGAAGAAAAGCTTTCTCTTGGAATGTGGGTGATGATTCGGGAAGGATCAACCGCAAAGAATCTCTCAGAACTCGCAGGCATAGCCTCTAAAGGCTGCCTGGGGAGAGTCATGCTTGTAACGGATGATCGACATGCTGACGATCTTTTGAGAGAGGGGCATCTTGACTATGTGCTTAAAAGGGCTGTGGAGGAAGGGATAGATCCAGTTGATGCGGTGAGAATGGTTACTGTTAAGCCGGCTGAGTATTTCGGTCTTCATCGTCTTGGAGCAATATCACCTGGCAAGGCAGCAAACATCGTTGTTACTGATGATCTTAAGGAGTTTAAGGCTGAAATGGTTCTCATCGATGGAAAGATCGTTGCAAAGAAGGGGAGATATCTAGGCTCGATAGGAAAGCCTACTATAAAAAGAAATGTGGAGAGAACAGTACACGTGGGTAGGCTTTCACCAGAAGATATCAAAGTATCATATTGCGGATCTGAAGAGAAAGTTAAGGTGATGGCCATTAAGGTAATACCGAATCAAATAATCACAGATAAGATGATATGTGAGTTGCCCGTTAAAAATGGAGAGGTATTCTCAGACATAGAAAGAGACATATTAAAGATCTGCGTTGTAGAAAGACATCACAGTTCAGGGAGAATAGGAAAAGGCTTTGTCCACGGATTTGGTCTTAAAGAGGGAGCTTTAGCATCAACCGTTGCCCACGACTCCCATAACATAGTGGCTATAGGCGTAAATGACCATGCGATTTGCAGCGCAGTTAACAGAATCCGAGAAATAAACGGCGGATTAGTCGCTGTAAGCGGGGATGAGATAAAATGCGAGCTGCCTCTTCCCATAGCGGGGTTAATGTCCGAGGATAAGATTCAAATAGTTGCTGAGAAGATGGAGGATCTAAATAAAACGGCATCTGAACTAGGCTGCGTCTTGAAAAGCCCATTCATGGCCTTATCGTTCCTAGCGCTTCCAGTGATACCGAAACTTAAGATAACCGATTTCGGACTTATCGATGTGGAAAGGATGAAGGTTATTGATCTCTTCGTCTCGCCAAATCAATAGAAAATAAAGGGGCCGAAAAAAGCCATTGGCAATGAGTTCCTTATGAAAAAGAAACAGAACCATAAGGGAGAATGCTTCTCTCACTTCTTCCGATGCTATCCTATTTTATTGCTGATTAGCCATGGATTCCCTGAAATTCTACCATACAGAACGAACAACCACTATGTTAAAGAACCGAATTTTTATGAAGATTTCGCCATGATCAGCGCAGCTAGACTCTTATCCAAATGCTGTCTGTCGCCTCGTTTTCAATTATTTAAGAAGCCGATGACTGCAACGATCACGGCTGCTGTCGCCCCGCCATCACATAGAATGTTGAAAAATCACTATCTGTAAAATAACCGGATCCTTAAAACTTTCGAAACGTGTCAATCTCTAGCCTTCTAAGCATATAAAAACTATAAACTCTTTTGGAGTTATTAGGTTGCGACAGAGACAATGAACATTTGATAAAAGCCAAGGAGAGAGCGCTGCATATTTTTATTAGGAAGGCTCTGATTATGAGTATTAGGAGGAGAAGATTTGAGTGAAAGAGTGAAAATCGTTGAACGGACTGAGATTCCAGATGGATTAAAAATCATCTTTGGCTTACCTGACGTAGGGCTCGTTGGAACAATTGCCGCGTCACATTTAATCTCAAAATTGAATCTCAAAGAAATTGCATATTTACGGTCGGATCTGCTTCCTCCCGTAATTATGTTGGAGAAAGGGCTTCCACGGTCACCTATAAGGATGTTTGGAAACGAGGACTTGCTAGTATTGAACTCAGAAATCGCGATTCCATCAGCATCCATCTATTTGATAATTGAAAACTTAGTGAATTGGGTATCAAATAAGAAGGTTGAAATCGTTTTCACCCTCGGCGGACTACCCATTCCAAACCGCCATGAAATCGAAAAACCTAAAGTTTTTGGAGCAGCATCAAGTGAGGATTTACTTAAGTTACTTAATGAAAAGGGAATTCAAGCTATTCAACGGGGATTCCTTGTTGGACCTCAAGCTCTCATCTTAAGTTTCTGCGCAGAAAGAGATATTCCTGCAGTAGCTCTGCTCGCAGAATCTTTCTATAATTATCCCGATCCTGAAGCTTCATCGATGGTTATTCAAGCTCTTAACCGAATAATTGATATGGAAATAGATGTCTCTGAGCTTATAGAGAAGGGCGAGGAAGTCCGCTTGGCGATGAGAGACATGATGAGAAGAACCCAGGCGGAGCTTGCCAGAATGAAGAAGTCTCACGAATACGATATTCCGGGGTACTACATAAAATAGGGAGGGATAGAGATGAGGAGTAGACGATCAATCTTTGATATCATGCGTGAACATATGGAGGAGCTTGAAGAGATAGCCGAAGAGATGTTTGATCGATTTCTAGAGAGACCTAGCTGGGATATAAATGCACATTCGCTTGAACCTTTATTCGACGTTTCTGTAAGCTCAGATAAGGTGATTGTAACAGCGGATCTTCCTAAGGTTGATCCTGAAAATATAAGGATAAGCAGAATATCTGATGATCTCATCGAGATCACCGCCAAAATGAGAGTAAAAATCAATTTTGAGGATCTAGGAGTCACTCATAGAAAAGGTGAATTCTCATATTTCAGCTGCAGAGTTCCCCTTCCAGTTCCAGTCGATACAAGCAGAGCAAAGGCAAGATTCAAGAGAGGAATCTTAGAGATAACGCTTCCTAGAAAGAGAGGATACGAAATTAAAGTGGAATAGCCACAAATTTGCATTTTTAGGGAAGAATCTCCCAAATAAGTTTTTATAGGTCGTTACATCTATCTACTTGGGGGGAATAGTTTTGCCAGAGGATGATTGGTGGCCTAGCTGGTTTAGAAGGAGAAGATGGCCATTCTTTGGAAGGAGCTTCTTCGAAGACATCGATGAAATCTTCAGAGAAATGGAGGAGATTATGCGAAGAGAGTTTGAAGAGATCTCTAGAAGAACACCAAACGACCTGATTCGTGAAAGGAAACTTCCAGACGGATCAACAGTACGGGAATGGGGCCCCTTCGTTTATGGTTATAGCATAACTATAGGTCCAGACGGAAAGCCGCAGATCAGAGAGTTTGGTAACATAAAACCAGCAGCTGGTCCTGGAAGGCCTCGCATCGACATTAGGGAGGAGAGGGAACCACTGGTCGACGTTATGGAGTCTAACGGAGAGGTAAAAGTAATCGCTGAGCTTCCAGGAGTAGAGAAGAAGGATATAAAGCTGCATGGAACAGAGACGACCTTAACAATTTCAGTTGATACTCCTCAACGAAAGTATTACAAGGAAGTTGAGTTGCCCGTCGAGGTTGATCCGAAGAAGGCGAAGTCATCGTACAGGAATGGAGTTCTAGAGGTGACGTTGCCTAAAAAGAAGGAGGAGAGACCGAAGGGCGAGCCCATAAAGATAGAGTGACATCATTATTTTTTTCTTTAAAGCGTCATCTTTCTTATTGCGGCTAGGCTACATTATTCTTATTTCTTCTAGTTCAGAAGTTTTTGAACGAATTAAAGTTTATATTTATTTGTTGAATTATTTTTTAAGATCTGCTTTCAGATCTATTGCTTGACAAGCAAGAATAACGGAAAATGATCTTGATAACTAGAAGGTTAAGGGGGAACGCGAATGCTCAACTCAACAAGCTTAATCTATATCGGAATCTATCTGCTGACCTTGCTGCTAGCTTCAACCGAGATGACCTCGCTTTCCGTAGCAGCATTAGTCGGCGCTTTACTCTCAACGATATTCGGACTTACCTGTGGAATTTTTACACCCCAGGAAGTTGCAAGCTTCATAGACTTTAAAGTGATCCTTCTGCTTGTAGGAGTAATGATAACGTTCGAGGTGGTTGAAAGAAGCGGACTATTCCGCATTTTAGCGCTTTACGCAATAAAATACTCGAGGGGAGACCCAAGGATACTCTTCTTCTCCATCTGCTTTGTTTCAGCAGTAGTCTCTCTATTTCTAAGCGATGTCACCGCCATATTGTTAATTGCAGCTGCGGCTGGCACCATCGCTCGAATTATGAATTATGATCCTGTGCCCTACTTTGTCTCCGCGGCGATAATGATAAACTTGGGTGGAACAAGCACCTTGATAGGGTCGACGAGCAACATGATTATAGGCATGGCTTCCGGGCTAAACTTCATAGATTTTCTGAATTTTCTGATGCTTTGCGAGATCGCTTTATGGATACTAACCTCTTTAAGTCTATATCTTCTCTACAAACCGAGGTTGGGAGAAAAAAGGACGCCGCCGACATATGACCCTTGGGGAGAGATTGAGGATCGAAAGACCGTCTATAAAGCTGGGTTCATAATTGTTCTTTTTCTTGTACTCTTTTTACTCTACGAGCAATGGAATGTAGGGCCTGAAATCATCGCTTTTGCATGTGCAATTTTAGCATTACTTATAGTCGATGTTGATGCGGGATCCGTTTTTCGCCAGATCGATTGGGAAACAATATTTTTTATAGGCGGCTTCTTTATTATAATTGGAGGGTTAGAAAAAGTAGGGATTTTAAAGGCTGTTTCTGAGGCGGTGTTAAACTTGTCGCATGGAAACCAGTTTGTAGCCGCCCTTTTAACCCTCTGGTCAAGCGCCTTCTTGAGCATCTTTGTAAGTAACATCGCAGTTGCATTGACATATACGCCCATAATAGGAATGATGAAGGGCTTAGGCTTGAACATGAACTATCTGTGGTCCGCTCTTGTTTTAGGAACAAATCTGGGGGGAGCAGCTACTCCAGTGAGCGGTGCGGTCTGTGCCTTGGCTATAGGAGCATTAAAAGAAGAGAATATAAACTTAAGTTTCGTGGAATTCTCAAAAGCCGGCGTCCTGACAACGATAATTCAGCTCCTCTTTGCAACATTTTACCTAATCCTCAGATTTGGTATGTGAAGGTGAGAGAATGACGGATCTAAAAGAGAGAATTTTGAAGCGCGAGAAAAGGTCTATAGAGAGATACAAGGAGGAAAGAGAAACCTTCGAAAAGGTGATGGGAACCCCTAAAATAAACGTTAGCGTCGAGCTTCCCAAAGGCTACGAAGATAAAAGAGAGGAGTTCCTCGACCTTCAGAAAGAAGAGAGTTTCCTTAAAGACGCCGATAGAGCCCTCGGCAGAGTTGTAAAGAAGCACCTCAAGAGAATCGAAGAAAAAGCCAAGAAAGAGAAGACAAACAAGTCAGAAGACAAAGATTAAATATCAAATCTTTTTCTGCCTACAACTTTTCCTCGAATCAAGCATCACACCTCATATTCCTCGGATTCCCTCCAATATGTATTCAACCGCTATTGCGGCTATTATGAGCGCCATCACCCTCGCGATGATGAGAGACCCTGACCTTCCCAGCAGCCTATAGATTGGATCAATAAATCTAAGTGTTATCCAGACTATGAAGAATACTATTAGAACCGATACTGCCGTTACCGCAACATTGAAGATTCGAATGTTTAGAATTGTTGTGGTGATTGCTCCCGGGCCAACTAGAAGCGGAATCGCTATGGGCACTATCCCCACACTTTCGGGGGATACTCTGCTCTCTTCCCAGCTACCGGTAAGGAGCATCTTTACAGCTATCAGAAGGAGAAGAATGCCTCCTGCAATCATGAAGCTTTCCATCGAGATTCCGAACAAAATAAATATCTGCTGCCCGACAAGTGCGAAAAAGAGTAGCAAGATAACTCCGGTAACAGTGGCCGTTTCGAAAGTCTTCCTTCTTTCCCTTTTACTCATATCTTCTGTTAAGCTTATGAAGATGGGAATGTTGCCGAGGGGATCAACAACAATGAATAAAGAGATTACTGCTCT
>CAZEGS010000031.1:0-16498 GCA_964512445.1 uncultured Candidatus Bathyarchaeia archaeon
GCAACGATTTTTTTCGCGGCTTCCTTAACTTCATCATCTGGCTTCGCTGTGATAACCTCTCTTCTCATGACGTCGCGAACTCTTAACTCCTTTCTTCTGACTTTAAGAGGTTTAAATTCCCTTTTCCTTGGAAGAGGCTCTACAGGTTTTGTTAAGAAAAATATTCCTTCAAGAATCCATTTCTTGAGAACCTCAGATATTTCACGGGCCATTTTATAGCTTGAAAGGGAAGACGATGGAACCTCTTTGTCCCCTATTGTAACTTTTCCGCTTCTCAACTCTGCATAAGTGACTTGCTTAACTATAGGTCTTAAGTCCGGTCTAGAAGGCACTCCGTAATCCCGTATGTTTACAGGAATCTGATCGTCGCGGAGAGATGCGGTGTAAGCAACACGCTCATTTATAATCGGTATCGGTATACCTACACCAACATAGAGTGTAACGCCATATCTATAGAAAGAGGCGCCTCTCAGATATCTGCTGTTCATTTGCTTTAGGTCTCCGCGAACCATCAATGTGCCGAAACCGCTCTGAGGGCTATGCTGGGTTCCCTCACCGATTATGTAGCCGATTCCTCCTCCAAGAAAGATTCTTGTACCTATCCCTATAGTTTCATAATTACAATCTTTACAAAGAGGATTTAGCTGTCCGGCTCCTGAGAATGTTACATTTCCATAGTTAGGGAGAAGCGTACCCATATATGTGTACAAAACGCGGTCAGTGCTGTTTGTTGCGGCATCATATTTTTGATAACAGTTTCTGGGATTAACTAGAATTGCCTGATTCAAATCATCGATCGTTATCACGGTTTCAATGTGTCTACGAGGATAGCAGTCTGTACCGTAAGACTCCGCCCTTAACTCGACCTCTTTACCTGAGACTAGATCTTCAATGACGTGGCCGCCGCCATATTCGAATCCTCGGGTTTCACTTAACGCTGTTGCACCGAGATATCCGTCAACAGCGGCGAGACCCTTATAAACTGGGACGTCATTCAGCCAGCACTTAGTCATTTTTATAGGCGGGTCGGAATGTCCAAAATTTAGGAAGACTCCAGAGCTACACATAGCTCCAAAGGTTCCTGTGGTGACAACATCCACTTCTTTTGCGGCTACTTTAATTCCGCTGCTTTCAGCTAGCTTTATCATCTCCTCGGCTGTAAGCACAACGGCATCTCCACGTTTTATCTTCTCATTTATTTCTTCTATTGACCTGATCTCCCTTACAGATTCCTTCATAGTATGTTGCCTCCTATAATTGTCTTCAGATTTATCGTTCCTTTGGGACTTTCGTGGGAAGAGCAAAAATGTGAGTTTGATTCCTCCATATATTCTTTTATATATTTGCATTAATTCTTATTCACTTCCATATATATTTTTCCCAAGATCCACACTAAAGATACATTACTCCAACATTATCTCTAAGCAGCCCGATGTCAGTTGGCGGAAACGCAAGAAATAAATATCCTTCCTCATTTGACTAGTGGATAAATTTAGGGCTGATGAACTGTGGATGAATTCTTCAACCTAGTTTCTGATCTGATAGAAGCAAGCGAGAAACATGAACATTACAGAGATAAGGAATGTATAAACCTGATTGCGAGTGAAGGTTTAAAGTCGCCCGCAGTTAAAGAGATGCTCGCTCTCTCCATGGATCTCGAAAGCAGATATGCTGAAGGAGAGAATGACCTCGAAGGACACGTAAAAAGAAGATATTATCAGGGCCAAAAATATATAACCATAATTGAGAACTGCGCTACTGACCTTATGAAAAGGCTTTTCAAATGCAGCTGGGCGGATGTACGTTTAGTTTCAGGTACACATGCTAACCTTGCGGCTTTTAAAGGCCTATCCATGGCGACGAAGAATAATAAAATGGTTGTTACACCCCTCAGTTGTGGAGCACACATATCTCATGACTATACTGGATTGGCAGGTAGAGTGCTCGGGCTTGTAAATATAGATCATGCCTACGACGTGGATGAGATGACCATAGACCCAGATGGATCTGCCAAAATCATAAGAGCTGCAAAGCCGGGAATAATCACTTTCGGCGGTAGTCTTTTCCTTTTCCCACATCCCGTGAAAGAGCTTAGAAGCGTAGCAGATGAAGTAGGCGCCTACATAGTTTATGATGCCGCTCATGTTCTAGGCTTGATAGCTGGCGGCATGTTTCAAGATCCCCTTAGAGAAGGCGCAGATTTCATCACGTCTTCAACGCATAAGACGTTTCCCGGGCCTCAAGGAGGCGTGATTCTCGGGGACCTCAAGAATGAACGAATGAGAGTAGCTATAGAAAAAATTCAGTACGCAATCTTTCCATTAAGCACGTCAAATACTCATTTAGCTAGGTTACCTGCTTTAGGCATCGCGGCTCTCGAGATGCGCGTCTTCGGAGAGGCCCTTGCGAGACAGACAGTTAAGAATGCAAAAACGGCTGGTCAATACCTCCATGAGAACGGCTTGAAGGTGCTAGGTGAATCTAAAGGCTTCACAGAGTCTCATCAGATAGCCGTAGATGTCCGTGAGTATGGCGGAGGCAAAGTAGTTGCAAAGAGACTCGAAGAAGCAAACATCATCCTTAATCGAAATATACTGCCATATGACGATCAGAGTAACCGTGAGGATCCCTCAGGCATCAGAATAGGATTTCAAGATGTGACTCGCAGGGGATTCAGAGAGGATGATATAAAATATCTGTGTGACTTAATGATGCAAGTTATAAAGGGTAAACGTGACCCGTCAGAAGTGAAAGAGGACGTTTTAGCATTAAGAAAAGAGTTTCCAGGAATAAAATATGGATTTAATAGTGTAAAGGAAGCAATCAAGTATATTAAGGGAGCTTAATCTTCATCAGGCTTTCGCCTTTATTTCCCGTCTAAAAAGTCTATTGTTTCCTTATGGACTTTATTATTCTTACAAGAGTATATCTGTCGCCGAAACCGCCAGCTTTGGTTATTATTTTCATTCCATCCCATTCTCCTTCCATTATCCTGCCTATCGGAATTCCGGGCAGTACTTCGCCTTCGATCGCAACTTCTTTAGCTCCAAGAGCGTTAAGAACTTTGATTGAGGTGTCGCCTCCAATCAATATTAATTTGTCAAAGTTGTACATGCTGAGAATCTTCTTAACAGCCCTGCTTAAGACGGATAGAAGAAGATTAGCGACTTCTAATTTATCCATCCCAAGATTATACCCGGCTTTTTGGATCTCTAAAATTAAAGATTTTGATCTGGCCAACCTAATTATTATGTCTTTTTCTTCATCAATGATCTTTCTTGCTTGCTCCGCAAGATTGTTTGAGGCGTCATCGAGCTTATCTGTATTCCTTATGATTTCGTGAAGATCAGGCTCAATTACTCCGGCATTTATTTTTTTAATCACCATTTCGATCTGGTCTAACGTAACGCTATTCACGCTTCCAGAGACAATCAATATTCTAGGCTGGACGGCCAGCTGATATGCGTATGCAGATGCTAAGCCAGCGGAGCCGCATAACAAAATATTATCTAAAAATGCTGATGCTTTGGCGATTCTTTCTAAGTCGCTTTGAAGCTCAGCGTCAGCGACAATTATCCTAATGCCTTTCTTGATGATCCTCCGAGCTTCTTCGACAATCGAATTAACATCTCTCCTAATCTTATGGAGAGTTATCTCTCCAATCTCTTCTCCAATCTCCCTTTTCATCAACGCAGAGATCCGGGAAACATCTATGGGGCTGAGAGGATCGTAAGCATACTCGGTTTTCTCTATGGGTATACCATCTACAAGAAGGCGGCCGTTTATAACCGTTCTTTTCTGAGATGGAAATGCTGGAGTAATAAGGGCTGCATCAATATTAAGTTCATCCAAAACGGCAGCGATCTCTGTTCCCACATTTCCTCTGAGTGTGGAATCAATTTTTTTGTAAACGATTCTGACGTTATTCTGTTGAAGAAGCCTGACTGTTTCTCTAACTCCTCTATAAGCATCCTGCGGTGGAAGATTCCTAGTCTCCGTATTAGCTACAATGACATCAAAGGCGCTCTTCAGATCCGTAACAGATCTACTGTCTATTAAGATAACCGTTTTTAGTCCATGTTTTCTGAACTGCGCGCCAACATCACAGGCTCCCGTAAGATCATCAGCAATTACACCTAAAAACTCCCTCACTTTTCCTCCCTTAAAAAGAGAATTACATGAAGTGATAATTAAGTAGTTATCCGAGATACTCCTTATAAGACACGAGGAATTTTTTGAGATCTAATCGCATGATCCGCTAGGACAAAGGCCAAGCATGCCTCCACAACCGGTACTGCTCTCGGAACGATACAGGGATCATGCCTTCCAGTAATCTCAATTTCCGTTTCCTCCATTCGCATCAGATCGACAGTTCTCTGCTTCTTTAAGATTGAAGGTGTAGGCTTAAAGGCAACGCGAACTATTATCGGCATGCCGGTTGAGATTCCGCCGAGTACCCCACCTGAGTTATTCGATAAAGTTACGATTTTTCCCTCTCTTATAGCATATTCATCATTATTCTCTGAGCCTCTCAGAGAAGCAGATCTAAATCCAGCTCCAAACTCTACTCCCTTAACTGCGGGAATATTAAACATCATCTTTGCGATATCCGCATCCAAAGAGTCAAAGATCGGTTCGCCGAGTCCAGCGGGAACATTCAGCGCGATTCCCTCAACTATTCCACCGACGCTATCTCCTTCCCTAGAGGCTTCAAGTATCTCCTTCATCATTGAAGATGCGATTTCGGGATCTGCACATCTCACAGGGTTACGATAAGTATTCTTACGAATCTCATCATATGAGAGATCACTGTGAACTTTCACTTTTCCAATCTGGATGGTATGTGCAAGTATCTCCACATTTAGTGTACGTAGCAGCTTCTTAGCTATAGCCCCCGCCATCACATAGGCCGCTGTTATGCGGCCGGAAAATCGGCCCCCGCCTCTATAATCATTGTATCCGCCATATTTGATGTGAGACGTAAAGTCTGCATGTCCAGGACGAGGCTTGAATCTTATCTGTTCATAGCTTTCAGATCTAACGTCTCTATTTCTCACAATTATGCAGATGGGCGCGCCTGTTGTGTATCCCCTATATACTCCCGAAAGAATCTCAACATTATCTTCTTCCCTTCTGGAGGTGCTGATATCTGTTAATCCCGGACGCCTCTTGTCCATCTCAGCTTGTACATCCCTCTCGGTTAATGGTAGGCCAGCGGGACATCCGTCAATGACCGCCCCTATGCATACTCCATGGCTTTCCCCAAAACATGTAAGAGTCAAGGCTTTACCTATCGAGTTGCCGTTCAATAATGTTTGCCCCTAAAGATTTCATATCCCTGAGAAAGTTTGGGTAGGACTTATTTATACATTCAACTCCTCGGATCACGCTTATCCCCTTAGCTCCTAATGCTGATATTATGCAGGCCATTGCGATTCTATGGTCACCGTGAGAGTTTAGTTCTGCTCCGCGTAATTTTTCGCCGCCCCTTACCTTAATCGTATTGTTGCTAACATGAATTTTGCCATTCATCTTTATAAACTCATTAAGCAACGCGGCGATGCGATCCGACTCTTTAAATCGTAGCCGCCTAATTCCATGGATTGATGATTCTCCACGAGCAAAGAATGCCAGTGCTGTACAGACTGGGACCAAATCTGGATTATCCCTTAAATCCACGTTGAATGGCTGAAGAGAACCATTTCTCCCCCTAACCTCGATGAAGTCCTTTCCTTGCTTGATCTCTACACCAATCCTTCGTAGAAGATCAACGATCACTCGATCTCCTTGTAAAGAATCCTCTCTTAAGTTTCTCACTCTTATTTTCGAATCAGTGATTGAAGCTGCAGCAAGAAGAAATGCCGCTGAAGAATAGTCACCCTCCACTATATGACTCGATGGAGTATATATCTGGCCGCATGGTACATGAAATCTCTTATATTCGGGGTCGACCTCGACTTCTATTCCATGGCTACGAAGTATATCTATCGTGATTCCTACGTAAGGCTTAGATTCAAGAGGAGTTAACATTTTGATCTCAGTATCATTTCGCGCCATCGGCGTTGCGAAGAGTAAGCCGGAAACAAACTGGGAGCTCACGTCGCCGGCCATGCGGGTCTCTCCCCCCTCTATTCCTCCGCCGAAGACTATTATGGGCGGATATCCATCTCCACAAGTGGAATAGCATTGAACGCCGAGTTGTCTCAAGGCATCCAGAAGTGGACCCATAGGTCTCCTGCGGAGACTTTTGCCCCCGGTCAGAACGGAGATTCCATCGGTTAATCCGCAGATGGGTGTCAGAAAACGCATTGTTGAGGCTGAGTCATGGCAGTTTATAACATCATCAGGAGTAAGAATCTTGGAGCATCCATGAACTTCAAAGATGTCTCTCTCTTTCCTTCTTATTCTTGCTCCAAGCATTCGGCAGGCATCTATCGTAGCAAGCGTATCATCGCATATGAGTGGTTTTCTAATAATTGATAGTCCCGGAGATAATGTGGCTGCTATGAAGGCTCTATGAGTAATAGACTTAGATGGGGGAGCCTCTATTGTCCCCTCAAGAGTCGACGTTTCCTTTACTATCAAATCGGCCAATCGTTTTTCACCTTACCGCATAGGCTTTCTCAGAGTTTATCCGCGTCTCGATGATCTCGCCGCTGTATTTCCGCCAAGCCTCTTTAACTTCTCTAATCTTTTCTTCGGGAACGACGGCGGCCACCGCGGGGCCTGTTCCAGAAAGTCCAGCAGCCAATGCGCCGGCGGCCAATGCATCAATCGCCACTTCTGTATCGTAGCCTAAAACTGTTGAGTAGATTATCCCGTTTAGAGTCATAGCTGACCAATAGTCTCCTACACGCGCCATTTTATGAAGGGCTTCAACCTCCTTTGCTATAATCTTCATTCTTTCAACATTAGATCTAGCAGTGTAAGCCTTTTCAGAAGGCGCAAGGATCAAAACCGGATAATCTTCTTTGATCCGAATATGCTTTAATATTTTTCTCTCGCGATTATCGGTTATCACAAGGTTGCCGAGATACGATGCAGAAGCGTCATCGAATGCTCCTGTTATTGTAACTCCCGCCTCAATCGCCGCGTCAACTCCAAGATTAATAATAGTTAAATCATCAACTTTTTCTCCTAGAGCGGCGGTAACGGCAAGCGCTATAGCATTTGCAGCTGCGCTACTGCTCTTAAGTCCTCTAGCTATTGGTATGTCTGATCTGGTCTCAACATATGCTCCATAATCTTTCTCCACGCCGAAATGCTTCAGCACACGCATAACAGTCTTCTCTATTAAGATAGTGCTTTCTTGGGGGTCGGATAATATGTGACCTTCGATTCTTCCAGGCTGGTTAGTTAGCCTGACATAGGCCTCCGTTCTTAATTTGATGCTCAAGGCTGCGCCTAACCCGCAGGAAATAGCGTTTATAACTGTTATAGCGCCATGAGCCACTGCCCTTCCTGTGAGATTCATGAAGATCCTCCTCCGTCTTTAGATCCTCTTTCTTAGCTCTTCTTTCGCTGCCTTCATCATTACATGGATTGGCGCTTTAACGCCGGTCCATATTTCAAACGAAGCTGCTCCCTGATGGATAAGCATGCTCAGCCCATCTATTGTCTTGGCACCAATCATCTTCGCTTTTCTGAGAAGCTTAGTTTCAATCGGATTATAAACAAGATCAAAAACTACAAGGTTTGGATGAAGATGTTCCTCTTTCACAGGCATTTTATCTTCGTTAGGCATCATCCCTACCGGCGTTGCGTTAATGAGAATATCGGCGTTTTTCAATTCCTTTCTAAGATTTTCCTCGGTGAGTCCTCCTGACCTTACTTTCTTATCTTCCCTGACTAGTCTATGCAGATCACAGACTAATCTCTCAGCTCTTCTAACCGTCCTATTAAGAATGACGAGTTCTTTTGCTTCTTTTATCAATGCTAATGAGACTGATCGTGAAGCTCCACCTGCGCCTAGAATCACTATCTTTTTTCCCTTTGGATCGACGCCGTTATTTTTTAGAGCGTTAAGGGCACCTACGCCATCTGTTGTGTACCCAATCAGTCTTCCATCCTGATTCAAAACAGTATTGACTGAGCCTATTCTCTCCGCGTCTTCGTCTAGCTCATCTAGATATTGAATGATGCTGATTTTATGAGGCATAGTGACATTTAATCCATGAAAACCTAAGCTTCGAACACCCTCGATGGCGCCTCTTAATTCTTCAGCCTTAACCGTAAATGCAACATAGACAAAGTCTAAGCCCAAATGCTGAAAAGCGGCGTTTTGGAAGCATGGGCTGAGAGAATGTTCCACAGGGTCTCCTATAACCGCGCAAACTTTGGTTTTTCCAGAGATTCTCATTCGTATACACCCAACTTTAGATAGAGCGATTTCAAATCCTCTATCGAAGGCTGTCCAGGAGCAGTTTTCGCGGCTCTACTTGTTGATGCAAATGTGAAGTATCCTCCGAAGACTGGTGAGAGTATTCTTGAAAGGAGGCCTTTGCTTCCCATAGCAAAACATACGATCTTTGTTAATTGGCTCATCTTCTTTGTGAGCATTAAGCATTTAATATTGTCCTCAATACTATGTGCCGTGGTTACGAGCTTACAGACTTCCGCTCCCATCTCGATTTCAGACTTAACTATCCTCTCCATCTTCTGGAATGAGGGAGTCTTTTCGAAGTCGTGGAAGGAAACTATCGGCTTGGCTCCACAGCTTTTGATCTTTTCAACGATGAGTTTCACTTCGACGGTTGTTAGTTCAATATCAACATATTGGAATCCAGCTTTAGCCGCCTGAATTAATAACCGAATTCTGCTATCTTCATCCTGCGGTTTTAAGCCTCCCTGCTTGTAATCTCTATTGGTGGCTATCATTGGAATAGAGGATTCTTCTACGAAAGCTTCAAGAATTTTTAATGCGCTGGATGAGCTTAGGCTCAAATAATCTAACCGAATCTCTATCAGATCGGCTTCTGCCTCCTCAGCTTTACGGATCAAAGCAGAGATGTCTGAAGGGTCGTTAGCTGCTAGGGAGACGCAGATTCTCGGCTTCATCTTTCTATCACTCTCTCTTCCTTCACCAGAGTGCCAAAGTGTCTTCCTCCTTCTTCGAGATGTACCAGAACCTTGTCTCCAGGCTTAAGTTCGCTTACTGACTTGCTTCCCTTCTCAGTCATTACCCTTATTGTCTCAGCGTTCTGAAGGATCGTCTTTACTGTCCTGCCTTGGCATTTAGCCTCGATTAGAAGTAGAGGTCTCCACTCAATCTTAACTCGACAGATATTTGCTGTTCTGTTTTCTCCTTTACGGTTCACTATGAGAACCTCGTCTCCCGCCTTGAGCTCAGAGAGATATCTAGTCTTCCCTTCAGGAGCAAGAACATATAGGGCGATTGAGCCAGCGTTCACTCTGAATGGACGTGGAGCTACGAATGGAGTCTCGTGAACTTCTGCCTCTATAAGGAAGAGTCCTGATGATTGGCATCCGACAAGCATTCCTTCGCCTTCCTTCATTAGGTCGCATGTATCTATGCATACCCTTGCACCTGAGCCTAACGGTTTTACTTCGGAGATCTCAGCCGTTAAAAGCGATATTTTCTCGGATGATTTAATTTCATCCGCTCTTGTCTTCACTTCCCTTATGGTATTGTAGATTTTCCTTATCTCCTCCAGACCCGTTAGATCAGCGACTATTCCATCCACGCCTATCTCCAGAGTCTCAAGAGCTATTCTTGCCTCATCCGTTGTGGAGGCTAAAGCCATCAGTTTAGTTTTTCCATGAATCCTAGCGATTAGATTCTCTAATGGGATTACTTTCCAGTCTGGACAAGATGCAACCACGTAGTCGGCTGAGGCTTCAGCGGCGGATACGATCTCCTTTTCATCCCCTTTGTTCTTGACGGATAAGGTGAAACAGGTCTTTTTTCCTTCCCTCTTAGCCTCTTTTAGGGCCTCAAATGAATCTACAAGCATGATATCTCCAGCATCCGAAGTGGAGACAATAATCTCTGCGCCGCCTTCCCTTGCGATCTCAATATCTTTAGGCTCAACCATAAAAGTAGATGTAAACTTTGCAGTTTTCCTAATCAAGTTCTTCTTCTCTTTTACTGAAAGAGAAGGATCAACTTTTATCCAGAATTCCCTCATTTTAAATCTTCATCCCTTAATTTTTCTAATCATTCATTATTGTTGTTTGTTTTTAGGGCTTCTTTAATCAGCTGGATGGCTTTCTCTTTGTCGTTAAGGTCTATAAATAACTCGACGCTTGAGGTAATTGTGAAGATTCCATAAATGTTGATGCCAGCTGAGTTTAAGACCCCTGTTATCCTGCTTATCACGCCCGGGGTCTCTTCTAACCCTACTCCTTTAACCCTTATGAAGGCCATCTCTTTTCTTACAGCGAGAGCTATTGCTCTTTCATCTCTAATCACTATTGAATGTAATGCTTCCAGCAGTCTCTTCGGCTCATTCATAGGTAAATATAATATCAACGAGTTTTGGTTGATTGACATCCCTAAAAGTGGAAGCCCCGTCTTTCTGACTTCTTCAAGCGCAGTTACTAAGGTCTCAAAGGATTCGGAGGCTTTTTCCCCAACTATAGTAACGGCCATTGCTGGTTCCGGATAAGCGTCGACAACAATTTCGTCCGGAAAGCTTCCGTGAATTATTGTTCCTTCAGAGTCAAGATTGCCGGATAAGCTGTTGATTACCTTTACGTCTATGTTTGGGCTTTTGTATCGAAGAGCTTTCTTATGAATAAACTTTGTACCCGAATCCGCTAGGCCTACAAGCACATCTATTCCGATCTTATCTAGTTTCTTGGGGTTCTTGATTATCTTTGGGTCAGCGGTCATTATTCCATCAACATCCGTTGCGAGTATAAGTTGATCTACATCTAACGCTTTTGCTATGATCATAGCTGTTATGTCGCTTCCTCCTCGGCCGATCGTAGTGATCTCACCATTCTCTGTCTTGCCGATGAACCCGGGAACAACAACGATTATTCCATTATTGATTAAAGGCTCAATTGTCTTTCGAATCATCTCTTCGCAGAGTGGAAGAATGGGCTTTGCATTGTTGAATCTATCATCTGTTAAAATAGGCCAATCTGGGCTAGAAGGATCCAAATATAGGCTTTTCTGTCCGCGGGCCTTCAATCCAGCCGAGAATATTCTCGCGCTTGTCCGCTCTCCCATTGCTATTATATCGTCAAGCGAATCTTTGGAGATTTTACCTCCGCATGCTTGGGTAGCGGTCTCGATGAGGAGGTCTGTTGTTTTGCCCATAGCTGAGACTACAACGACTATCTGAACGCCCTCCTTAGCCTTCTTTATTACGGAATCTATAGCTCTTGATATGCTTGGTCCGTCAGCTAGGCTTGATCCGCCGAATTTGACGACGAGACTTTTGATGATTTTTCTTTCCCTGTTTTTATTCATTCTAAAAACCTCCAAACGGAAGAGCCGAAGCATGAAGATCAGAAACGGCAGCTCTTCCGTTTAAAATGTCAGATAATAGCCGCTAAAATAAGTGAAGAAATGCTTAGTTTTCATTATGCGGCAATGTATGACTTTATTTTTCAACTGAGCGGCTCTCCGAATTTCCGTTTCTACGCATATCTCATATATAAGTCTTGTGAAGTGTCGGCTCCCTCTAGTCGGCTAATCTGTTCAGATGAGGATTAATCTTTTATTGTGAAATCTTGATTCTATTGTTACGTGGTTGCGGTGAGCAATTAAGAGTCATGGAGAAGGGTGTTTGGGTTGACAGAAATAGGGAAGAGGATACGGATAGATCGTATAATGAATCGGAATACGAGGAGAACAGTTATAATCCCTATGGATCATGGCTTAACGCTTGGGCCCATTCAGGGACTGCAAGATATGAAGACTATTGTGAATCAGGTGGCTGAAGGTGGAGCTAACGCTGTTCTTCTTCATAAGGGTATAATCAGAGCAGGGTACAGAGGCTACGGTAAGGATATAGGGCTTATAATGCATCTTTCTGGAAGCACCGCATTGGGTCCAGATCCAAACGATAAGGTTCTAGTTGCGGATGTTGTGGAAGCGATAAAGATGGGTGCGGATGCCGTTTCAGTCCATATAAATCTTGGATCCAAAACTGAGCCGGCGCAGCTTAAAGTTCTTGGAACGGTAGCGCGGATCTGTGATGAGTGGGGAATGCCTCTGCTAGCGATGGTTTATCCACGAGGAGAGAAGATTAAGAATCCCTATGATGTAGAGGTTGTTAAACATGCGGCTCGTGTAGGCGCCGAGCTTGGAGCCGACATCGTTAAGACCAACTTTACTGGAAGCGAAGAGACATTCAGGGAGGTGGTTAAAGGCTGCCCGGTTCCAGTCGTAATGGCCGGCGGTCCGAAAACAAAGACTGAGGAAGAGTTTTGTCAGATGGTCTATGAGTCTGTACGTGCAGGTGGGGCTGGAGCGGCTACTGGAAGAAATGTTTTTCAGCATAAGTATCCGGCGAAGATGGTTCGTGTGCTCTGCGGCATTGTTCATGAAGGGTTGGATGTCAAAACGGCGCTGGCAAAATATATGAAATAGGTCTAGACATAGAAATCTTTATATGATACTAATTATCTGCTAACTATTCGAGGGAATAAAGTGAGGGATCGAGTTCACACGAGGCGTTTACGTTCATTAATAGCCTACTCAAATCCGTTTTAGACTTCACTTTCAGACCCCTCCCTACTAATAATTGTTTTCCTCTTCTTCTCCGAAAAATAATTCCAGCCTTACCCTCTCATCTATTCTATTTTATGGTGATGAATTATGGAGAAAGTTAAGCTAGCCATACCTAAAGGGCATCTGGCTGAACCGACATTCAAGATGCTTGAGCAAGCAGGATATTCAATATCTCGACCTGAAGCCTCCTATAGACCAGCCATAAATGATCCAGACATAGAGCTAAAGATTCTTCGTCCACAAGAGATCCCGATGTTCGTCAGCGAAGGATTACAAGATGTCGGGATAACTGGTCTAGATTGGCTACGTGAAACTCGAGCTGACGTTGAAGTTCTACTGGATCTGGAATACTCATATGTTAAGCTAGTCATAGCAATCCCAAAGACTTGGACAGAGATAAACTCGCTTTCAGATCTACTCGAAACATTCGCCAGTCAAGGGAGATATCTGAGATTCTCAACCGAGTACCTTAACATCTCCGCTGATTATCTTAAGGAGAATCCGACATATCAAAGACTTTATGGAGATTCGGATCCTGTAATGGTGACCCCGTGGTGGAGGAAGGGTGAAAACGAGAAGGTTTCGCTCTTCCTCTCCTTCGGCGCAACTGAAGCGAAGCCTCCAGATAATGCTGATGCTATTATAGACGTCATCGAGACGGGGACGACGCTTGAACGAAACGATCTGAAGCCTATCGAGATAGTTATGGAATCTACAGCTATTCTGATAGCGAATAGGAACTCCCTTAAGAATCCAGAGAAAAAGGAGAAAATCTATGATATCTTAACGCTTCTAAGAGGAGTGGTTGACGGAAGAAAGAAGCTACATATATTCGTTAATGTATCCGAAAAGAATCTACAGACGCTTCTAAAGAGCCTACCAGCATTGAGGAGACCGACCATCTCTCCACTTTCAGAGGAGGGATGGTACTCGGTGAATACGGTGATTGAAAAGGATCGTTTCCTCGAGATACTTCCCTCCTTAAGGAGACTTGCCCAAGGACTAGTCGTCTATGAGCCTCGTCAAGTACTACTGCTTGATGAAATCAATTCTGAGGAGAAAGATATTGAGTAAAAAATTTATGGTCAGAATGATTGAAAGCGGGTCTCTCCCCTCAGATGTGCTCAATAAGAGATGGCCAAACATAAGGGGAGTAGGTTCTGAGCTGACGAGATACGTAAAGAGGATTATTGATGAGGTTAAAAGACAGGGAGATTCTGCTCTAATAAAGTTTGAGGAAAGATTCGATGGGGTAAAGCTCTCCCCAGAGATGCTACGCGTTAACCGTGAAGATATTGAAAGAGCCTATGATAAAGTAGATGATAAGCTGGTCTCCGCAATCGAGTTTTCTAAGTCACGTGTAGAGGCTTTCCAAAAGGAGATCCTTAAACGAATCAAGTTTGAGTACGAAGAAGATGGGCTTCATATCCGTAGCTGCCCATCTCCTCTTCGGAGAATTGGATGCTATATACCAGGCGGAAAGGCAGCTTATCCAAGCAGCGTGGTTATGATGGCAACGCCAGCGAAAGTGGCCGGGGTTCCAGAGATAGCTATCTCATCTCCGCCTAAGAGCAATGGGGAGATCGATCCCTCAGTGCTTGTGGCTGCAGATATCTGCGGAGTAAGTGAGATCTACAGAATCGGCGGAGCGCAAGCCATTGCAGCATTGGCTTATGGGACTCAGACTGTTAAGCCGGTTGATAAGATTGTCGGGCCTGGAAATAGATATGTCCAAGCCGCAAAGATTCTCGTCTCCAAAGACTTGCCGATTGATATTCCAGCAGGTCCAAGCGAAGTAGCCATAATAGCTGATGAACTGGCTGATCCTCGACTCATAGCTTTAGATATGATCTCGCAAGCTGAGCATCTTGACGCGATCTCCATTCTTGTAACTACATCTAGGAAGGTAGCTGAGAACGTATTGAAGACGCTTGAACAACAAGTTAAGTCTATATCTAATAGAGAGATCGTCTCAGAGAATCTCTCCCGAAACGGTTTGATAATAACATGTGAGAGTCTAGACGAAGCCGTTAGAGTCGTGAATGAATTCGCTCCTGAGCATCTCGAGATTATGACTAGAGATGCATGGGATGTTGCTGAAAAGGTTACATCTGCAGGTCTTGTCTTGATCGGGGCTGATACACCCGTGGCTGCAAGTGATTACTGTTTAGGAACGATTCATATCCTCCCAACCGGAGGATTCAGTCATGTCTATTCCGGGCTCTCTATCCTGGATTTTGTTAAGCATTTCTGTGTTGTTGAATGTTCGAAGAGAAAGCTTCAGGAGTTACGAGATAAAGTTATGATACTTGCTGAGAGTGAAGGTTTAAAAAACCATTCATCGGCGGTTGAGGGGCGATTCGACCGTGAATAGATTTAGAAAAGGAGTATTAAAACAGATACTTGATGAAGCTCAAAGATTAAGTGCATATGATGTAGGGGAGACTATTGAGGGACTAGCATCTAAATTAGGGAAGGATCCATCTGAGATCTTGAAGCTTAACTCGAATGAGAATTTCTTTGTTCCGCTTACTTTTCTCAAAAGTATACTGAGAGAGGCTGTTGAGGGGGTTGATCCTCGAATATACCCTAGAGATGAGATTTGGGAGCTTAAGAAGGGGCTCAGTGAATATGTAAATGTTCATCCAGATCAGATAGTGATTGGGACGGGAAGCGACCAGCTGATAGATATCGTATGTAGGATGCTTCTTAGACGAGGAGATGAAGCGATAGCGATCTCTCCAACATTCTCGATATATGAGAGGGTTACGAAGATTCAAGGAGCAACCTATAATCCGATTCCTCTCAAAGAAGACTTTTCTCTTGATGTGAAGGCTATGCTGGATGCTGTGACTTCGAGGACGAAATTGATGTTTCTATGCTCGCCTAATAATCCGACGGCAAATAGATTTCGTCATGAGGACATAAAGTTTCTTGCAGAGAATTTTGATGGGCTGGTCGCTGTCGATGAGGCCTACATAGATTTCTCCGGAGGTTCTGTAATCAGTCTAATTGAAAGACTTGAGAATCTAGTTGTCTTTAGAACATTCTCAAAGATCTTTGGATTGGCAGGGTTGAGGATTGGATGCGTGATCGCCAATTCTGAACTCGCCCGAATTATAGATGAGAAATATCAGATGCCTTATAGCGTCTCTCTTATAGCTGTTAAGGCCGCATTGAAGATTCTCGATCAGATAGAAGTGATTCAAGATGCGGTTTCCCGGATTAAACGTGAACGTGAACGACTGATTAATAGATTAAATCGTATATATGGAATTCATGCCTTTAATTCTGAGACGAACTTTGTTCTGTTTCAGGTTAATGAAGACTCAAACATCGTTTATAAGAGGCTTTTAGAGAAGGGCGTCATCCTAAGAGACATTGGACGTGTGCTAAATTATGAGAATTGTTTGAGAGTTACTGTTGCCCCCTCAGAAAAAATGGATAGGTTTCTCACATGCTTACAGGAGGTTCTCGGTTAAGGTTGCGCATGGAAGACTATTTGATCTTTGATCTTGACAGCGGAAAAGCTTATGTTCGTAAAGATAAAGTCGACCAGATTGGAAAGGTAGATGGAGTAATCTTTGATTGTGACGGTGTGCTAATAGATATCAGAGAGTCATATAACAAGGCTATTCCTAAGACTGCAGCTTACATACTTGAAGGAATGACCGGATGCGTTATTCCTGAAGATCTGATCCCAAGCGAGATCATTTATCTCTTCAGAAGATCCGGAGGCTTCAATAATGATTGGGACACGGTCTATGGCATTCTCATGTTTACATTAAGCAG
>CAZEGS010000032.1:0-3157 GCA_964512445.1 uncultured Candidatus Bathyarchaeia archaeon
AGAAGGAGTCTGATCTTCTACCTCCATCAGGCTTGAAGGGGCCTTCTTTGGTTCCAAACAGGAGAATCGGCTTGTCATAGAAGGCTGATGCGACTGATAGGGCTGAGACTTCATCTCCAAATGTCATCGTTCCTATTATGATGCCGTCAACATTACTCTCCTTGAAGAGCTGGATGACCTTCTCTGCGTCTTCATCATCTCGTACAAGGCCGTTTCGCGTAGTCTTCTCATCTGGAACAACCACTTCCATTTCGTTAATCTTTGAGAATGCTTTCAAGCATCTCGCTCGCATCTGAACTGCCCATTCCTCATCGAAAGGTTCCCTGTGACATGGGACAAATCCTATTCTAACTTTTTCAGGGGCTTTGGATTGCAAAATTAACCCTCCGCTAATGACTATTTAGCGGATGGAAACAATTTATAGCTTATTGTCATGCCTTTCTTCATCTATTCATGTCGTCTACCCTCAGCCTAAAAAAATGAGATTTAGAGTTTGGAACGTCTAGTGAGGGTATCTTCCATACTTCATGGATGTCCTGTAAATAGCATCTACGTTCGCTATTGGAGTCTTAGGGGCCATTCCGCCTCCGCTTGAGATTATGAATCCTCCATTAGGAGCTGCTACTCGGATAAGACGCTTACATGCTTCTGTGACTTCTTTAACAGTTCCGCTTCTTAACAGCTCAACAGTATTCAAGTTTCCGCATAGACAGATCGAGTCGCCTATTCTTCTCTTTGCTTCCGCAGCTTCAACCCAGCCGAAATGGAAAACATGAGCGTTCATCTTAGGAATCGTCTCCAGCACATGCGTCACGTCTCCTTCATTATGGTAAAATCTCAAGGCTTCTTTTGGAGCGGCTTCCATTTCCCTCCGCCAATATTGCAGTCCAAAGCTCTCCACAAGCCTGGGTGAAAGGAAGGTTAAGCCGTGGTCTGCAAGGATTAAAACTCTGATTCTATCAAGGATCTCAGCGCATAGGTTGATCCATTCGATGTTTACTCTTGTGATGAGGCTGAAGAGCTTATGAACCTGGTTTGGTCGGCGATAAATATCTACGAGAAGCTTATCGTATCCTCTCAGCCGTGACGCGAAGTCCATCGGTCCCAGAATACTGACCGTCCAAGCAGCATACTTTTCAAGAGTCTCTTTTTTGTAGCGACGCCGATTAGAGATGTAACGCTCCTTTAACTCCCTGAGAAACTCTTTCCTTAAATCTGGATATTCAAGTCTATCGTAGTCATCATCGCTCTCTATAAGAGGCTTCCACCAATCTGAATCTGCATCTCGACTTCTTTTATCAATCTCGGCGCCGAATAATGAAGGGTCTGGACGTCCACCTATACCTATAAAATGTATCGCTTCGGGATATCTATCTATCAGATTAAACTTCACCCCGTGCCTATAATCCTCACCTCTGAGAGGAAGATATGATTGAACGAAATCTACAGTCTCCAAGTACGCTGAGGCTTCAAAGCGCTCCCAAGGCGTCATGCGAACCCTCAAACCGATCATCTTAAGCCTCTTAGACTTCTGCACCTATCCCTATAACTATGCATGGCTTTTCTGTATCATTGTAGAAGGCATGCGGCACTTTCGGAGGGAGATAGACTACATCCCAAGCTTTAACTCTTCTTTTCTCTTCACCGACTTCAACTATCCCCTCGCCTTCGAGGATAAAATAGGCCTGTTCTATATTTTCGTGGGAGTGCCGCTTGTTATCTCCTCCAGGATTAATCGTCATTATCCAAAGCTTCAAGCTCTTAGCTAAATCGGGTTTTGGAGAGCCGCTGCCTAGAATCTGCTGATATAAAGTTGTAGGTCCATGACCTGGAACTATCTTTTTCTCTAATTGCTGCACATTTATGATTTCCAATGTTTATCACAGCTGACCCTTCTGGAACCAACAATATTTAACGTTTTTGAATATGTGTCTTCTTTCTAATCGACATGTGCGATGTGTTGCATTTTTGGGAGAATGCAAGAAAACGTATATATGGGAATATCGAGTCTTATCAATGTGCATGGAGGAATTTAGGTTTGACCGAGTCACGTATTAGAGGTGTGATTCCGCCTCTCACCACACCATTCACTGAGGATGGGGAAGTCTATGAAGAGGGATTAAGACGGCTCCTGGAATTCCAAATAGAGAAGGGCACTCATGGAGTATTTCTCTGCGGAACATATGGTTCAGGCCCAGTCATGTCCTTGGAACAGAGGAAAAAGGTAGTTGAGATATCTGTTGACCAGATTAAGGGACGTATAGCTGTGATTACTCATGTTGGCTCAGCAAGCACAGCGGAAGCAGTTGAACTAGCTAAGCACTCGGAGGAGCTCGGCGTTGACGCTGTCGCAGCAGTTCCCCCATATTATTACCGGCACGATAAGGGGACGGTTCTGGAACATTTTAAAGCGCTGATAAACGCTGTGGATATACCTGTCTACGCATATAATAATCCTAAAACGTCAGGATTCACCATAACATCTTCGGTTCTTCGTAAGTTGGCTGAGATGGGTTTGAAGGGGATAAAGGACAGCGGCTTCAACATAGTTGAGTTCACACATTACATCATAAATCTTAGTGATTACAAGGACTTCAACTTCATTGTCGGCACGGAGGCGCTGTTACTTCCAGCCATGATGTTCGGCGCGAGTGGATGCGTAGCTGGCCTAGCAAATCCATTCCCAGAGCTTGTAGTAGAGCTTTATGAAACAGCTCTGAAGAAGGATTATGAGAAGGCAGCCGAGCTGCAGCTGAAAGTCAACAAGGCTAGAATGATACTTCATATAGCTAAGTCGACTAACGCGGCATGTTACGCCATGCTGAAAGAGAGGGGGATCGACGTCGGCGTTCCGAAACGTCCAATCCTGCCCGTAACCGATGAAGAGCTCAGGCAAATGAGGAAGGGCTTCATAGAGATGGGGCTGCTGGAAGGGTAGGGTTCAACTCTTCTCTCCACATCCTCTTTTTATGACTCGATTCTTTTCAAAGAGGGTAATGAGTTATGGATAGGTATCCTGAGGTAGTAACTATAGGCGAGACTATGCTTATGTTTGCTCCGCCTCCATTCCATCGAATCGAGTATGCCGACATTTTCATGGCGATGATTGGAGGGGCAGAGGCGAATGTAGCAATAGGATTGCAGAGGCTAGGAGTTA
>CAZEGS010000032.1:3257-9333 GCA_964512445.1 uncultured Candidatus Bathyarchaeia archaeon
GCCGCTGAGAAAGCTAGGGAGATGGGTGTGAAAAATTCCTTCGATATAAATTATCGTTCACTGCTGTGGAAGCCTGATGAGGCGCGACGCATACTTGATATGATTCTCCCCAACATTGACATACTGATCTCCACACTTAGCGACGCATGTTTAATGCTGGAGGATGAATTGCCTCCTGAAACAGCAGCGTCCGAGATGCAGAAGAAATATGGATGCGAGGTTGTTGTCATCACTCTAGGAGAAGAAGGCAGCATAGCGAAAAGCGACAAAATATATCGTGGAAGACCTTATCACTCCACAGAGGTTAATCGTTTAGGGGCCGGAGACGCCTTCGCAGCGGGTTTCCTCTATGGATATCTAAAGAAAGGCGTGCAGGCCGGGTTAGAATATGGCGGGGCAATGGCCGCACTTAAGTTTACCGTGCCACTGAATATACCAGTAATAGATAAGGAAGAAGTTGATGACCTTCTGAAGGGTGTGAGGGGAGAAGTAATCCGATAATCATTAGTCATCTAACTTCCAGCCGCATAGCCTCTTTAGAAGAGAGACGAAAAATCTATAGTTTTCCAACGGAACATCTGGTGGAACCGCATGGTCAACCCCTGGAAAGTAGCCTCTCCTTTCAATTAGAGGCGGAACCTTACGCATCACCTCCTTTCTGATCGACTCTTTATCCTTGGCGAGCTCCCTCTTGTCTATTCCGCCAATCATAACCAGCTCCGGATATTTCTCGCCGAGCCTAGCTACATCCATACCCGCAGCTACCTCGCATGGAGTAATACAGTTTATGCCAAGCCTCATCCAGAATGGGATCAACGGCTCAACATTCCCATCACTATCCACACCGATGATCTTCACTCCATGACTTTGAAAGAAACGGACAATCTCTCTGTAAGGCTTCTCCATGAATCTCTTTGCTGTTTCAGGACTGATCATTGGACCCTTCTTGTAGGCCATATCCTCACTCATGATAACGTAATCAACCTCAACGTCCTCCAGACATTTTTTTAAGGCTTCTACATGAAACTCCGCGCAGAATTCCATGATCTCCTTTATGAGCTCAGGATCTCTGTGAAGTTTAATCGCTAGCCCCTTCAATCCTACCATGTCTCGAGTCCACCAGAATGGCCCGCGGATATTTATGCTTACAGGATACTCCCGCTTTTTGTATACTTCAGCTATCTTGTCCCAGTTTTTCGGATATCTTCTAGGATCTTTCGGATCATATCTCTTCTTCATCTCTTCGAAGTCCTTCATGCCCTTAACTGGAAAATCAATAAAGACTCTTGTTGCGAATCCACTCCAACCTCCACTCCAGTCTTCTAGGAGTCCCTTCTGGGTTATTCCTAAGCTGTCAATCCATATTCTATAGCGTTGATCTTCGAAGATTATTCTCTCCTTAAATGGTGGAATAGGACCAAGATTGATACGGTTTAGAGGAGACTGCCATTCTCGACCTTGCTGCGGATACGTTGTTAAGCCTATAGACTGTAGCGTACACTCCCTCGCCTTCAGATAGTCAAGAACGCTTTCGCCCTCAGGCAGACCCTCCCGGATCCATCTCTTCTTGGTGAGGGGCCTAACATCTCCAATGGCTAGCGGAATCTTATCCGGATTTCCGAAGGTCGCAACCTCCAAGAATCTTTCTCTCGCATTCACCACTCTTCACCCAGGCTTTGAACCCATTTCCCGCCAAGCGCTAAGATACATTCCACCTGCCAAATAAAGTCTCATAACTAAAGGGTCTTCGAACTTTTTCTTCCGATTTGAGACTCATCAGTGAGGATCCCTAACTCTTGGAACGACGCATCTTAAATATGATTGTGGCTGCGGCAGCTGCAGCAACCGCTACGCCTAATATCACATAGGTTATTGGGAAGCCTCCTCCGCCTATCGGTGTTAAGGCAAGACTATGAGTTATATTCACCGTTTGAATGCAAGGTACTACAACTCCGAAGCCGTTGATCCCTTGGACTGGGGGAATCAGGGGCCAATGGATAAGCTGGATGACCACGTTTTTGTCAGAGACTATTTTATGAATCCCGGGGGAGGTCACGAGAAAGTAACTATCAGATTTGATCGTGATGGGCACATCGTCTATTCGGATCGACGCGTCTTCGTAAGCGAAAATGTAAGCTTGATTGCTCGAGTTTGTCGGCAGGAAGAAGAAGGTTTCCTCGTTAGGCTTGACACTCATATATGTAACTCCCGCTCCGTATCTCCAGCCATAATAGCCCTTTATACGTCCGCTATGAACAAACTCAAACGTTATCGGCTTATCGCTCTCAACCATTATCGCTTCAGCCTTAGGTTTAATATTGACCGAGCTTCCTCCGCTTACCTCGATCTCATCAATTAGACGCTTAAATTCTAGGTCCCAAATTTTCACCTTAGCATCTTCCGCCGACATTATTCTGAAGCCATAATCCTCCACCGGATCCCATGATGCCCTTGAAGCTGAATAGAATCGTCTTCCAACGAAGCCTCCCTCTGCTGATGGTATGAAGAAGCTGCGTCCCCCAACGCCTCCCGACTGTATCATAATATTACCTGTAGACTCGACTTTATAGGCATGGTATGCTTTTAACCCTAAACTTTTATGCTGATTTGCTTCAAGCCTAAAGGTTTGCTTCTCGCCATCTTCACGTGTTATAGTAACCTCGGCGTTCTCTAACGAGAAGATGTGATAAGGCAGCCCTGTTAATCCCTGGGAGGCTATGAATACAAATTCTTTCCCCACGTAGCTTCCATCAACGGCCGTGTGGAATCCCATGGGTGTAGGTCCCTCGCTCACATTGAGGCTGGGCGGTTTTCCTGAGAGAATCAATACGAAGACCAGCTTGTCAGATACAACCTTGAAGACTGTGCCATTCGGCATCTCAACATAAAATTTCTGCATCTCCTTCAAGTTAGCCTCGGAGACCAAAGACTTCCTATTCAAGTCATAGACCTTCACGTTAGTGTTATCAGAGAAAGCTACGATCGAGATTGAACCTTCCCTCTTCACCGATTCCTTTACGAGATCCCATCCCTCGCTAAGAACGAAGGCTCCGCCGCTCAGCTTATGTTTAGGCTCATAGAAGTATATTCTCTGCGGTATCACTCCATAGAACACATACTCTTCCTCAGCAGAGTAGACTGGATTTACATAAAGAAGCGCTGAGACGAGTAGAAGCGCTGATAATAAAAGCATAAAGGCAGCATTGATCTGCAAGTCAAATTTAACAAATAAAAGGGCAGTTCTTTTCATAGTAGATCCTAACCGTAAACTTCCTAATCACTCTTCAGCAATTAAACATTATAAGACTTACGAGGCGCTTCTCAACATGAATGCCATAGGCACATTTATGATGTTGAATCTCGTCTGGAATTCTAGTTCGCCATTAGAGAACGCGCATTCTAAAATAGCACTTTCAGACATAAATGAGGTTGAGTAGTATCAAAACAAAGATGGGAACGTCATGAAAACTCAGGAAAAGCCTCTTTCTCTTCTGCCTCCACTGTTTCCGTCAAGTAGGCGGAGATACGTGATGATTCCACCTAAGCACCTCTATGAGTATATCATTCATCTTTTGAGAGAGGATCTCGGATTGAAGGATGCAGATATTCGGCAGAGGGACGATATGACGTTGGAGATAAATCTAGGTGGGAGGATCGGGGCAAACCTTAAGGCTTGGATAACTTCGGAGGGGGATACTAGCGTTTTAAACATTAACTTTAGATATGGAAAGCTTATACTCTTGGCGTCTACCATCTTCTCAGCCGCTATCGTTTTAAGTATACTGTTTGGAACTTTTCTGCCGATGTTAATCGTCGCCGCTCTTCTCCCCATGGCCTATAATGTTAATCTTGAAGCAGTCAGATTTTTAGATGTTTTGAATGAGACTTTACCTTTCTTGGAGCGCGAATATAATCGTCAGATTCTCCTGATGGACCGCGATAGATTGCGGAGATACTTGGGAAAAGCTCAGGAATTGTATGAGAAGCTCTGTAAAAGGCATATTTCAATCTGGGGAAACATAAATGTTCTTAAGTACAAGATTGAGGAGTATCAGTCGCTGGGACTTACATACGAGGAAGCGATAATAAAAATAGCTGAGGAAGAAGGCCTGATTGTAGATTAGATACGAAGACTTATCGGCTACGGATATACCCTATTTATAAGCCTTGGGAAGGCAATCGCATCCCGTATATGATCAAGCTTGCAGATCCAAGCTAAGGTTCGCTCAACCCCTAATCCAAAGCCTGAGTGCGGAACCGAACCGTATCTTCTAAGGTCTATATACCATTTATAATCTTCAGGATTCAGATTCTCCTCCTTTATCCTTGTTAGCAGCTCATCAAGGTCGTCGATCCGTTGACCTCCACCTGTTATCTCGCCGTAGCCTTCGGGCGCTAAAAGATCAGCTGAAAGGGTAACTTCAGGTCTTTCAGGATCAGGCTTATGATAGAAGGCCTTAACACCCTTGGGAAAATGCGTTACAAAGAATGGCTTACTGAATCTTTGCGTCAAGACTTTTTCGTGGGTCCATGTGATATCGTCTCCCCACTCAAACTCTATTCCTTCCTCATTGAGTATCTCAACCGCCCTATCATATGTTATTCTCTCAAATGGGGGCTTCATACTTATTAGCTCCTCGGCTGGCCTTCCTAGAAACTCAAGCTCATTTCGCATTTTGTCACATAACACTTCAAGGATATATCCCAACAAATCCTCCTGTATCCTCATTATACAGTTTAGGTCACACCAAGGCGCTTCCACTTCTAGATGCCAGTATTCAGTTAGGTGACGGCGAGTTCTGGATTTTTCAGCTCGGAATGAGGGGGCGATCGTGTATATTTTGCCTAGACTTGCTATGGCAGCCTCTGCGTATAGCTGCCAGCTCTGAGTCAAGTATGCTTCCTGATCGAAATACTTCACAGGAAATAGCGTCGCTCCGCCCTCACATGCAGCTGTTATGAGCGTTGGAGAATGAAACTCTGTGAATCCATTCATTTTAAACCATTCTCTTGCGGCTTCTAAGAATTTAGCTCGTATTCGAAGTATTGTCTGCATCTTTTGACTACGTATCCATAAATGACGATTATCCAGCAGAAAATCTGGGCCATGATACTTCTTGGCGATGGGATATCCTTCCTCAGCTCGATGATAGATCTTTATGTTCTCCACTCGAATCTCGTATCCTCCAGGCGCTCTCCTATCTTCCTTAACGATCCCAGTGACCTCTAGTGACGATTCCTGCGTGAGAGTCTTAGCTTCCTCGAAGATCTTGTCTTCAACGGAGCCCTTCTTCAATGTGCATTGGATGATTCCTGTTCCATCACGTATCAGAAGGAAATGTATGCCTCCGCTTGATCTCATATTGTGAAGCCAGCCTCTAATTTGGATCTTCTTGCCGGTATGCATCCCTGAGAGAATCGCGGAGATATCGACGGTGCTCTTCATCCTTCAATCTCCCTTCAAATCTAAAACTTGCAAATCCTATCTTTTACTGTAGCCAAAACTCTTTAATGAAGATTTTCCGAAGACTAGAATCATTCAGGTTTCTCATGAGGTTTATATAGTCTCTTTTCATAAGTGCTTCTCTGCTTAAGTCCTCGAAAAGCATGTTGACCAGACAATCTCCTTTGGATATTTTTAATTCGAGCCTGAGCCTTCGCAATCTTACTCAGGGAAGGAGACTTCCGCCGTCTCTTCTTAGGCTTAAGTGCTAAGGCTTTAAATGCGGCTGAGATTGGTTTCCGCCTTTTTCTCCTATTCTTTTCTATCTGCCGTGGGATTTCTCTTCTGAAGACAACTTCCCTCTTTTCAAGATCGACTTCTTCCACTTTCCATCCTACTGAGAGCCACGCGTCAGAGTGTGATTGACCGTGAATATTAGACCACCATTGAGAATTATGAAGCGCTGAGGGAGGCAGCCTATCACCCATTATCTCCTCAATCTTCTTGAAGGAAAGCCTCGCATAGCTACTGTACTTCGCTTTTCTAGCTAGATACTCGCGCAGATAGGTGTATTTGCTTCTAAAAACGACTGTTGGCGAGACTTTCTTTCTGGCACATCTGAGACATATAGGC
>CAZEGS010000032.1:9433-15937 GCA_964512445.1 uncultured Candidatus Bathyarchaeia archaeon
TAAAAATGAATATTAAATATGCTGTTTAGCGTCTATGTTCTTTATTCTTAAGAGATATTAACCGCCTGCTTAAACTCTATCGCTGGGGGAAACATGTGTGCATAGAAACGTCTCTGAAAGTTTCCCTTCAGCCTCTGAAAAGAGGTCTCGCATAAGATTATGCCTAGACGTTTTGAAGACCATAAGCAGAGGGGTAGCGAAACCCACGAATATCATGTACAGGAGCAATCTATCTTGGGGTACGCTCATGCGGATTCTAGATCTTCTCACAGAGGAAGGTCTTGTTGAGTTTGAGATCATTGGAAAAAGGAAAACATATAGGATTACTAGGAAAGGGCTGGATACTCTTGAGTATTATAGAAAGATTGAGGAGATTTTTATGTCCGTAGAATAAATTGATTATTCCGGACCTTTAATTTATTAGCTAACGATCTCTTCAAGAAGACCTATATCTTTTAATGATTGAAGCATTCATTAAGTGTTTGAGGCTAAATTCATGGTGCTAAAAGCTCCATTTATGAGTAAGTCTGGCGGCGTCTCCTCGGAGCATCCATTAGCTTCAACCGCTGGCTCTCAGGTTCTCCGTGAGGGCGGAAATGCTGTTGACGCCTCAGTCTCGGTAAGTCTGGCCTTAGCGGTCACTCAGCCACATCTTGGATCTATAGGAGGAGACTTCTTCGCTCTGATCTATGAATCTTCAAGCGGCAAAGTCTACTGCATAAACTCAAGCGGCTGGAGCCCGATGGAGCTGAATCTTCAACTTTTAGAGGACTTGGGATTAAAAGAGATACCGATTGCCTCTCCGCATGCAGTTGTTGTCCCAGGCATGATAAGCGGGCTGCAGAAGATTCATGAAAGATTTGGAACGTTAAAGTTCAGTAAACTTGCAGAATATTCTATCAAGCTGGCTGAGGAAGGATTTCCGGCAAGTCACAGATTTTCAGAAGCGATAAATCGAAATCGAGGAAAACTCGTTAGCGAATATGCAAGGAATCTCTTCTTTAGAGGAGGGGATCCTCCTGCGGCTGGAGAATTGATCCTTCAGAAGCAATTAGCTAATACTTTAAGGAGTGTGGCTTCAGATCCCAGATCCTTCTATGAGGGATGGATTGCGGAAAGCCTATGCAAGTTTCTGAACGCGGAGGGAGGAGTCTTTAACATTGATGATTTTGGAGATTTTGAGGGAGAATGGGTTGAACCTCTCAAGAGCACATATAGAGATTTTGAGGTGTATGAAGTGCCTCCTAATAGTCAAGGAGCCACATCCCTTATCATACTGAATATTCTTGAGAATTTTGACCTTCCAATTTTAGATTCATTAGAGGCTAGAAGAATCCATCTATTCGCTGAGGCGGCTAAAAGGGCATATATTGATAAAAATCGATACTTAGCGGATCCTCGTTTCGTAGATATCCCCTTAGATGAGATTCTCTCGAAGAGTCATGGTAAGAAACTAGCGGAAACAATACGGGAAGATAGTGTTCTAGACTACTCTTCTCTAAAGCCTGGAGACACAACAAATTTTGTAGTCATAGACAAGTCGGGAAATATTGTCTCCGCAATTCAAAGCCTATTTCATGGTTTCGGGTCAGGCTTGATAGATCCAGAGACGGGCATACTTCTGAATTCTAGAGCTTCATACTTTAATTTATCAGGCCCAAATAAGGTGGAGCCTAGAAAGAGACCTCTTCATACGTTATCATCAATGATTGCAATTTCGGAAGATAATGAGATCTTAGCTATTGGGACAAGCGGAGGGGACTATAGACCTCAACAGCATGCTTTGCTATTAACTAACATCGTGGATCACGGTTTGGATCTGCAGAATGCCGTGGAGCTGCCAAGATTTCTGTGGAATGGAGGAGCAGAGATAATTATGGAGGAGGGATTCCGCGGATTAGATGAGCTAAGAAGAATCGGTCATCGCATAATTGTTCGAGAATATCCCAACGGTATGGGAGTTGCTCACTGCGGCATAAAGAGAGGAGAAATAACGATGCTTTCAGCCGATGTTAGAGGAGACGGTTTACCATCCGGCCCTCTCTTCTAGCATGACTCTCATAGACTCCACTCTTTAGGAAAAAAGGAGCAATTTTTTAATTTAGCCCTTTTACCCTTAAGTTTTTATTTGATTCTCTATAAACTGAGTAGCAAGTGTGAAGTCAGATGAAGATAACAGACTATGAGCTTATACACGTCAAGCCTAGATGGCTATTTCTGAAAGTCTATACGGATGAAGGAATAATTGGATATGGCGAGCCTATTCTTGAGGGGAAGGCTAGAACAGTTGCAACTGCTGTTAGAGAATTTTTCGAGTACTTGAAGGGAAAGGATCCTAGAAGGATCGAGTATCACTGGCAGGCCATGTACAGATGGAGCTTTTACAGAGGCGGACCTATAATAATGAGTGCAATAAGCGGAATAGAACAGGCGCTATGGGACATCTTAGGCAAGTATCTAAATCAGCCTGTATATCAGCTTCTAGGCGGAGCTGTGAGGGATAAGATAAAGATCTACGCTCATGTTGGCGGAAATACTCGTGAGGAATGCGCCCAAAACGCCTTAAAAAGGATTAGGGAAGGCTTCAGAGCTCTAAAGATGGCGCCATTTGGAGCTATGAGAATAGTCGATACTCCTAAGAAGGTCAAAGAGGCTGTTGAGAAGGTTAGGGCTGTGAGGGAGGCTGTTGGAGAAGATGTCGATCTGGGCATAGATTGTCATGGAAGGCTTAGTCCTTCAATGGCGATTTTAGCAGCGAAGGCATTGGAGCCCTACTCTCCAATGTTTCTTGAGGAGCCATGTTTACCTGAGAATGTAGACACTATGGTTACGATTGCACGTTCAACATCTATACCGATAGCGACGGGCGAGAGACTATTTACAAGATGGGGTTTTCGAGAAGTTCTTGAAAAGCAGGCTGCATCTATAGTTCAACCGGATCTCTGCCATGCAGGAGGGATAATGGAATGCAGAAAGATAGCTGCAATGGCCGAAGTTTATTACGCTGCTGTCGCGCCTCACAATCCATTAGGGCCTATTGCTTTAGCCGCATGTCTCCAGCTGGATGCCTGCACACCTAACTTTCTAATTCAAGAGCAGACGACGTTAGGGGAGGGATATCTTAAGAGGCCGTTTGAACTTAAAGAGGGCTATATTGAGGTGCCTACCGACCCTGGGCTTGGAATCGAGCTTGACGATAAGGCTATAGAGGAAAAGAGATACTCTGGCGATTGGCATAATCCGCAGCTCCTTCATGAGGACGGCTCAATTGCAGATTGGTAGAATGCCTTATGATAAGCTAGAATCGTTTGAGAGGTTACGGTAATACTCCTTCGGCCTAAGCTCCTTAAATTCATCGGTTTCTTCGCTTATGTGCCTTCGAATGTCAACGCATAAGTGGCATTTCGAGATGTAGCCGCTTTTAGATTCGCGATAGCCATACTCCTTTACGCTGAAGGTGTATAGCTCCTTAATTCCTCTCTCTGAGACTAGCCGTGCAAGTATGGGATGATCATCCAGGTCTATTCCAGAGCATATTTTGTCTAGATCTCTCGCGTCTCCAAGTGATATTCCTCCGCAGTATCCAGTTATGTAGTTGCAGTAATTATCTACATGAATATGCCACGGCCTTGTCAACTCCTCTCTGCATGACATGTTAAAGAATCTTTCAGCTGGATACTTCCTGAATAGATGTCCCAGCTCGTAGCATGCTCTGCCCATTGGGAGGAGCTCTGCATAGTATAAGCCTTCGGCTCCTGTTCTTTGAAGGTATTCATTGAGACGCATCGTTCCATGAATTCTGAGTCTCTCAATTTGATGACGAAAATATTCTTGATAGATCATTGTGTTCTGGCCGAAGATCTCCTTAGCCGCACGTATAGCTCTTAAGGTTCTTTCAAATGGAACGTATTCTAAGATGAATGGATTGACGCTTATCAGTATTCCATGCAGTCCAGCCTCCTTCAGTTGAAGAAGCTTACTTCTCGCAGCTTCCTCAGTTACTGCCCAGAAACAATTTGTCTCAACAAATGTTGAGGGTATTCCAAGATTACTAGCGATCTTTACGAGATCCAGCAAAAGATCAAAGTTTAGAAAAGGTTCTCCTCCTGTAAAGTGAAGCCCCAGATTAAGCCCAACCTCTCCGTAGCCTTCCGGATAACTATTCCTGAATACGTTAGAAAGATTCCGCAATATTTTCTCAGCGTCTTCACGGCTTATCCAGTCTGCCTTCCACTTTGGAGAGCAAGCATACATGCAGTGCTTACATCGACTGTTACATTTGTATGTGAGGAAGATGCCTCCCGAGTAAGGATGTGGAACTCTAAGGAGATTCAAGCAGTCTCCCTTCATATTTTCAATTATAATTTGCGGCGGATACTTTTACCTGAATTTATTATATCGTTTATATAACTCTATCTTAGACTTATCGTAGGAGATAGGAAGAGTCTCCTTTAATCCTATCTGGGATGAGAGACCTTGGAAAAGTATGATGCGATTGTGGTTGGGGCGGGTACTGCAGGATGCATGGCGGCTAATGTGCTTGCCTCAAAAGGCTTTAACGTATGTCTAATTGACCGGAAAGATAAAGAATCCATCGGCGATAAGGTCTGTGGAGATGCTGTTGGGAAACATCATTTCGATAATCTCGGCTTGCCATATCCCTCTGGGGACGAGAAGGAAGGAGATATTGTAGGCATTAAGATTTACTCTCCAAATCGCGAATCAGTCTTCAAAATAACAGGTTATGGTCTAACAGGATTCATGATTAACCGCTATCTTTTCGGCCAGCGATTATTGAAATATGCCTTAGATGCAGGTGCAGATTTAAGAGACAACATGCATGTCTCAGCCCCAATCATTGAAGATGGATTCGTTAAAGGAATCTCTGCAACAGACCTTAAAAATGGCGAGAAGATGAAGATTCTCAGCAAGGTCACCATTGACGCAAGTGGAGTTTCAGCTGTTATACGTAGAAGACTTCCATCCGAGATCGGTGTTGACATAAAGGTCAGCCGAGAAGATGAGGTGATATGCTACCGAGAAATTCGAAAGTTGAGTAGAGAAATTGAAGAGCCAACGTTCTGTGAGATCTATTTGGACTTAAATATCGCTCCTGGCGGTTACTGCTGGATATTTCCTAAAAGCGATAATCGAGTTAATGTTGGCCTAGGAGTAGCATCAACACTTAATCATCCAAACCCGAAGAGCCAGCTTTATAAGTATATTCTGAGCAAGCCACTCTTTAACTTATCCTCAATATTGCACGGAGGAGGAGGCATAGTTCCCACGCGGAGACCATTAGATTCTCTTGTAGGGAACGGCGTAGTTGTCATAGGCGACGCTGCATGCCAAGTTAATCCGATTCATGGAGGAGGAATAGGTCCTTCGATGATGGGAGGAAAAATATCCGGCGAGGTTATTGCCCAGGCGTTAGAAAGCGGAGAGCCGAGCCTTGAAGCTCTTTGGCCGATTAACATCAAGTTTATGGAGAATTACGGCATGAAGCAGGCTGGACTTGACGTTTTTCGAATCTTCCTTCAAGGAATAACGAATGCCGATTTAGATTACGGCATGAAGTATCAGCTAATTACGGAGAATGATCTTCTGAAGGCGAGTTTAGGAGAGGATATAAAGCTTAACATAAGTGAGGCTACACGGCGAATCTTCAGCGGGCTGGGCAGATTAAGACTTTTGAGATCGCTATATAGGATGGCTAGAATTACAAGGGAGGTTAAAGAGATGTATAAAAGATATCCTGCTTCGCCTAAGGAGTTTCCGGTATGGAAGAAGAGAATTGAGGAGATCTTCAGCGGGATTAAGGATTCCTTCTGGAGATAAGCGTATCGCCTCATAGAGAGCGTTGAGCATGAATGTCGCGGTTTTAATTAGCGGTGGAAAGGACTCTGCCCTCGCATTATATAGGGTTTTGAAGAGAGGCTATAATGTGAAGTATCTTGTAACGGTTCTTCCTCAGCGGGAAGATAGTTGGATGTTTCATTATCCAAATGTCGAGTTGACAAGCCTCTTTGCTGAGGCATGCGGCTTACCTTTGGTTAGAGGCGAGACGCATGGTGTTAAGGAGAGAGAATTGGAGGATCTTAAGCGACTGCTTGAAAATCTGGATGTAGAAGGCGTAGTTTCAGGGGCTGTATGCTCCAACTATCAGAAAAGCCGGCTGGATCGTATCTGCTCAGAAATTGGTTTAGAGTCAATCGCTCCTCTCTGGCATGAAGATCCTAAGAGACTTATGAAAGAACTTATAGAGAATAATTTTTTAGTAATCTTCACGGGAGTCTATGCTTACGGCCTAAATCAGGCATGGCTTGGAAGAAGACTTGATCGAGATGCACTGAGGGATCTGATAATTCTTAATGAGAAATATGGAATATCGATAGTTGGCGAGGGCGGAGAGTATGAGACTCTCGTTTTAGATGCGCCTTTCTTCAAAAAGAGAATTAGGATTTTGAAAGCTAAAACTTTTTGGAGTGGGGATAGTGGATATTT
>CAZEGS010000033.1:0-15913 GCA_964512445.1 uncultured Candidatus Bathyarchaeia archaeon
CTTTATGCCCCATCATGAACTGCAGGTATGGATGAGAGACCTTCCCCTTAGACTCAGCGATAATCATGTTTGTATCGAAATATGCGCGGAGAACGTATGGTCTCCAGGAATAGCCCGCCCGCCTAATTGCTTCTCTTATGTCTCTTGTCACCAGGTTCGTTCTTAGAAATTTGTTCTTTCTTATTCCTCTTGGGTCAAAGCCGAGCAGTGGCGTCTGACTATTAAGTTTTTCATCATTCTCGATTCTTTCGGTTAGATGCTCGTTTATGTAAGTCAAGGTCTGTTCTGGAACGAATGTGAAGTATTGATGCCGCGCCTTGCTTAGCTCCTTTCTTATTACTAGCATGGTCGGCATCTTCGAAACTTTGAGGCCTTCATCTGTTATTTCTGCCTCCTCAAAGTCTCCGAGCCTGAGACCGTCTGACCCATCATAGTTTCCTATGCTCTCTGGCCGTAGCCCGGAGAAGGCCATGAGGGCTATTGAGACTCTTCCACGTGGAGTCGCCATCCGTATGATCCTATCCAGCTCTTCCCTGCTTGGTACACGCTCATCCTTGATTGTCGGCGTGTCATACTCGCCGGCGATGTTAACCTTCAACTTTACGTCTAATCCGTTGAAGGCGAACCATGAACGTAGGACCTTCTTGAACCTGACTATGTAGGATCCAGCTTTGCCCTGCCTCTCGAGGCTTCTGACAAAGTCTATGAAGCTGTCTCTGAACTTCTTTGTGCTAGCAATCTTCAGGATGGCCTTCGGATCCGTCCTGTTCATTTCGCAGTATAGGCTGAGGGTGCGTAGATAAACCATGGCCGTGACTTTGGAGCGGGCGGCGAGATTCTTAAACCACCGCCTAACATCCACATCCTTTAGAAGATAAGAGTACTTCGACTGCAACGGTCATCAAGAATTACTGGTCTGACCTTAAAATAAAGGATTCGATTAAAAATTTTGGCGGGCCCGCTGGGATTCGAACCCAGGATCTCCGGCTCCGGAGGCTTACGCGTCTTTGGGTTTGACTCGGCGCCTTGCTCCTGGCTGGGCCACGGGCCCGCTTAAATCTTAGTTGTTACTCTTCAATTAATTCTTCGTTAATCCACCATGCTCTTGTCTTTCCAGCTCTTTGACCCGCATAATATTCTATTACTGGCTTTCCAAGCTGCTTTTTAGATTCTGATTTTATTCTTTTCAGTCTGTTCAGTATTAGCCATCTGTTGACTTTGATAGCTTCAGATATCTCTGATGTTGTTGCTCCTCTGTAGTGGATCAGGTAATTGATGATTTTATGATCGATCTCGTCGATGCAGAAGGCATGTGGATTTACTTCTCCGCGGTCATATGTTAGGATCTCGAGATCTGCAAGGGAGTTTTTTATTCTTGAAATCTCTTCTTCAAGCCTTTGAATTCTCTCTTGAAGCTCAAGTATTCTGTCTGGACGCGGAGTCTTCTGGAGCTTTTCGATTATGGCTTCTCTTATGAAGCTGCTTCTTTCGCCTTCCGGAACTCTGAGGATTAACTCGGCATACAAATCACTTGGAATCTTCACCGTTATCGTTACTGTTTTATTCATTGATCTTCACCCTGGGGGCTTCAAGTCTCTACAGTACAGAATTGAAGAATGAGGCTTAAAATAATTTGGAGGCTTATTCCGATGGATAGTTGACCTTATAGACGCAGACCAAGGCAACGTATGAGGTTCCTGGCGCTGGACGTAGAGAGCCATACTCCTGCGAGAAGTATGCTTTCTCAAAATACTTCAGCTGAATATTTGAGCGGCCTTGAAGAACCGTCTCTCTACCGTAAGTCATAAGTTTATAGAGTGTTGTGTTCTGTCCCTTCATGTTTGGCACTATCTCTCCACTGTCAGGCCGACGGTTACCATTTATATCTATCCAGTCCCAGCCGAGAGTATAGTTTCCAAATGATCTTTCATCTAACCCTGGGATCCTCGCCATCCACTGCCATTTCCCTTCGTCTCCGCCAGCCATAACTAATCTTCCCTGCGTGTCAAAGGTTGTGAAGACGACGACATGCGTAACATTGAATCTTCTCAGAATCTTTATTGCCTCATCCTCGTTTGACATGAACATAAGCCCTATCTGCTTTATTTGAGTTGAATTCCACGTGCCGTTATCTGCAAGTGAAGACCTATTAGCGATAGCTGTTATCCAGTATCCATAGTCCCACCAGCTAGCAACGACTGTTCCAGATTCTCCAAGCCTTGAAGGAGAAGGAGGCGTGTTCAATCTTATCCAGGTTAAAGCATCCAGCCAGTCTCTCGTGATCCCCAAGGGCTTTGCAGATAAACTCGCGCTGCTTATCGTAGTCGGAGAATAGGCCTGTACGTAGAGCCTTGGCCCTCTCCTCTCAGCCGGGGGCGCCGCAAAATCCGTACCGATAACATAAGCAAATGTCAGAAGAATGAACATCAACGTCAGTATTCCCACAGCAGTCTCCTTCCCAAAGAAGCGTCTTAATCGACTTCTCCTCCGAAGAGGCTTCTCCGGCTCCTTCAGAGAAGAGATGAATGGGCTTAGAAGACGGGCTACTGCAAGCGCAAAGAATAGGCTGACTGGAGGAGACATCAATATATTTAGCCTTATCATGGCGCTGGCGGAATACGCAGAAGACAAGCCGTATATTATTGCGAAGATGCTTAGATTCGTAGCCATGAGCGCCGCGAAATACAGTCCCACGGGGAAGAAGAAAAGACCTACTCCGAAATTATAGTAGAAGGTTCCCCAAGCGGATGGCCTATGCTCAGCAACGGACTCCACAAGCGGATGTTCAAAACGGACCGAGGGGTTAAGCACGGACATGAACTTGGCTCCCAATGGACTGATCTTGCCGCTCCACCAAAGAATAAGAAAGATTGCTGCTAAGATGACTAGAACGGCTGAGGAAAAGTAAATCTTTTTAGCTCTGGTTTTCGCTCGCCGTCTTATCTCAGAGAAGAGCAAAAGGAAGAAAACGGCGTAGACAGGGAGGGTTCCATACTCAAAATTAAATTTTGTACCCAGATAATCTAGGGGAAATCTTGATCCTAATCTTGGAATGCAGGAAGCAATCGATATGGCGATAAAGAATGTGATGATGTAGGATAGGAAGAGACGAGTTGATGATCTCCCTATAATTAATAGAATGAATGCAAACAGGGCCGTCATGGCGAACACGTATCGTGCAGCGCCCCAAGTAGCAGAGAGGTAGCCTAGCGTGAAGCCGGCTGCTATCGACCAGAGCGTTTTGGCGGATAAGAGTGTCTTCTTTAAGCTGCTTGAAGAGCTTTTCTCTCCTATTGATCTGTTAAAGAAGAAGATGAAGAGTAAGACGCTTAGAATTCCAACTGCTTCATCGTCAAAGAAGCCTAAACATGTCCGTCCAATATATGAGGAGTCTAAAGCCAAAAAGAGTCCGGCAAGCATTCCAACAGTCTCTCCGCCTAGATCTCTACCTAAAAGGTACATTACGATACAAGTGATTGATCCCATTACTACTGGGAATATGACGCAGAAGACATAGACTGGATCAGATTGGAGAGGATCAAGAGTTGGACCTATACTGAGAGGAACATTCAATACGTTTAGAATTGTATAGATCGCCGCGGCTAATATGGGAAGACCTGGATAAGAGTGACGTCTTATCTCGTTTCCCCACGGATACCAGCTTAGATAGTCATGCCAGGATGACCAGCCTTTCTCTCCTAGAAGCCCATGTTCAAGTATGTATTTTGTTTGACGATAATGGTAGTATGGATCGAACTCGTTAAGGTAGTAGCCCCATCTGATCGGGAGAATCCTGACGGAGAAGGCCAATATGAAGATTAGGGCTAGTATCGTATACTTCAGCAGGGAAGAATGAGAAACTTCTGGACGCCGCGAGACTATTCTTTTCAGGAGCGTAGGAATGCTACTCGGCTTCATAATGAACTTCTACCTTCTATAATGATCTTACCTCAAGGGTAAATACGCTGATTAATATTTAGTTTATGGTATTTAGGCTGCTGGAGACTGCGGTAACGAAAACTTACGCCCTCAATTTTAAGATGATTGCTACTTGAATTCTTTTCTAAGGTCTTCATTGAACGGCAATGCTAATACTGCCTCCATGACCCTTTCAGCCTGCTCATAGCTTCTAGTCCTATGGTCAGAGAGTATCATATTAAGCAGGATCCGCTTATCCCTCGTTAGGAAGGCTTCAAGCCCCATCTCCATAGGCACTATATGCGTTCTGAGAATGTGGAGGGTCAGATGTTTAGGCAGCGGCTTGACATGGATAGGTTTAGCTCCGCATCCATTTACGATCCCAGGCACCTCCACAACCACATCATCATTAAATCCCGGTAGGGCGCCGCGATTCGGAACATTGATTTGAAACTTCCCTTCATGATCATTGACTAGGGCGTCTATGATTGGTATGTGCTGCTCCCCGCTCATAACAGGCGGAAACTCGCTGGACACCAAGATTGAAGGATCACCATAAATCTTAAACATTCTATCCATACGTTTCTGCAGACCCTTCAGGTAATAATCCCATCCGATCTCCGAGTCGAATCCTCCATACTTATTAAACCATCTCTTCTTTGTTTCAAGATCTACATGATGCCACCATACGCCTGCAAATCTAGGCGTATCGCCTACAGGAAACAATCCGAACATCCTGTATAGGCTTACTGCGGCAGGAGACATCTGAACATCTGTAGGACGGCCATCCCATCTTCTCCAATACTCCTCAGCCTTCTTTTCTATCCACTCATCTAACAAGGGATAAGCATCTCTACCCTCATATCGAAAGTCAGTTAGCCATATGCAGTGATTTACACCTGGAGCCTCGAAGGTTACTCTTTCAGGATCTAATTCGAGAACCTCAGCTATTTTATAGACGCCGTGATGCCCATGGCATAAGCCTATAACTTTAATTCTAGTCTCTCTCGTCATGAGTGTGCAGCCGTCGAAAACGGGATTTGAGGCTTGTATAAGCCATGCGTCCGGACAGAGATCCTCCATATCTCTAGCAACGCTGAGCATAAGCTTTAACTGATGGAAATAGCTTCCAAAACATATTCCCCTGTAATAGCCATGCATCTCTCCGCATTCACGTTCCTTCTCAACGTTAACGTGTCCTCCGACAAGAGCTGTATTGATAACAAAATCAGCGTCGCATAGAGCTTCTCTTCTCTCCAAAGTTTTCTCAAATTTTAAATCATCCCTCTTCATTTCATCAGCGTATCTCTTTGCAAGAGCATAGACGACTCGAAGTCTTTCCTCATCAATATCCATGAAGCAGACAGTGCTGCCTTCAAGATCCTCTTTCAGGCATAGATCTCTCACCAGATTCATCGAGAAAACGGCGCTTCCAGCCCCAATAATGCTTATCTTAACCTCCGTCAGCTCAAATCACCCAAAAGATTCAAAATCGTTAGGCTTTCCGTTCAAGATTCGAAATAAACGGACAAAAATAAATATATTATGATTAATTTAGGAGCGGCGGGACCATCTTGCAATCGCTTGACCAACAAGCTCGATGGCCTCCATATGATGTTGGCGGAAAATCTCTAGGGTAGGTCTCCATGACGTCTGTAGGAAACCCAGTAGACGTTCAGGCGCGATGTGCCTTCTGCAGTAGGTTACAGTCTTCTGGAAATTCTCTGGAACCCTAACGTTGCTTCCCGTCGGAATCTGATCGTAGCCGTGATCCTCAAGATCCAGATACGCCTTTACGTATCCTATCCTCTTATTGAATTTTGAACGGTAATACCAGTTGCTTTGAACCATCGACTTAGGCATTTTGCTGAAGAATTCTTCGGGGTGACGCCAGAGATGATCAGACCAGATCCATGGACGTGAACCGCCTTTCTCAACCTGCTCGAACAAAAAGTATAGGTCATGCCACCAAAGATCGTATTGGCGGATCACCACATATTTATAGTATCTCTGATGCTGCGCAGTCTCCTCATCCATCCCTAAATGGAAGAATCGAGGTTTATCGAAGATCTCGATCACCTCGTTGATTAGGTCTCGACAAACCTCATAGTATGTATCAGTTGAGATGCATCTGGAGTATGAACCGAGCCAAGCATCATGACAAGCTGAAAAGTTGAGTTTAGGAATCGGTTCAAGCCCCAGTTCGCGAATCTTTGAGAGTTCGTCCTTCAGGCGACTTACGGTCCAAGCGTCACGCACCGCGATCTCCGGATGAGATTCATACTTTACTCCGTCTCCGAGATCGATGAGAACCATGTTCATGCCTACATCAGCCATCTTCTTCAGAATATCATTCCATAATCTGATGTCTAATCGGAGATAGGGCTTGGCGCTGTAGTACTCTTGTCTCTCAGGAACTTCGCGGTCAGCCCACATGTTATAGCTTAGATGCAGAAGGTATCCCCAAATCTTTTCGCGACTGGAACCTTGATCAAAAGATTTTTTAGAAGACATTACGGGATCACATCTCACAGGTTTTCAATCAAAGTCTGTAACAAACATTTTTTACGCTTTCGGTCAGCTCTTCCTCGAATAATCCGCATATGTCTATAGTCGAACAGTCCTTCTCTCCGGCTTACGATCCAAAAAGGCCGGTTAGGAAGATCTTTAAAGAAGAAAGAAAAGAGGCGTAAGGTGCAAATTTGAGGGTCTAGAAGCGTTGCTGACCGTAGGCTCATTTTTAGCGGCGAACAGCGACTATGATTTTCTTACACTCTGCAGAGCTCCATACATTTTTGTATGACCCACATGACTCTGCGGACGCTCTCGGGAGTTACTGGTGGAGGAGCGCCGTAACGCAGTGATTTATATAGCTCTTCATAGAAGGTTACTTCTCCAGGCGGAGTATTCTCATCCATCTCCCATTTCTCCTCTCTCCATGGAATCTCATCAACGTTATAGCTTCGATTAGGAGTCGGTCTAGTATCCAGCTGTCTCGGAGGAAGATCCTCCGGATTGAAGTATTTCCATCTCAGCGATGATGAGCTTCCGGTGAGTCCTCCCTGCGTTCCCATCACTAACCATTCTTCTTGAGGATACGCGCATGCTCTTGTTACTTCAATATCGATTAGGGGAGCCTCTGGAGCCTTAAGGATCAGCTTCACATGATCCTCAGCGTCACCTAAAGTTAATGTCCTCTGTAAATCACAGAAGATCTCCGGTTCATTTTCTCCGAGGAGCTGAAGCGCCTGATCTATGAGGTGCGAAGCGTTGTTTCTAAGTTCTCCGCCTCCAAACTTTTTCAATGTCTGCCAGTCCCAGCGTCTTCCGAAGAAGTGCCTGAAGATCTTTACAAGCACTATTCTTCCCAGTTTTCCCGACTGAATAACCTCTCTTACCTTCAGGAAGTCCGGAGCGAACCTTCTGTTCTGGAATATTGTCAGAATCTTTCCAGTCCGTTTAGCCGCCTCTATCATCTCGTCGGCTTCGGATAGGTTACTCGCCATGGGTTTTTCACAGACAACGTTCTTCCCTGCTTCTAATGCTTTTATGCTGTATGGGGCGTGCAGATAACTTGGGGTCGCAACAACTACGAGCTCGACTTCCTCATCCTTTAATAGCGAATCAAACTCAGAGTAGGCTCTGCATCCAAATCTTTCAACAGCCTCCCGCCTTCTTTCTTCCATAAGGTCGGATACAGCTGCCACTTCATATTTGTCAGATAGCTTCTCGAGGGTTTTAGCGTGAATGTTCCATCCGCTTCTTCCAAGCCCCGCTATTCCAACTTTCACTTTATCTGCCATTCGCACTTTCCTCCTCTAATGATATTTTTAACGAAATATGTCTAAAAGGTATTTAGCAAATTTCGGCACAGCGGTCTTAGGATCCTCCTCTTCTTCATACTCTATCGAAAGAAAACCGTTGTAACGCACAGATTCCAGTATTTCCTTCACTCTTTGATAGTCGATCTTTACGTTTCCAGCCGCACTTACCTTTGCGTGGATATGTACAGCGTAGGGAACAGTTTTCGCTATCTCATCATAGAGGGATTCCTTATAGTTTCCCAGGTCAAGATTCACCCTTAACCATGGAGAATCCACGCTCTCAACAATTCTTATCACATCGTCTGCTTCGGAAGTAATGCCTCCATGATTCTCTAATGCTATAACAACACCATACTCTTCAGCATAATCAGTGCATGACTTAAGAGACTTAACCGTCCACTCTATCGCTTCATCCTTCTTGATGCCTTCCGGCACATAGCCTCCAAAAACTCGGAGACATGGAGCCCCGAGCTCCCGAGCTATTTCCAATCCTTCCCTCACACTATTGATGGTCTTATCTCTTTCAGCAATGTTGGGAGTACAGAAGTTTGTGGAGATCCCGGCGCATGATATGGGTAGTCCTCGAGAGAGAGCGAGCCTTTTGATATTCTTAAAGTATGACGTGTCTTTTGTGGGAAGCCAATAGAGGGTTAGCTCGACACCGTCAAGTCCTATTCGATGTGCCTCTTCAATGAAATCTTCATATCCCATTCTTCCGTCCTTGAGATATTCTCTATAAGAATATGCTGCACAGCCAATCTTTATCATCTATTTCACCAGTCAACTATTAGACTAACTGAACCTACGTTATAAAGTTTAAATCTTCAACTCAAAACATCCAAACATGTAACATATCATCAAAGGGGAAATTCTAGTTATACTTTCAAAAATCTTGTCCTTTTATTATCTCTGTGCATGGTTTTACTAATCGGCAGGTTAGGTTATACGCCATGGACCCTAGCCTCTTACGCATGTTTCCGTAAAATCTATTCTTTAACAACAACCCTATTCCCCCTTCTTCTTTAATATTTAAACTGGACTCTCTTAGCCACCAAAAAGAAGATTGTTATCTAATGCCCGATTGGTTTGGGTTAAGATTTTATTCCCAAAGGTTCTAGTATAGATGTCTGAATGGTGATGTTTTGTTGAATTTAATCGTTAATGTAAGGGGAAGAGAGGAGTATGTTCAAAGTCGCATTAAAGGCGCAATCAACATTCCACTCTTCGACCTGAAATATCACTTAGGCCTTCTTAAAGGGAAAAAAGTGCTTCTCTACTGCAATATGGGTCATAGGTCAAAGATGGCTGCGGAATATCTTCGCGGCCGAGGCATAGATGCAGATGTGATTTCTCCCTCCATTTCGTAATTATCCAATTTCTGAGGGAGAAAGAATGATAGTGCAGTGAATCTCCTTGCGGTAAAACCTGGAATGGAGAGGGAATTTGAGGAGAAAGTTCGTGAGCTATGCCAATACACTTATGGCGTGAAGGGATTCTTGGGATCAAGCGTCTTCCGGGTAACTTCAATTTCTTATGGAGGAAGCGGACTGCATGGCAAGTATAAGGAAATAAGAGTTCAACCAACGGAATACGTGATGCTTACCTACTGGACGAGCATAGATGCCCATGAAGAGTTCCATAGAGATCCGAAGGTGAAAGAAGTATTCATGAGCCTGATGAAGTATTTAGCGGTAATGCCAAGGGAGGTTCACAGCGAGATTTTAAGATGATAAACTGCGAATCACTATTCAAAATCGGCAGAGAATACCGGCTTTTTAAACATGTTTAAAAATTGTTTTCCATCCTTCATCCATATAATCTACGTCTATCCGGTTTCTTACATCTTGCAGGAAGAACTGATGCGTCTTTGATTATTGAAGTACCTTAGCGTTGAATCTTCCCTATATAGGGAAGAATAGGCAAGTTTAGCCTAACAGAAAGAGGAAAACTAAAATTTTTGTTAACATTGACAGACTTGGCTTATTTTCTCCGGAAGCTCGGATAGATCAACAGTTATCTGCTTCCGTTCAGCCATATGTCGAAGAACAACCTTGCCTTCCTTTATCTCTCTCGGTCCGATAATCACCGTGAATGCTATTCCCCTCCTATCAGCATCTGATAAGGCGCGGGAGACTGAACGGCCCATAGTCTCGATCTCTACACAAAATCCGCTTTCTCTAAGCATAGAAGCCGTCTTAAATGCCTCACCAAGCAATGACCTTTCCACCGGTACGACTAGAAGCTTCGTCGGCGCACTGATATGAATGGTGGATCCATGCTTTTTTAAGGCGAGTGATAGACGATCCATTCCCATTGCCACGCCTACACCTGGAATCTTTCCACCTCCAAAGAGTTCAACAAGCTTGTCGTATCGGCCTCCGCCGCCTAGGGCAATATCCATCTCTGGAACGTAAACTTCAAAGATCGCTCCTGTGTAGTACTCTAATCCACGCGCGAATCCCGCCTCTATAAGAATCTCAGTCTCTACTCCTCCTGATCTTAACAGATCTATTATCTCATTTAGATTCTCGACAGCTTCGATGGCGCCTGGATACTCCTTAACAATCTCCCTCATCTTTTTAATGATGCAAGGCGGGTCTTTCCCTGAAGTCTTTAAAAGACCCTTAAGCGTATCCAGACATTTCCGAGAGGACCCAGATTCTTTCAACAGTTTTATCGCTTCTTCCCATTCTTTCTTGTCAAGCCTCTGCATTATGCTGTTCTGTTTATCTTCATCGATCCCCTCATCGCTGAATACTCCCCGCAGCACCCCTACGTGGCCGATCTTGAAGCTGTATCCATCTAAACCAATCTTTTTGAGAAAAACATCCATGAGGGAGATGATTTCGGCATCCGCCTCCGGCAGGGCTGAGCCGAAGAGCTCAAAATTAGCTTGCCAAAACTCCCTGTATCTTCCAAATTGAGGCTCATCATATCGATAGAGGCTTCCGACGGAGAAGAGCCTCAGCGGCTTTGGAGCTGACCGAAGCTTTGTGGCTACAAGCCTCGCTATCGACGCGGTAAACTCGGGTCTTAAGGCGACTTTTCTGCCTCCGAGATCCTCGAAGACGTACATTCTCTTCCTGTTTTCTTCCCCTATCTTCGCCGCTAAAAGATTATAGTACTCAATAGTCGGTGTGATTACCTCATCATAACCGTAGAGCTCAGCTGTTTCCCTAGCAATACGCTCGATAAATCTTAGTCTCCTGGCATCTTCAGGAAGAAAATCCCTCATGCCTCGAACTGTTTGACCGAAGATCGAAGACAACAAGCATCCCTCAGCATATCAGCTCTTAGACCATTTACTTTTTCGCATGTCACAGGTTCATATGCTCGGGGATTATTAAAATCTCTTTCTTCTAGATTCGGGAAATAGAGGATTTATATGAAGCTTAGACGTGAGACCGAGTAGTAGACTATTTCTCCTCTTCTGCTGATAACAGAGAGAATTAGACCTTTCTTCAAGCTCTGCACCCGCGTTAGGATTCTCGCAAGCTCCTCTACAGCTATAGGTTGCCCTTCACGTATCCCAAGAACGAGATAGGCAGCTGCTGATTTTCCATAGGTTCCTCTTTCATAAACTCGAAAATCAGCTCCGAATCCGAACCCTTCCCTTACAAAGTATCCTCTGCTTCGAAGGTCCCTATAGACCAGATACTTGACCCAAGCATCCTCGCTTACTGACCTAGCTTTCTCAAGAAGATCATCAAATGAAACAATCCTGTTCGTCTTTTCATCTTTAACTTCCAGTATACCCCTGCTCACAAGGAAGAGTGCTTCGTGAAAAGCTAGAATTAAATCGCCATCTTTTGGAGTTCCATAGCCCCTCGAAGTAAGCCCTTCAATATCCTCAGATGAGGGAACCACTACACCGTCTTCACCTAGTAGGCCGTGAATAACGGCCTTTTCAGCCTCTTTATCTTTAGCTCTTTCTCTCTCGCTTTTTTCCATTTCACTACAGCCGCCTTCAAATCAAAAAGGATCAGCGATTCATACTTCTTGAATGAGCCTCTGAAGATCTTTAGGGGTTAAAACTCCCTTCTCACATATTATTGCATCGACATACTTGAGAGGCGTAATATCAAAAGCCGGATTCATAACATCCACGCCTTCAGGCGCTATCCTCACCGAGCCGATATGCGTAACCTCATCTGGATCTCTTTCTTCTATTATCACGTCCCGCGAATTTTTCGAAAGATCAAATGTTGATGTTGGAGCCGCGACATAAAATGGGATTCCATGCTCCTTAGCCAGCACCGCAACCGTATATGTGCCAATCTTGTTTGCTACGCCATCCCTCACTATCCTATCAGCTCCAACGATCACTTTATCCACAAGACCCTTAGACATCACGTATCCCGCCATGTTATCCGTGATTAGAGTTACCGGTATACCGTCACGCATAAGCTCATACGCGGTGAGCCTAGCGCCTTGGAGCTTCGGCCTAGTCTCATCAGCTATCACCTTTATCCTTTTTCCTTCTTCCCAAGCCGCCCGGATCACAGCTAACGCCGTCCCATACTCGACGGTAGCTAGGCTTCCAGCGTTGCAGTGGGTTAATACGGCATCACCGTCTGATAGAAGCTTTGCACCATGCTTTCCGATTCTTCGATTCGTTTCAACATCTTCATCAGCCATCTTCAAAGCCTCAGAGATAATTTCTCTTCTCAAGTCTTCCAAGCTTCCCTGGAAGCTTCGAGCCTTATTCATGATTCTATCGATTGCCCAGAAAAGATTGACAGCGGTCGGCCTCGTATTTCTCAGAATCTCTGCAGATTTCTCTAGCTCCCGCATGAACTCCCTTTTCGTCTTAGCATTTGAATGATACGCTGTCAACGCCATTCCATAAGCGGCGGCAACTCCGATTAGGGGGGCGCCTCGCATCTTCATCTCCTTTATCGCTGAAGCCACCTCCATACAGCTTCTGAGCTCTATCCACTCCTCCTTTAGCGGCAGGATCGTCTGATCAATAGTTACTACAACACCATCGCGCCACTTGATCGTCCTCATACAATATCCATCCAACATCAATCTTTAAACGCGTCTTAGAGAAGAATATAGCACAAACCCAAATATATCTTAAAGAAAACGCTGAGAATATCTCTGGTTAAGATTTAGCATGGAACCTTAGAATTGCTATAAATCCACATCGTTTTTCCATCAATAATGCATTATCCAGAAGAGGATGGATTCAATCATAGTAAATGCGATAATGAGGAGAGTGGCGCCGATCCCCACCATAATGAGGGCATGCCTCCGGTTATGCATGTACCTTATGCTATGATAGATCAAGATTAACCCTAAGGAGCCTAATGCGTAGAGTATCATAACTCCGATGCTTCCAACAAGTAGCTGCTCATTTATTCGATACGGAATGTAGGATAGGAACCTTCCTCCCCCTACAGGCAACACTGGAAGAGGCTCCATAAATATGTCATAGATTCCGCCACCCAAGAGAAATATAGAGATGGCGACCACCATGATGGCGATTACGGAGCGTTGCGGACGAAAAGACGCCACCTTAGCATAAATTTTACGTATCGAGATGCTTTCTGACGGATTCGAATCCTTCCTGCGAATCTTTTTCGACAACTTTCACCACTTGTTTACTTGAAGAGACTAGCACAGCACTTTCCAGATACGTGATATGATTAAAAAGTATAAGAGCATTTAAATCTTATAGATACATCGGTTTAAAGGGATAATCCTTCTGAAGTGAGCAGATATTCAGCAACCTCCTTGGCCCATTTACCAGCATACGGGTTCTCCTTTATCTCTTCAAGATAATCTCTCCAAGAGATATCCATCGCTTTTCTCCATTCCTCATATGTCTTAAGCAGAGAGCCGTAGGCCTCTTCATGCCTTTCACAAAACTTGCTTTTCGCCTTTCTACCGCAGATTTCACAATTCATTCTAGTCATTTCCTTTCTTTCCGGCACATTCAGGATTGATACAGAAAGTAAATGGCCGTTTGCCTTTCAATTTAAATCTGATCATAGGGAAGCCGCATTTTTTGCATGTCATGTTAGCCGGTGTTACAACGCCTCTCTGTGGAAGAGGGAAGGATGCCTTACATGTATGCTTGAAAAAGTTTGTGCATCCTACGAAACGTTTTCCAGTTCGACGGGAACGTATAATGATGAGCTTACCTGTACCGCATACTGGGCAATCTCCTAGTATCCGTCGACTCATCAGGGTCTCTCTTATAGCTTCACTCAACTCTTGCCCGATCTGTTTCTCGTTTTCCTTTAATCTGAAGAGCACGGGCTTCAGACGGCTCGTAGCCTTTTCAATCACATTCTCCAGGTTCTCTTCACCCTTCTGAATGTTCTCCATACTTTTCTCAAGCTCACGCGTAAACTCAACGGATATTACCTCGGGACAGTATCTGCTGAGAATATCGATTACGTCTAATCCGAGCTCTGAGACAACTGCTCTCTCACCGCTCACATATCCACGTGTATATAGGGTATCGATTATCTCCGCGCGAGTCGCCTTTGTACCTATCCCTTCATCCTCCATCTTCTTAAGGAGGCTTCCAGGATTATATCGTGCAGGGGGCTTTGTAAAGCCTTGTTCATGGGAGATCTCCTTAAACTCAACCATCTCTCCCTCTTCAAGAGGAGGAAGGATGACATCTTCGATTTGTACGTAAGGCCTATAGAATGCTATCCAGCCTTCCTTGAGAATTCGTCTTCCTCTGAGATAAAATGTATGCCCATTAATCTCGATGGAGACTCTGACGCTCTGCTTTACGGCTGGCTCTCCAAAGACCGCCATGAACCTTCTTACAATGAGATCCCATAGTCTCCTTTCAGGAATGCTTAGCTTCCTCTCTGGAAGATTTCCTGTTGGATAAACAGCTGGATGAGCGGGATCGTAGCCCTTCCCCTCGTTTGGAACGAGCTTCTCTTTCTCCAATAGGAGATCTGCCAGCCTCTTATATCTCGATTCTTTCCTAAGCGATTCAAGTATTCCTCGATAGTTAATTGTCTCAGGAAGCTTTTGACTGGAGGTTCTCGGATAAGAGATTAATGCTTCGAGGTACAGTCTTTCGGCTATATCAGATGTTCGACGAGGGGTATACCTGAACAGGCTGTAGGCTTCTCTCTGTAGCGCCCCTAGATCGAATGGGACGGGAGGGTTCTGCCGAAACTCTCTAACTTCTATCTCAGCTATCTCTCCCTTCTTTCCCTTGCAAGCCTCAACTATCTCCACCGCTTCTCTTTGGCTTTTGATCGTTTTCTTTTCATACTCAACGTCGAATAGGGAACCATTAATCTCAACTTTAGCATTTATTCTCCAGAAGGGTACGGGAACAAAACAATTGATCTCTTTTTCTCTATCTGTCAGAAACTTCAGAGTTGGACCTTGCACCCTACCAGTACTTAAAGTTGCGTACTTTCCGCTCCAGCTCTTTGCAGCCACAGTCATAGCTCGCGAGAGGTTTATGCCGTAAATAGCATCAAGCAGATGTCGGCAGATTCCGGCCTCTATCATTGGAAACTCGATGCTTTCGATGAGATTCTCATAAGATCTTTTTAGTTCTGAAACTGTAAGTGTGGAGAACTTCATCCTTTTAGCTTCTTTCTCTTTTCCTCCACAGGCATACTTGAGAATAGTGTAGCCAAGCGTCGCTCCCTCAATATCATAATCGGTTGCTAATATAAACTCGTCAGCCTCTTTCGATAGCGTTGAGATAGCCTCAATCCAATCTTTGATCTCCTTTGCGTCTCTCTCAGCCTCATGTCTCGGAACCCATTCGAAATCGAAGATTGGATAGACATTACGGTTTCTCACTCTTGGAGCGACGGTGTAGAGATGGCCGATTGCGGGAACAACCACTAGGCTTCTTTCACCCATCCTAGATTCATAATACGGAACGCGGCCGATCCTCTTCTCTGCGGGGCGACCTTTATCATCCAGCGCCTTCGCGATTCTGCTAGCCGCACTCGGCTTCTCGCAGAGCACAAGAGTCCTCAACTCTTCCTTTCACTCCAAAGAATCTAATATTATTAAGAAGGGTTCAATTTAAATCTGGTTGCGTTCTGTTTATTAGGGAGAAATGTTCTTTTTATTTTTGTTTGTTTAGAGGTGTCGTGTTATGCCTCAAAGGGTTAACTGTGACAGATGCGGCGCAGTTCTATATGAAGGTGAAGAGTTAAAGTCTC
>CAZEGS010000034.1:0-15625 GCA_964512445.1 uncultured Candidatus Bathyarchaeia archaeon
GGAGCTGAGAAGACTTTCTGACAGGCTTTTGGATCTGCCCGGACATTATATTCCGCAACTATTCCTCCTTTGCCTCCGCCGTAACCCGGCGGGCTCTTGCGAAGGCAGCCGTGCATTCCTACGAATTTTGCTTTTTCAGCTATTTTAGGCTCAACCTCAAGAGCGGCGGCAATATTTGTTAGAGGACCTGTACAGATCAAGGTGATAGGCTCTGAAGAATTCATTATGGTTTCTACAAGGCTTTTCACTCCATCCCTATACACTATTCCAGGATATCTTGATATTTCGTAGTCTTTAATCCATGCTGATTGAGGTCCAGATTCGTCGCTGAGATGAATGCCTATACCTATCGGGATATCTGTACGAGCGGCTCTCTCAAGAATCTTCGCAACAATTCTAGCCCGGTAAGTCGTATTTCCGGTCTCTGTTGTGATCAGTTTTGGATCGAGCTCTGGAGACTTAAGCATCATTATTAAAGCCCAAGTGTCATCTATATCTGAACCGATATCTGTATCGAGGATTACCGGTATTCTTTCACTTGAAGAATTCGTCAACTTTAGCGGGCTCCCAATTAATCATTAACAATCATATTTAGTTGCTACTGAAATTTAATTTCTTCACCATGCCCCAATAATGATTTAAGATCATTTTTGGAAAAAACAGCATTTTTAAGTTGCCAATTACCAATCTTTGCTGTAGCACAGAGTCCTAAAAAAGAAGTTGATGAGATTGAAGTGTCAATACTGCCAGAAAAATGTCAGTCTACCATTTAAATGCCCATTCTGCGGCAAATATTTCTGTGCAGATCATAGGCTTCCCGAGAATCATGCCTGCACAGAGCTGTGGAAGGTAAAGATCCGGCCTGTTCCGCCGATTGAGCGAGATCGCACCGTGGATTTTGGAGATGTTGAGACTCAAAGACCGCCTCCCATAGAGCATCAATTTCCCATCAAAAGAGAGAGGTGGACAAGCAAAACTGAGATTTATCACCTAGCCGTAGGAGCGGTGATTGTGATGGCTGTGGGATTATCAATGAGCGGCTACGGTTTTAGCTGGCTATTCAGAATCATCAGAAACCCATCATTGATGTTCGGTTCATCCTTCATATTTATGATTGTGTTTTTGTCCCATGAACTCGCCCATAAAGCTTCAGCTAAACATTTCGGATTATGGGCTGAGTTTAGGCTAAGTTTACTCGGAGCGGCATTAACGGTATTGTCGATTCTCTCTCCTCTCATAAAGATAATCTCGCCAGGAGCCGTGATGATATCCGGAGTGGCAGACAGAAAAACTGTAGGAAAAATAGCATTTGCCGGTCCATTAACAAATATTATTCTTGCAACCTTCCTTTACTTAGCGGCGCTTCAAATTCACACCCCTCTATTATCAGCTATATTCTCGTGGGGTGCAGCTCTCAGCATATGGATGGCAACCTTCAATCTTATTCCCATAGGTATATTTGATGGAGCGAAGGTTCTCTGGTGGAACAAAATAGTCTGGCTGACAAGTTTCTTGATCTCCGCTGCTCTCTCCATTGTTTTTATCCTACTCTAAAAATCTATTGATGCGAATAAATTACTCTTCCAAGAAAAGGAAGCTTTCAATAATTTAGAGATTATCTACTCAGATCTGAGTTTTAGGGCCTCATATGAGCTCGATGCTGATGAAGACTTCCTCGGGCACTCGCATTCTCATGATCCGCCGCATTACTCTCTCTTCAGCATCGATATCTAATAATCTTTTATGGATGCGTAGCTCCCATCTGTCCCATGTCTTCGTTCCCTCTCCACATGGGGTCTTCATAACTGGAACGCGGAGCTTCTTTGTGGGGAAGGGGATCGGGCCGCTTACTTTTACCCCGCTTCTCTCCGCTATCATTTTGAGTTCTCTGCATACGCTTTCAAGCTTTACGTAATCGGTACTTGTCAATTTGATTCTGGCCTTTCTAACCATGTCGTATCCCGTCGTTCTTGCTGATTTTTACCATAATCTATATTTAAACTTCTCCCTCAAATCCCGATCTGCCTACACGAGTCTTTCTCGTGAGACCTTCTTTGTCTGCCATGAATATCTCCTTATTCTTGTTGAGGCTCCGTAGCCGCACGCTGCACATCTCTTCTTTCTCACATGGTATGCTCTTCTACCGCAGCGTCTGCATCGTATGTGAACCGTTTTGCCCATTCGCTTCCCAAAGGATGGTGTTCCCTTAACCATTCATCATTTCACCTTGGAGGCGGGGAGATCATTATAACGTTGTCCCCGCGGACTATTATCAGACCAAGCTCCTTGACGTTCTCGGCGTCCGTGACATCCTCAGCTTTATCCAGTACAAGATTGAGATGCTGGTCGAAGCCTTTAAGTTGTCCCCTTATACTTTTTCCTCCTCTAAGCCTTATCAGCACAGTTTTGCCAATACTCTCTTCTAGGATCTGAACGGCCATTTTAATCAGCTTTCCATGCTCTCTGCGTTTCTTGTATCAGAGGACCGCAAGTTTATATGTCTTACGATTCTACTTTAAATTTATGCCTAAAGATATTAAGCATTTCTTCTTAAGAAAGAGGGAGGCTAAGCGTTTCCTACGTGAGATTTCCCAAAGCTTAGGAATCGATGCTGAAAAGATCTTCGGATCTAAACCTCAAATAGAGATCGTGGAAACAAAAAGAAAGAAAGTATACTTGATTGATAGAACTCCCCTCTTCGTAGTGTTCGAAGATGTGCCTCTTCCAACACTCTTTCTCAAAGAGTATCTAAGTCATCTTCCTCAGGTAACTGTAGATATGGGCGCCGTTCCCTACGTCTGTAACGGCGCTGACGTGATGGCCCCGGGAATAGTGAGAGTCGATGGCGACTTTAAAAAGGGAGAGCTGGTTGTAGTGGTTGATGAGCGGAATAAACAGCCTATCGCTATTGCTCAATCCATCTTTGACTCTGAAAAAATAAGGATCATGAAAAAAGGCAAGGTTCTCAGGAACCTACATTATGTGGGCGATGTTGTTTGGAATCTGATGAAAAAGGGTTCATCGTAGCTTTAAAGGCTTAGGACGCCGCTAAACTTTTAAGCTGTAACCTAGTTTTTTCATCGAGGAGATGAGCGATTGTCAAACGTAAAATTAGGAAAGATCATTGAGAGGATACTTGGCAAGAGGGATGAGGAGAGGAGAAAATCTGAGGGAGAGCCGAGTATTCAGCGTGCTGATTCCAGCATATCCTCTTATAATCTAAATTACAAGTCTTCTCGTCCCGAGTTGATATACATTAAGGCTCAAGCACCTCAGTCTTTAGAAGACTTAGATAAGGTTAAGAACGAGGTTATCTTGGGAAACATAGTTATAATAAGATTGGGGCCTTTAGCAGAGAAGAGCACTGATGATGTCAAGAAGGCCGTAGGTGAACTCTACGATTTTACTCAGCAGATAGGCGGTGATATAGCGCGGCTTGGAGAAGAACGTGTAATAGTAACCCCTCCCTTTGTTAAGATATGGAGGGAGAAGACTACCTGAGCCGAAGCGTCTCAAAAATATCAGGCGCCACCGCATTGACCTTGTATCTTCTACGCAGATACTCAGCTAGCCCTAAACATTTCGATTTTTCACCGTGACATATTATTATGTTCTCAGGCTTTGAGGGGAGCCTACGTAGATAACTGATTATCTGTCTCCTATCTGAATGTCCAGAGAACCCTTCAACCGTATGAACTTCCAAGCTACACTTTATGACCTTTATTTTCCCTTCAGAGTTTATTATTGAGACTTCCGGTATTCCCTTTTGCACTCTCCGCCCTATAGTCCCTTCAATCTGGTAGCTAACGAATATTATAGAGTTCCGTTTATCATCGGCGAGCTTCTGGAAATACTCAATTATTGGGCCTCCTTCAAGCATGCCGGATGTGGCGACGATGATGCTAGGCGGGCCTTCAATTATTTCATCTCTTGCACTCGGATGCTCAACAACCGTGAAATATTCAGATTCGAATGGATTTACTCCCTGATTCAAAATGGCGTTCCTAACTTCTTTAGATAGGTACTCTGGATACGCTGTATGTATGGCAGTAGCCTCCGATATCATTCCTTCAATGAAAACTGGCGCTTCTAGAAGCTCACCTCGCTTCATATATTCGTCAAGAATCAGCATGATCTCTTGAGCTCTCCCAACCGCCGGCACGGGAATCAAAACTTTTCCTCCGCGATTCAGCGTTTCATTGATTATTGAGACGAGCTTCTTTTCTGCCTCCATTCTAGAAGGCATCACATCCTCAGGGGCGCTATATGTGCTTTCAGTTATTACAGTCTCCACCCTCGGGAAATTCGGGGAGGCAGATTCAAGAAGCATCGTCTTTCCATACTTGAAGTCGCCGGTATAGACTATGTTGTGAAAGCCTTCTCCAATGTGGAGATGAATCATAGATGAGCCCAGTATGTGACCTGCATTATGAAGAGTAAGTCGAATGTCCGGCGCTATATCTGTGACAACGCCGTATCGTAGTGGTATTGTATGCAGAACGGCGCTTCTTACATCCTTCTGATCGTATGGAAGAGCAGCTCCCTGCTTCGTTAGAACATCTAAGTAATCAAGCTGTAGAAGGGTCATGAGGCTGAGGTTAGGAGCCGAGCAATAAGTCGGCCCGTCATAACCATATTTGTATAGGAAAGGGAGGAAGCCGCAGTGATCTAGGTGGGCGTGACTTATCACAACTGCGTCTAGAGTGTCAAGGTCAAATTGGCCTGCATCGAAACGAGGGAATCCTTCAAATGGCTTCGTTGAGCCTGGATTGATTCCGCAATCAAGGAGAACTTTGCTTTCTCTTGTCTCTACGAGGATTGCGGAGCGGCCGACTTCCCGCGCCCCGCCTAGCATTGTTATTCTTACGTCCCCAACGTCATATATGAGGGGTCTAAATATTCTCTCACCAACATTTCTCAGAATTCTCTCTCGTTCCCTGCTTCCAGAATATAGAAGATGGCGGACATGAGCTATAATCTTCGACGCTGTCGGCGGGCTTCTCAATACACGTGGTATCCATCGTGTCTTTATAATGATCTCCTGGAGGGTTGTTCCATTTTTCCCTATAACCAGCCCAGGCTTCTTAGCTTCAATTATTGTCTCGCCTAAAGTGGGGTCAAAAAGAATATTTGTGACTTCTGCTTCTTTTGGAAGAATATCCATTATTAGTTTTTTCGCTTCATTCTCGTTTAGTCTCACTTGCGGATCTGACCGTATGACTATTCTCTTCTTTATTATGCTAACGATATCCGTGATCGCGCGGTTATGCGTTATCCGTATCTCCGGATTCTTCGTATAGATTGCTAGAGACGGCCCTTCAAACTCAACCCTAGTGATCTCTGCTTCCTTTGGAAGATGCTCTAGTACGGTTCGCCTAATCTCCTCTTGTTTATTAGTGATTGGAGGCATCTCCTTAATTTCTCTCCTTTACGTATCGGCTCAAAGATCTTTGAGAATCTTACTCTTTTCTTCTGCGCTCAGTTCACGATAACCATTCTTATCAATTATGACTATGTCTAAACTATCTCCGGTTCCCACATCCCTTTTCATAGCAGATCGTAAAGCCCGTGCAACTATCGAGAGAGTTTCCTCTATTGCTAAGTCTTCCTTAAATTTCTCTTCTAGTATTCCATATGCGACTGGCGAGCCCGAGCCGGTTGCGACATACTTTTCCTCAACTATGCTTCCGAAGGGATCTATTGAGAATAGATGCGGCCCGGAACTATCGATTCCTCCAATTAGCACTCTAGTCATGAATGGAAAAAGACGATAAGAAAAGAACAGATTTGCAACGAGACGAGCTGCTGCACTTACGGGAATAGCTATTCTTCTTTGGATACGATACATCCGAGCATTCGCCTGTAGAGTAGCGACAGTCTTTTGTGCATCCGCAACTACTCCTGCAATCGTTATTGCTAGATGATCATCTATTTTATAGATTTTCTTTCCCTTTTTATGAGCCACCAGAGTGCCTATAGTAACCCTTGTATCCGAAGCTAGGATAACTCCTTCTCTGCTTATAGCTCCTATAGTAGTCGTCCCTTTGAATGCCAATTCATCTGTTCTTTTCAACATATTCAATATTTCCCCGAAAATCACACTCAGCGGATATGAGCTATCTCAGCTGATAATAGAGTGTGAAATACTGGAAGGGATAATAATGAGAAGTTAGATTTAAATCGTTCGGATGATAAATCTGAAAAATCACTCCTGAAGCATCAAATATCTTGATGGAGAAGGTCTTAAATCGCTTTAAGTATACTCTTAGAACAGATTTGAGAGAGGAAAATTATTGAGTCTCAATCTCCATCGCATGCGGCTTCCAAGAGAGATAGTTGTGGGAAACGGAAGTATAAGATTAGTCGGAGATGTTTGTGAATCGCTTGGTTTTCTAAAGAGCGCTCTAGTCGTTACAGGGCCGAAAACAATCCATATAGCCGGATGGAAGATAATTGATGCGTTAGAAAGCGAAGGTCTGAGAGTTCACTATCATATCGTTTCCTCTAATTCAGCTACTTTGAGTGACGTGAAAGAGGCTGAGGAAAAGATAAGGGCTTTCCGTCCGCAAGTTGTTTTTGGAGTCGGCGGCGGAACAAAGATTGATATCGCCAAGTTAAGTTCGGCTCATCAAAACATACCCTTCATAAGTGTTCCAACAACAGCTTCGCATGACAGCATGGCTAGCCCTTTCGCCTCTATAAAAGGAACGGGAAGACCCTACTCGATTAAAGCTCAGTCTCCAATAGCAGTCATAGCCGACACCTCAATCATTATGAATGCGCCTTATCGATTCACTGCAAGCGGCTGTGGAGATGTAATATCCAAGATAACTTCAACTCTTGACTGGAAATTGGCTCATGAAAAGAGAGAAGAATATTACGCCCAGTACACTTCAAGCCTAGCATCGATGAGTGCAAAACATATAATAGACAATGCAAGTCTCATCAGGCCGGGATCTGAGGAGGGAATAAGGATCCTCCTCGAAGCATTAGTTAGCTGTGGAGTTGCAATGTGCATAGCTGGAACCAGCAAGCCTTGCAGCGGATCGGAGCATCTATTCAGCCACGCATTGGATCTAATAGCTCCCGAACATGGACTGCATGGAGAGCAGTGCGGATTAGGAACAATAATGATGGCGGCTCTCCACGGAATAGACTGGAGGGTTGTGAGAGATACTTTAAGAAAGGTTGGGGCTCCCACAAATGCTGAAGAAATTGGAATTGAAGAGAAATACATCATTGAGGCTCTGGTGAAGGCTAGAGAGATTCGACCTGAGAGATATACTATCCTAAATGAGAAGCCGTTGACGCGTAAGTCTGCTAGGAGGTTAGCCGAGAAGACCGAGGTTATTAGCTGAAGATAAGTGTCGTATCAAACTGCTCTATTAACGAGATAGAATTTATCCGATAACCTTAAAACTTCTTTATGCATTGTTATTTTTTGTTTGAGGTGAAAAGATTGGTTAAAGTCGATGATTATGAGGTTCCTGAGGGACTTTATTACTCAAAGGAGTGGACTTGGGTTAAGTTGGAAGATGGAAAGGCACGCATCGGAATTACTGATTACGCGCAGAAACAATTAAAAGAAATAGTCTTTGCCGAGCTCCCCAATGTTGGAGATGAGGTTACTAAGGGGGAACCCTTCGGAACTGTAGAGTCAGTAAAATCAGTATCGGATCTAGTAGCGCCCTTAAGTGGAGAGATAGTGGAGGTTAATGAAGAAGTAGTTAATAACCCACAGATTATAAATGAAGATCCTTATGGAAAGGGCTGGCTTATAGTAGTATCTCCAAGCAATCTTGACGAAGATCTCAAGACTTTGATGAGTTTTGAAGAGTCTGTTGAGTGGCATAAAGAACTTGTAAAGGAAGGTTAAACGACCCTTTTCTCTTTTTATTTTTTAATCCTTTAATATCCGTTTTGAACTTGATGACAGCCTTCCTCTATTTTTATCATTATTCTTTGATTTTATTGAAGGATCGTCTTCCCATTATCTTTAAGGCTCCTTTTCGTCGATAAGAACAGTCTTATAAAGATTCTTAGATGATTTAGAGACTTCAGCTTGATTGCAGAATAGAATGGTATAGAAGCACAGAGGATTGAGTGACTAAAATGGAAAAGATAATAAAAATAGAGGTATATTTGGAGAAAGAAATTCATGGACCTCTCTGTTCATTCTCCTTGAGCCATAAGAAGCGTCTCTCAAGCGTAGCCAATGAATAATCTAAATATCGCTGTTTTATCTCTCGATAATTATTTTCTCCCATTTTCTCGTTTCGATCGATCGGTAGCAAGCATCCAACATGCAGTTAACTATATACCCATCCATGAATGTTTCTCGAGGCTGCTCTCCTTTTTGTATGCATGAAATGAAATGTTTAAGCTCAAAGAGGTATCCGTACAATTCATGTTCTCTCCATATCGGGTACATCCATCCTTTATTTACCTCAGCCTTTTCCACTATATATCCAACTTTCTCTTCCGGAGCAACTGTAAAGGCCCTTATCCCCGTCTCTCTAGTTACGTCGATGAAGACTGCTCCTTCTGAGCCGTAAATTTCGTATCTCAGATCGAGTCCTCCATGCGCAGCCCAGCTATTCTCTGATTGACCGAGCTCGCCATCTTCATACCTGATTAACGCAAGGCTATTGTCCTCTCCCTTCGTATCGTGAACTAGAGTGGCAGCCCAAGCATTTGCCTCCATCGGCTTCTTTTCGAGGAGATAGCGGATAACCTCAACAGAGTGGCAGCCCATATCCATCAGAACTCCGCCTCCCGCGAGATCGGGATCCCAGAACCATGCTGAGTGCGGCCCGAAATGTGCCTCTCTGCTTCTCACCCAGAAGACTTCTCCGATGGCGCCGTTCTGAATCATCTCTTTGACTCTCATTATTTGAGGTATAAATACTTGATTTTCCGCGTAACATCCTATAACTCCATATTTCTCAACTGCTCTTAACATGGCTTTAGCCTCATCAACGCTGCGGGCTAGTGGTTTCTCGCAGATCACGTGTTTCCCATTCTCCGCTGCGATCTCTGCTGCCTTTAAGTGTAAAAAGTTTGGTAAGCCTACGTCTATAACGTCTATTTCAGGATCTGAACAAAGTTTTTCTATGAAGTCCTCTCCGCAATACGTCTTTTTAATCCCGAATTCCTTGGCTACTTTCTCCGCTGCTTCTCTTCTTCTACCGCCAATAGCCAGCACTTCAGCCTCAACTATCTCGTTATAGCATGGTAGATGAAATGTGGATTGGACAAACCCATATCCAAGAACGCCAACATTAACCTTCTTCATCGCATCCTCAAAACGTCATTATCGAACTGAAAGAATAAAAGATTTTATTCTCACAGAATCCCCCTTTATTCATAATTTAAAAGGTTCAACAAAAAATTATTTCTGGTGACAGAGTTTGAAGAGGATCCTCGTTATAGGAGATTTGAATGTAGATATCATTGTAAGAGGCATAGTTGGGTTTCCAGAGCTTGGACGCGAGATACACTGCAGCGAGATCAGAACGGTGATGGGAGGGTCATCTTCAATCTTTGCTTGTAGACTTGGTCAGCTCGGCGCCAAAGTTGATATTCTCGGAGTTGTAGGTAGAGACGAGAATGGCAGAATCGTGCTTGACACTCTCCGCTCAAACAATGTATGTGTAGATAAGGTGATAATCCGAGATGATATCAGAACCGGCGTCACAATATCGTTAACCTATCCGACTGATAAGGCGCTTATAACCTTTATGGGAAGTATAGGCGCCCTAGAACCTCCAGACGTCAAACCGGAATTCTTTCAAGATCACGATCATGTGCATATTTCATCTATCTATTTCCAGCCTAAACTGTTGGATTTCATACCAGACATCTTTGAAGAAGCTAGAAGGCAAGGACTTACCACCTCCCTAGATACCCAGGATGATCCTTCCGGAGAGTATAGGAAAATATGGGAGATACTGGAGTATACTGATATTTTTCTTCCAAATGAGAGGGAGGCAAAGGGCATTGCGAAGTCGGAAAACCTAGATGAGGCTTTGGAAGGGATAGGTTCAAAAGTTAAGGTTCTAGCTGTAAAATGTGGAAGTCGAGGCGCCGTAGGCATGTTTAAAGGCAAGATTGTAAAGGTTGATCCTATAAAGATTAATCCTGTGGATACAACTGGCGCAGGCGACTCTTTCGATGCAGGTTTTATATACTATTTCCTCTGTAAAAGGATGGGATTTGAAGACTCATTGAGATTTGCAAATGCCATGGGCGCTCTTTCATGTCTTTATGTGGGGGGAGCTGGGGGGAAGATTACGGAGAAGAATGTTCTAAGATTCATGCATGAAAAAGGGTGATAATAGTCTATCTGAGGATGAGATAGGAGAGGATAAAGTTGATAGATCCCCTCTATGAACTGATCGAGCTGCCCAGGAAGGATCGTGCAGCGAAGGGAATCGAGTATACTCCTCAGGAGATAAGGTATCAGCCGAAAGTTTGGATGAAAAATTTTAGTATTCTGAAAAGCAGAGAGGATGAAATAAGATCTTTTGTTGAATCGGCGATTCTCCGAAAGAAGCATGTGAGAGTTATTCTTTCTGGAGCTGGAACATCGAATTTCATAGGTTTATCCGTTGAGAATCTCTTGAGAAAACGTTGGCAAGTAGATGTAGAGACTAGAGCGAGCACAGATATCGTAACTAATTGGGATTCGATCTTTCTTAAAGATAGAGATACAGTCTTGATTTCATTCTCAAGATCTGGGAATAGCCCAGAAAGTGTTGGAGCCCTCATTTTGGCAAATAAGTTCCTAGAGAGGATCAGCCACATTATTATAACATGTAACAAGCAGGGTAAGCTTGCAGGCATGGCGGGCGGCGATAATATTCTTCTTCTCCTGTCTCCAGAAGAAGCAAATGATAGGGGCCTTGCAATGACGGCTTCCTTCACAACAATGGTCTCTGCAGCTCAGTTCCTAGCATACATCCAAGAGATAGAGCAATATAAGGTGATCATTAAAAGCCTTTCAGAGGCAACCGAGAGACTATTTAGAAAATACTCCGGATTAGTGAAAGAGATTTCAAATCTTGACTTTAAAAGAGCGTTCTTCTTGGGAAGCGGAGCTCTTCATGGATGTGCCGTCGAGTCGTCTCTGAAGCTTCAAGAGATGACTGCGGGACGGATAATATGTAAGTCAGACTCGTTCATGGGGTTCAGACATGGGCCTGAGGTTGCCGTTAACGATGAATCAATAGTTGTCTTTTATGTTTCAACCGACCCCTTTGTTCGTAGATATGAGATGGATCTCATAGAGGATATATATAGGAAAGATCTCGGCATGGTAAAAGTTGCAGTTTGCAACCAGTCTGATAAGAAACTTGCTAAGTACGTCGATCACATAATAGAATTCGATTCTCAAGGAAAATTTGAGATTCCCGATCTCTGCAGGCCAGTAATGGATGTAACAGTTGCGCAAATGCTGGCCCTATTTAAATCTCTTAATCTAGGTTTGAAACCGGACAACCCAAGCGAAAGCGGCGTAATAACCCGAATTGTGAAAGGCGTGAAAATCTACGACTACGAAAAATTTAGGAAGAAAGGAACCTTTGAAGTTATAGTTGAATAGCATTTCTCCAACGCATCTCTTCCCAAAAATTTTAGGACAGAGCCCAATGTACATCTACAAAAATAGGTAACGATCTTGGCTAAAAGAAGACTGAGGTGGCTGCCAGCTTCCCTAGCTTCGCGCAGCCGAAGACTGCACTACCGCTAGGGACGGAGCGCGGTTTAACTTCCGAGTTCGGAATGGGTTCGGGTGGTTCCCGCGCCCTATGGCCGGCAGCCGATCTCACATAAAGAATCGTTCTTTTTTAACCTTTCGCTTGTCAAGTATCGATGAAAAACGTAATCTATATAATGGGGATCGTTCAAAACAAAATTTTAGGGGCTGTAGTCTAGCAGCAGCTTGCCTATGCGGCGGCTGCTGGAACGGCATGACGACGGGCTCCAGAAGGCAAAAATACGGGTTTGCGGACCGCCAGACGGGATGAAGAAGTTCTGGAGCTGTGAAGAAACCCGTAGATGCAAGGCATGCGAAGAGGCAAGCCTTGCATCGGGTAAAGGTCGTCGGTTCAAATCCGACCAGCCCCACCACAAATTTTGTCCAAAAAGCATTTAAATAATAAATGCAGACTTTTTTGAGGCGGTTCCGTCTTGAAGCGTCCTAGATGGTTCTTACCTTCTCGATGAAGACCCTGATTTCAGAAGAGGGTATGACAACATGGCTAGGGGAAGCGTGGTTACAGCTAAGGAGAACGCCCGCATCCCCTGCAGGTTTCTGAACCAAGTAGGTATGACTCCTCAAGGATTCGTTGAGCTTGCGAAGAAGGATAGGCGTAAAGTTGAAGATTTACTCTTGGATTTCGTTTCTGAGCTTCATCGAGAGGGGAATGCTCCTAACTATATTGACAATTACTTGAAGGCCATCCGCTCATGGCTTAACTATAATGAAGTTAGGCTTGTTAGAAGGATCAAGATTGGAAATCGAAACTTGACTCCAACCATTGCTAATGAAAGGGTTCCAACGGGGGATGAGCTGAGAGCGATACTGAGCATCCCGAAGGCTAGGGCCCACTGCAGCATTTCATTCATGGCTTTCGCTGGTTTAAGGCCTGAAACGCTTGGCAACATGAATGGATCAGACGGCTTGAGAATCGGGGATCTTCCAGAAATGAAGATCCAGAACGGCCAAGTCGTCTTCACCAAGATCCCTACGATGGTTGTTGTGAGGCCGAATCTGAGCAAGGCGAAACGTAGATACTTCACTTTCCTAACCCATGAGGGATGCGAATATTTGAAGGCCTATCTCGAAATGAGATTGGCTCGGGGAGAAGGCTCAGCCGTAATAGCTGTTCATCCAGGATACGAGAGAACCGTCTATAGAAATAACGATACCGATTTCATAACTACTAAGAACGTGACTAGAGAGATACGTGAAGCGATGAGGCCGAGATTCAACTGGAGACCATACGTTCTGAGAGCATACTTCGATACGCAGCTTCTTCTAGCCGAGAATCACGGGAAGATCAGCCATGCATATAGGCAGTTCTTCATGGGTCACAAGGGGGACATAGAGGCTAGATACACTTACGAATAAGGGGAGACTTCCGCAAGGCTTGATTGAGGATATGAGATCGTCATTCGCTAAGTGCGAGGAATACTTGTCAACAGCCCCGCCTAGAAGAGAAGAAGACCCCGAAATAGCGACCATACGAACAATGATTGAGACGGGAGTGTTGGATCTTTCAAAGCAGAACGTTAGGAGATACCTGATGAAGAAGCTCGGCATAGAAGAGATGGATGTGAAAGTAGCCAAGAACGAGAGTAAGGATGAAGCCTTCGCAAGGATGATATCGAGCAAGCTAGGCATAAAGCCTATTCATATAAAAATTCAGAGGGAAGAGGATGATCCTAAGAAGATAATAAGGGAAAACGAGCTTGAACGTTACTTGGCTGAAGGCTGGGATGTGCAGACGGTTCTCCCATCAGGAAAAATTTTGGTACGAAAGAGCTAGAGAAGATGGGAGAGAACGTCAATAAGCTTTTCTTTCTCCTCATAAATCTCGTTCTCCCTTATTTTAATTAGTAAATTTATCATTTCAACAAGCGGATTAACAATTCTAGAAGTAATCAAAAAATCTAGAGTTCATGTTTTAGGGTTTCAATCGCCTTGTCTGGATCAACCTCATAAATATATACGCAATCGTTTTTAATTTCGCCTCTCAGGCCATTATTGGCTGTAGGCATCCAGACCAGACGCAGCCCGTTGATTCTGAGCTTTCTAGTTAAAGATCGGAAAACTTCTTGGAGTCTCCGCTCTTCTGTGCTTGTCATGGGTCACTCCTCTTTGTGTTTATTACAAAATTCGATGATTAAGCGACAGGTGGGTTTCCCAAAACATAAGCATGAATGGAGAGACGGTTAGCTACTGGTGGATCACAAACCAAAACGGAAACATCACCATACAGGATCTTTTCCGTATAGATCGTGATTACGGCTTGAAGTTCACTTGGTCTGGTTCTGGAACGGTCTCGTTCTATTCGGGCATGGGGGAATGGGGTAAACCCTACTACATCAAGATCGACGGAACCGTCTATCAGGAAAGTTCTCATTGGAGCTGGGATGAGGCGAACGATGCGGTCGTCATAACGGCTGATCTGAGCAGCCATATGGTTGAGGTTTACTGGGCTCCCCTTCCAGCTCCAGGAGGCTCGGGATCGGTTGGGGGTGGTGGAGCCCCAAGTTCCCCGATAACCAAGATTTCGGAGTCAGCCCAGAAATTCGTTCAGACCGTCGTAAAGCCAGCCTTATTTAAAATTCCAGAATATTATGTTGGTCTTTTGATTCTCGGCTTCATGTTCGTCTCCCTAGCTATAGCGTGGAGAAGCGATCTTGAAAATACAAGTATCATAATAGGCTTGATAATCACGGTTTACGTTTTGAATCTACTAGCCATATGGGTTCTCCTACCTCAAAGATTATTCCCTGAAGACTTGAATTTTCTCAAGAACTATCTTTGGAGACCCCCAGCATTAAACTTTCAAGTGGTTGGTATGCCTACCAGTCAAGTTCAGATTCTCCAGATGCTCACGATAATATCTTTATTCGGAATTTTTGCTGGTTCAATCATCCTATTCGCACGGAGAGATTAAAATGAAACTTAATTCCACTAGAATAATTCCCCCTTTATTGGCTAAAACCGTTCAAATCGTGAAGAAAAACCACATCAAGAAGATCTCTGAAGATTGCTATATCGTTAAGGCTACGCATGATCCAATCGCTTCCCATTATCTCGTTAGAAAAGAAAATGGAACCTGGAAGTGTTCATGCAGAGAATTTCAATTTAGGGGTAAATGTTCTCATTCGCTAGCCGTCTTCCTTTTAGAAAGGGGATGAGGCGAACTTTATGAAATTTCTCGATTGGATCATTCGGAAATTGAAGAGAGAGAATAAACCGTTAGTTTATGGAAAGGATTTTGTGATTGAACCTTTACGGATCGGCTCCAAAAAGAAGGAAGATTGAGATGCCTAGCTTCCACGTCTATGTAATGCAAATGTGCATCTTCAACAAGATCGTAAAAAATAGTGGATTGCCCCGATGCCGATTGTGCGGAGAACCGGTCCAGATAGGCGATGAGGTTGTTTCTTTCCCAGCGGTAGGGACAAGGATCAAACATTACCTTTATCATAGAGAATGCTTCGAGAAGACTTTGCATTGAAAAGGAGAGAAGCATTATGGAGATAATGCGATTCAAGAAGAAAAACCCGGCATTCCAGTTAGGATATGCGTTAGATGTGGAAGGGAGATCCCTTCCTATATGAAGAGCTACCGCAGTTACAAGCGCAACGGATGGCTCTGTCAAAGATGCAATAATCGATTGTGGAGACAGAAGGGCTACGCTGCGGAGCGTTCTCTATGCAAGAAGCTTGAACAGCTGGGGTATTATGCGGATCGGGTTCCATCATCGGGTCCTGGAAAATCGAATTTCCCCGACATAATCGCAACCAACAAAAAGAGGAAGATCAGCCTAGCCTTGGAAGTAAAAAGTTTCTATGCTAAAAGCGTCACCATCAAGAAGGAACAGCTCAT
>CAZEGS010000035.1:0-15572 GCA_964512445.1 uncultured Candidatus Bathyarchaeia archaeon
AAAATCCTTAATATATCATTATATTTCACATTAGGACGAAAGGTCCGAACAGAAGGTCACAATCTACAATCAAGAAGGATTCTTACATTCAAGTAGTCATTATGCTAAATCTGTCTGTAGAGCGTATTTACGCACAAACCGAAATATCCTTTTTAAGCTTCAGTTCTTCTCCAGTGGGAAAAATGAGTTTCAGAATAGGCGATGAGAGGGCGCTCAGCACAGTAGTTACTACACTGATAATCTTAGTGGTTTCAGTGCTTCTAGCAGGAGTCGTCACAATGTATGCAATAAACATAACATCAACGAGAACCCAGCAGGAAGACTTGAGGCTTTCAAAACAATCCGTATGGGTATACGCTAACGGTACAGCTTTCGCCGCTCTTGCAATAGATAACGTGGGAGGCAGAGACGTCGTCATAGATAAGATACAGGTCAGAGGCGTCGAAGCATCCTGGGATACCGTGCGCTACACAAGGCTAAACTCGTCCTTCACGACATCTCTTAACTGTCCAAATGCAGATCAAAGCTGGAGCGAAAGCTTTACATATACGGAGGGGGCATCTGCCACCTTCTCTACTCCCAGCAATGATATTCCGCTAGCTTCCGGAGATACCCTTGTGATTTACATTACAAGCCCAGATAGTATAAGTGCAAACGATATTGGAACAACTATCGGGATAACGGTCTTCACAGAAAATGCTCAGTACTACGTCGAGTGTAACGTTAAAGCTGCAGAAACCGCTTAGGTAAGCTCTTGATCAACCATGCCGCATCCCTTCCTTTTTTATGTATTCCTAAATGTAGGTGCGCGGAGAATATGAAAAATAGCATATTTGAGAATAAGGGTATTGCGACGCCAGTTTCACTCTCATTCCTCATCTTCTCATTCACGATCCTCACTGTAGCGACATATTACGTCGCAATGTCTTCAGTAAGCACAAAAATGAGTAGACTAAACTGTGCTGCTGCCAAGCAAGACATGCTGACCTTAGAAAATGCGATCCGTTATGTAAGCTGGTCTCCTGGAGCATCACTGATTAAAGAATTCCAAGGTTACGGAAGAGAATTCGAGACGAAGCCTGAGGATCGAAGATTGATAATAAACGTCACGATGGGTTCAACATCAGAAATAGTCTTCAACTCTACCATCGGTTATGTGAGGTATGAGCTTCCAGCAGCAGATCTCGGCCAGGTAGGCTGGTATCTGCGTGGAAGTCCGACCCCAATAATAAATCAGAGTTTCCTGGACACGGCGCAAATGTTCATAAGAGTTGGGAATGATTGCCAAGAGATATATCTCGGCTATCGACCTCTCGCTATTTCCTTCCTCGACTCTTCCCAGAACAGTCAACTAAACATTATCAGAATATTTATTATAAACCTGAATTCCTCTGAGGATCTTCTATTTACTGGCGGATTCCGTTTGAGAATCCGATGTATAAACGTCACAAGTCAGACTGGAACTTATAATATATCCAGTTCAATTTCCTACGCTAATATAAAAGTCACGATTGATGGAAATGAAGGTGCAGTTCATCTGCCCCTCTCAAACAATGGTGCCTTTACACTTGTCAGACTTGAGATTCTTGTCTGTAATGTGAAGATCGAAGAGGTGAACATCTAATGCCTTCAAGCTCAACAGATTTTATTTACTCTCTTCTGGCGTTATTGATGGTCGGCATGATCCTAACCGCAGCTTTCTCCTCCTATACGGGGCTATTAAAACAGTCTTCTGAAAACAGAAAGCTGGATGACGTGTTAAGAAAGGTAGGTTCAGAGGTATTCTATGCGCTTACGCTGCTTACTGACAACAATACGACATTGATTCTAAACTTTAGAATCCCGCCAAAGATTGGAGATCGATATTACTGGATTAGAATTGCTAATGATTCTTACTCCTCTTGGGTTGAAGGAGGATTCGGTATAGAGGCGAGGTCGGAAGAACAAGAGCATCGTATATATTTGCCGAAAAAGGTGTATGCTTCCGGAACTTTTGAGAGCCGCTATGAGGTGGCTCAGATTAATTGTTCCATGATTGGATCTGAATTTAGGGTATTATTGGAAAGGAGGGGATAAGATGCCACCGAAACGTGGTAAAAAGAAGAAAAAGAAAGAAAATCTTCCTGATGAGCCTTCAGTAGAGGATCTTATAGCCGCATTGAATATTGAACGAAGCGCGGTATATGAGAATGCGGAAGTCTTTGAGAATTACCCATTAAAGGCTCCATTCTCATACGCTCTGATAATTAGGGAAAAGGACACCAGCGAATTATCCTACATTGTAGATGAGATCCCACTTAATGAGCAAGAAAAAGAGGCATATATAAAAATAAAAAATATCTTAGAGGCGAATCTTGAAGCGCCATTAGAAGGCGAAACTCCGCTTGAATCCTTTAGAAGACAGTTTCCTGAGATAATGAAGAGACATAAAAACCTATTGAAGGGACTCTCAAGTATCGGGATTAAGAAGATTGAGTATTACCTAGAAAGAAACATAGCTGGATACGGAAAGATAGATCCTTTAATGGCGGATCCAAATATTGAAGACATAAGTTGCAGCGGTGTAGGCAGGCCTATCTATCTCTGGCATAGAAAATATGAGAATATAAAGACAAACATCTTCTTCAAGGATAAAGAAGAGCTAGACAACTTTGTCATGAAGCTTGTTCATAAAGCAGGAAAGCATGTCAGCATAGCCTATCCAACCGTAGACGCCACATTGCCCGGTAAGCATAGACTTGCGGTTTACTATAAGAGCGAAGTAACCCCTCTGGGAACCAGCTTTACTATAAGGAAGTTTAGAGAAGACCCGCTGACAATTATAGACTTAATAAATAATGAAACTATGAGCATAGATGTAGCGGCGTATCTGTGGCTACTATGCGAAAACAAATTCTCATCCATGATAATCGGAGCTACAGGAGCGGGGAAGACTACTGCACTTAATGCTATTGCAGGTCTAATTCATCCCGAACAGAAGATAATAACGGTAGAAGAAGTTGCAGAGATTAATCTCCTACGAGAAAATTGGGTCTCAACGATTGCGCGAGCTGGTTTCGGCCTAGAAACTGCAGGAGAGATCTCCCTATATAATCTGATAAAGGCGGCTGTGCGGCATAGACCGGACTGGATAATCGTCGGAGAGGTTAGAGGCGAAGAGGCCTATGTTTTGTTCCAAGCTTTAGCGACGGGGCACGGTGGACTTTGCACAATGCATGCTGAGGATGCCGAGACTGCCATTAAAAGGCTGACGCAGCCGCCGATGAATATTCCAAGCACTATTATTCCATTGATGAACTGTGTGATCTCGGTTAGGCATGTTAAGGCTCCAGTTCTAGTTGGCTATGAGCATCGTCGATCAAAAAGGAAGTTTGTTAAGATCTCAGAGATCATTAGTGCTAATGAGGTTCATGACGTTTTTGTTTGGGACAGCTCGGCGGATGAGTATGTCGATGACATTTTGAACAGTTATCTGTTTGCTAAGATCTCTGAGAAATGGAGTCTTCCCGTGAATTATGTTTATGAAGAGTTTGAGAGGCGGAAAGAAGTACTTCAGTATCTTGTAGAGAAAAATATAAGGAGTTATCGAAGCATCTCGAAGTTTCTCGTTAAGTTCTATAATAATCCTAAGGCTGTGTATCAGGCGATAACGAGCCGTGGAGAGATCTAGATGAGGCTTCGGTTAAGATCTAAGGAAGCAGGAGATGAAGAGCTTCCATTCGCATTTATGCTTATTACCCTGATGGCTTCATGCGGTATCTCTCCGTATGAAAGCTTCAAGAGACTTAGGTTTATCGACCTCCTTCCATTTATTCAAAAAGAATCAAACGAAATCGTCAGACAAGTTGAAGTCTTAAATGTTGATCCCTTATCCGCAATGCAAGAAAGGGCAGAAGTTACAGGGTCAGAGGAGTATGGAGATTTCTTAAGAGGCTATGTTTCTACGGTTAAAAGCGGCGGAAGCGTAACAAGCTATCTTAAGAGTAAGTTAAGGTCCATCTTTGAGGTTCGAACTGCAGCTGCGATAAGGTCGATAGAGAGATTAGAGACGATAGTTGAAGCCTACATGGCGGCATTACTCGTCTTACTAAGCGCTTATATTCTTGTAGCAGTGGTTTCGATATCCTCTTTTTCAGCCACTTTAGGTTTTCACCTTAATGGTCAAATACTTATATATCTCGTACTTTTCGTCTTCATGCCCGCCGTCTCGATATTCTTCATGGCATTTGCGCATTCAATTAGGAAAAGCACGTTGATGAACATAAGATCAATCTACCTGAAAGCAATTCCCTTCGCCATTATTAGTTCAGCGATTCTACTGGGAACATTCCTTGTACCCGAAGTAAGAGAAACATTCGTATCGACAATCACAATGATCCAGAAGATTATTGACAACTTACTACCATTCAGACGTATCTGGTCGCTACTGGACTATGTAGTGCCAATAATAGTCGCGTCGTGTCTTTCTCTAGTATCGCTATTACCAATGATCGAATACTCTAGAGTAGCCCGGTTCAACATAAAAGCAGAGGAGTCTATACCTAGTTTTCTTCGAGATGTAAGTGAAAACCGGAAGACAGGCATGTCCCCTGAAAAGAGCATAGCACAAGCAGCGACGAGAAAAGGATATGGCCCCTTCTCTAGGGTCTTGAAAAGGATAGTAAACCAAATTGAATGGGGTATTTCGCTCAGGAAAATATTCGTCGATTTAAGAGAGAGACTTCGAAGCTGGCCTGTTTTAATGAACTTTCTGATATTGATCGAGACGATAGAGGTTGGTGGAGGATCACCTGAAGCTTTAGAGCTCTTGGCAGCTTACAGTGAAAAGATTCGGGATATTGAGAAGAATAAAAGAGAGATGCTGAAGCCCTATATCATTTTACCCTTCATCTGGACCGTTCTGATGGCTCTAACATTTACTTTCACTTTCTACGTAGTCTCTCATCTCCCAATAATATATGAGAGTGGCCCTGCTCTTCCGACGATAGAATCTCAGCTAGCCGTCTTCTCGAGCGCAATAATCTTTCATTCATGGTTGTCTGGCTTCTTCATTGGAAAGGTTGCTCAGGGAAGCTTTGCTGCAGGGTTTAAATACTCTATCCTTTTAGCAATCACCGCACTTATCTCCCTTCTTCTTTCACAGAATGTGATTGATCTACTTATGGGGCTGCTGTGAAATGCCTACGGCTTCAATTGATACTCTGTTTGCATGCTTCGTTATGGTCTGCCTAGCTCTCTCTTCAATGGCCGGAGTCTTCGCCTTGTCTCAGCCTTTCATAACGCATCGGTATTTAGATTATGAGGCAGAGATGAGCAGGATGATGGCTGAGTGTCTCCTTCTCAAGACAGGATCTCCATCCGGTTGGGGAATTAACATTAATGAGACTTTGACGAGCTTTGGATTAGCGAAGAAGGATGCAACGATACCTTTTGATCTTGATATTGATAAGGTTACGCGACTAAATGATGAGAATAAATACAACTTGAGCTTTTTGGAGGCTTTCACAGCTCTCGGCGTGAAGGATAGACCTTTCAGAATTCTAATCAATCCCGTCTTTAATGTTACAGTTCGTCTGTCTTCTACAACTGAGGGGTCATCCAAGATTACTTATCGCTTCAATGTTTCCACCGAAAGGTCCTATCTGCCCGTTGCCGCTAAGCTTCGATGCTATGGCATAATAGGAGACTATGTCACGGCGAATTCTTCAACAACATCTGACTCTGGTGAGGGATCGATTGAGATTTCTCTGCCATCAGATATGAATGGAACGGCTCTACTGATCATCTTCGCCCAGATAAAACCTAAAATCCTTTCTTATACCGTCTTCTCATTTGTTCATAACATGGAAGGCTATCCAAAGGATGCTGGAAGCTACGCGACTCTCAGCCCAATTAATTACACTCTACGTGTCGATTTGACCTCTGTATCCGACAGGATCCTATACGCAAAGGTGTTTACGTACAATTACTGGTTCAACCTCACCGAGGCTGAAGGCACATCTACTGTTCAATATTTTGAGATTCCGCGGATTTTGGAAAGTCCCATGGTCATCGTAGGAACAGGGCTAAATTCAAGTTCATCAGAATATTTCGCGGAATGGGTCTCGTATCCCCAAATACCCTTAAACTTTGGATTAAACTTCACAGGTAGATATCATCTGGCAGACGCGCTTTCATTTCGATTTTTGGTAACGATTAACTCGGCAATCTATGAGTGTAAAATCATCATAGGCGGGTCATAGAGATGCGTATTGATGATCGGGGGCAAATAAGAGTTTTAGAAAGCCTCTTCGCGGTCGCCGTCGTGTTCAGCGCATTGTTGCTAGTCAGACCTATCTACGTTTCGTTTAGTAACCAAGATTCTCAGAACACTCTTTACTCCATCGGTATGAATGTTCTGATTCAGCTTTCCCAAGATGGAGAGCTCGGGAAATTAATCAGGCAAAGAAATTGGACTGAGATCTCTAGTAGACTATCTATTATGCTGCCCCTCGGAGTCTCCTATAACTTTTCAGTCTATAACGAAAATCTAGAGATCATCAATGGCTCCGCGATCTCTAATGGGGACCTCAACGGTAGAAGCGTCATCTCAATCCAGTATCTTCTTGTCGAGAGAACCCAATTTGCCTTTTATGTTGTAAGGCTTCAACTTGCGTGGGTGAAATAATGAAAAAGCTCAGGAAGAATAGTTCAGGCCAAGTTCTTATCCTTTCTGCTTTAGCGATAGCTTTCATTATTTTGTCAGTTATGGTCTATGTCTACCAGACAAGTATGAGTCTAAGCGAGAATCGCCCTAACTCGCTGAAAAGTTTCCTTCGGAATGTTAAGCTGGAGTCTCTTAATCTAGTGATAGGAAGCCTCGCAAATATCTCATGGGGAGGAAGCGGCGATGTTTTGAGGTATAACTTTGACAGATGGGGATCATTCATCGAGTCTCACTACTATCTTGGCGAATGTTCCTTCAGCTTTGAATTATATGAAGATGGTCTTTATTCGTCTGGAATAAGAATTTTCTGGGGAACAGATGGTTTCGGCGTGTCAAGCGCAAGGGTCGATTGCTCATTGAATTTAACAGATGAAAACGGAAAGATAACTACAGAATACTCCGTAAACGTGACGAGCAGCATAAAGATAAATGCTACTTCTAAATGGACCTTATCGCTTCATCAAATTAATGTTACAATTAATGTTTCTAATGAGGATTCACCTGCGCTTTGCAAGAACCTTACCGTTCTCTACAAAGATTATGTTGGAAACTGGCAGCAAGCTAGTCTCTTAAGTAGTTACATCCTTGAGGATTACGGAAATGGGACCTATATTGCAAGATTTACTGTAGGTCCGCCGAGAGTTGAAAATAGAGAAATTCTAGTAAAATGTTTTGATCAAAGAGAAATACGTGTTGAAGCATCGACGAGATGCATAGATGTATAGTTATCAAGGTATGCTAGAATAAAATTCAGTAATTATCCTTAGTTCTTTTTATAAGGAAGATAAATAGAAAAAGAAACTATGAATTTCCAGTCTGTAATAAAGAATCTTACTCCCAAAGGTGTCTGGCTAAAAAGAACAGCTTTAATATTCGGATTTATCTTCCTCGATTTTCTAGTGACAATCACTTTCTGTCGAACCCCATATATGGAAGCGAATCCGTATGCTAGAAGCTTTATGTTGATATATGGCATCGTCTCTGGACTTGCTCTCTATGATTTTCTACTCGCAATACCAATCTATGCTATTCTTGTATTCGATTCATACATGATAAAATATACACAACATTATAAGACCAAGACCGAATTTATTATCGACGTCGCGCTGGGATGGCTCATTGCGGGGGCTCATTTTAATGGAGCGATGAGCTGGCTGTGGGATGCTCCTCATATTATTCGACAAGCGATAGGCTTTGTGATCTACATGTCTATCGCCATCCTTTCTTTCTATCCGGTTCCTAAACGTCTTTCTTGCCTTATAGTTGAGGATTTGTCTAAGAAAACAAGCCGAAAGGTTTAACCATGTATGATTAAAGTCAAAGCTTTATTTCAGCCACCTCTGCAAAAGCTGAAACCACGTATAATGCAAATATGAAGGTTATTATCTCAATAAATGTTGGAAGATTGTTAGCGAAGATCTGAATGTTCCGACCGATCCATAACCCTAATGCGGCTGAGAAGATATGAGCCATTTCTTCGATCCAAGAATGCAAGTAACGTCTAAAGAAATCCGCATTTGGAGAGAACAGCCCCAAATTAAAGAATGCCCAAACTATGGGAAGAATTCCAAACGATATTACCCCTGAACAGATAACTATGAATGAGATCATGATGTTCCATAGGCATATACGGGTGAAGGTTTGAAAGTTATTTTTTCGGTGCAGAATAGGTTTAATTATCTCATCGCATACGAAATTGAATCCATGTAATCTTGTGGAACCTAAAAATGATAATGAAATTTTAAGTACTACGCCGAATAAGACGAAAAGGAGCATCAAAATAATTGAGGTCACGTATCCCTCAAGAGATAAGCTATCAATCATCTTCACATATGACATAGTTCTTTTATTCTTTTTATACGAATCCCCTTGATTTATGATTTTACCTCAAAAAATCTGCCGGGTCCGTAGCATTTCACCTAAGCGAAAACATCTGATTGGAGATGTGAAGTCTCTTGTTCTTCAGCCAGATAGGCATGACATTTGTTTGCATAGCGAGAACTACAGAATTAATCCTTACTCTTAAATATGAGTAATATGACGAGCAAATAAGTGGCTCAGCGTGGTTTTAATATGAGCGGCATTCAAAGAATTCGGAGATATTTCCCATACATAAGAGAAAAAATATTTCTTGATCATGCTGGAGTCTCTCCCATTTGCGATCCGGTTGCTAAGGCAATCCGAAATTACTTAAATTGCAGAGTTCTTGGGGAAGAAGGGGATTTCGATGAGGAATCTGCAAAGAGTCTTTTCGCTCAGCTCATAGGCGCAAAATCTCAAGAGATAGCTCTGGTGCCAAACACTTCTATCGGCTTGAATATAGCCGCAAATATGTTGACGTATCCTCCAGGCAGCAACGTAGTTACAACCGATCTTGAGTTTCCATCAGTCGTATACCCATGGCTTAGGATAAAAATGAAGTCAAATCTTGAGATACGATACGTTAAAAATGTTGATGGAAAACTCAACATAGAAGGTTTTGAGAATGCGGTCGACGACCACACCGTTGCTGTCGCAATTAGTCATGTAGAATATGGCAATGGATTCAAGAATGATCTAAAACAAATTTCTGAGATCGCTCATGATCACGGAGCTCTCCTAATTATAGATGCTTGCCAGTCAGCTGGAGCAATGATCATAGATGTAAAACGGCAAGGCATCGATCTTTTAGCGACTTCATGTTATAAATGGCTTTTAGGCCCTTGCGGAGCGGGATTTCTATATGTCCGAGAGGATCTAATAGAAGACGCCGATCCTGTATTTGTCGGATGGGCAAGTGCGGAGCAAGAGATCTTCAGAACGGATGATTTATGGTGTAACACCAAATTAATTTTATCGAAGACTGCTAGTCGCTTCCAAGTAGGAACACTAAGCGTCCTCAGTTATGTAGGTGCAGAAGCCGGATTAAAACTGATCATTGAATATGGAACGGATAAGGTTGAGAATCGCATAATAGAGCTGACAGATTATTTAATTGAAAGGCTTAGAGAGGAGAACTTTAAGGTTCAGACACCTGAAGACCATCTTAATCGCTCAGGAATTGTAAACTTTAAGGTTCGGAATCCCCGCGAGATTGTTGAAGAGCTAAGAATGAAAGGAGTGATTGTTTCTGCCCGCATGAATGGAGTAAGAGTCTCTCCTCACTTTTATAATACGAAGGATGATCTTGAGAAGTTCCTAACATGCGTGAAAGAAGCTTTAGAAGATTAGCGATCAGAATCTTAGGATTATGGATCCCCAGACATATTCAGCATCTCTTCAATCTTTAGATGGCACATTTCGCAGAATTCTTTACGCTTTCTATCAGTCATGCCTATGTGGAGTGAGAAGTGCATAACGCATGATGGGTTAGAGCAGTGATTCAGTCCTAATGTATGTCCGATCTCATGGACTGCTTCTTTTATTGCTCTTTCAGAGAGAAGATTCCGATTAGGTTGATCGCCGTAAAATTCTGGTCTAAGCCTATATAGCGAGATTATGGCAGCTTCACCTAAAAATTGAGCCTCGCCAAAGATGAAGTTTAAACCTGGAGCGTAAAGATCGACATCCGTGACTCCAAGAATTTTGTTAAACTCTTCCCTACCTCTTTTAATCTTGGCATAATCAATAATATTTCGCAGAAACACTGATGAAAGATATTGTCTTCTAGAGGCGTTGTAGGCAATCCTTGGGATTGGAAGGGAATCCACTGAAACGAAACACCTGATTTGGGGTAAAACCTCTACGAGTCCATCCTTTATGCTACTTAACATTTCTTTGTCTTTCAAGTCAAAAGGCAAAATCAGAATTTTCAAGGTTCCTCATATAATATTAGTTTTTTAGTTAAATAATGAAGGATTCTCCCGGATTAGGAGCTTTTGCTTCAAGACCAACCTCTTCCCTTATCCACTTTGCAAATTTTGGACAGTTCCCTTCAGCTCCATGTACAACATAGACTTTAGGGTCTCCTTTTAAATTCTTCACCGTCTCTTTTAGTTCTTTAGCGCCGGAATGACTAGAGAAGTCAAAGAATCCGATCTTAGCTTTGACTTTCCGTATTTTCCCATCAATCACGCAGTGTCCTTTATCAAGCAGCTCCCTTCCTGGAGTTCCCGGAATCTGATAGCCAACTAGGAAAATGGCGTTCTTCGATTTTTTCCCAACAGTCTGTATGTATGAAACAGCGGGTCCTCCCTTTAGCATTCCAGCGGGGGAAATGATCACTCCCGGCTTTCTTGACGCTTCTTTTCGTTCTCTCCAGCTCTCTATCCATCTTGCTAGATGAATACCATCCATAAAGAGTTTTGGATCCTTTACGAAGTCAAGATGCCCCATCATTATTCTGCTTGCTTCTCTAGCCATTCCATCTAAAACGACCGAATACTCAAAGTGATGAGCAGCAAGAATGCAGGCGATTTCCTGTGCACGTCCAACGCTAAAAGCCGGAACGAGAACAGTGCCTCCAGACTCAACAACCTCTGTAACTTCTCTCACAAACTTTTCTTCAAGTTCCCTTCTAGGAGTATGATCCTCATCTGCATAAGTACTTTCGATTATTAACGCGTCAATCTCTCCATAGTCAAGATCAGCAGGCGGCAGAAGCCTTGTCTCGACAGCGTTGAAATCGCTTGTATAGACAAGACGTTTGCCCGCAGCTTCCACAAGCACAGAAGCTCCTCCTGGAAGATGCCCCGAATTCAATAGCTCGAACTTGATATCTCCAACAGCCGTTTCTTCCCTGTAGTTAATGTCTTTACGGCTTCTCATCATCGATCGGAGCTCAAGATACTCGAAGGGAAGATAATAGCCTGAGAGATGGATGAAGTCCTTAATGAGAACGTTAGCTAGATTGAATGTTAATCGCGTTCCGTAGACTGGTTTTCGCCCGCCTATATGAAATATGGGGACCGCTCCAGAATGATCAAGATGGCTGTGCGTAACGATTATTGCGTCTACGTCCTTGGGTGGAACATGCATGGGGAACCCTGGAGTGTGATTAAGCATCACTCCATAATCCAGAAGAATCCGTGTATTCTCGGTTTTGACGTATATCGCTGCTCTTCCTACCTCTCTTGCACTGCCTAGAAACGTGATCTCCAATGGAATTTCGTCTCACCATCCAAGATTAACATGAATCATAGTTTTTCGTTTAAATAACGATTTTCTGCTATAAATGTTCTTAGATGCTAATAAGCATTTTACTCTCATTAATGTTATCATGTCTTGTTTATTTTGTTTTACTGTGTTTTTACCAAGATTTTCTCAAGGTCCGTCTTTGGGAAACTTGAAGGATGGTCATCGTTGAAGATATTAGACCGTTAAAAACTCCAGCTTCTCTTCTCTCTTTTTAAAGAGTTCTTTACAGATCTGTGCCGTTTCCTCCTGCCATGTTCCAGACTCAATAATCATTACTTTTCTTTTGTAGCTGCTTCTATTTACATATTCCACGATTCTTTGAGCCGCATATCTTATTGTCTCAGCATCTAGTGGACGTGCAATTTCAAATTGCGAAAGTGGATAGACATCACAGATCTCTATGGGTACGACGCCAAAGGGAGGGACATAAAAGCAAACGTGAATGCTATCTTTTTCAACATGAAGTTTGCTACAAATATCAGATAGGATCTTCTTGTAACGTTTTAATTTTAAAGTTCGTCTCGGACCGAATGACGGAAACAGTATGAGAATCTCTGCATTTTCAGGTGGCACATATCTCTCCTTTAATCTTCTATTATGACGAATCACTTCGGGCCTTGCAAGATCGATGGAGCCGAAAAAGAAAAGGCCACTTCTCTTTACGTAGGGGCTGTATCTCTCTATGAAGTCGCCGTAATCTTTAAATCGTTTAATCGCTTGAAGCATTGAGGGATGTCCGTGAGCTCTAATCATCAGATGTTCCCATAGTCTCCCTTCAATTATCGCCTGCTTAATTCTTTTGATCTCCGCGAAGCATACGTGAAGATTATGTCTGGTTAACTCAACCTCACGTTCGTTTTTAGGCATCTCCTTTAGATCACGTGGGGTTCGTTTAGAACAGACGGGGCAGGAGCATGGTAGATATTCAAGCTCCTTAAGATGTATTGTTCCATGAGTCGTTAAGTAACGGTCATCTTGAGCAAATATATTATAAGCTGCTGAGTCAAACAAATCGCATCCCAGCGCAACTGCAAGTGCGAACATGAATGGGTGACCTGCGCCGAAGAGATGAAACGGGCGGTTAAGAGGCAGATTCATCTTTGCAGCGAAGATCATATCAACGAGCAGGTCAAATAGGTACTGCTCCATAACAGGTGTTGGGCTTCCCAAGGCATGTATGTCAAATGGGATTCTACTCATCTCTTTTGCTGATTTGGCGACGAGATCTAAATATCGTCCGCCTTGAATCGGTCCGACCCACAATATATCCTTTCGGCTCTTCAGTCTTTCAAGATCTTTCGCTCGGTTAATAGTCTCCTGAACAGTGTGCTCTGCATGTTTTTTGGAGACTGCCCACCCTGTAGGCAAGTCAAGAATTGTAGCAATGTCAGTGCCGATATCCTCTTGAAACTTAATGATCTCTTCGGGCTTAGCCTCTATATCTCCATATGTGAGTATTTGATATGCGCCTGAATCAGTCATGACAACTCCTGGAAAATCAAGAAAGGAATGGATTCCGAGATTAATTGCCTCTTCAGCTTGCTGCTTCTTGATAATGTAAGCATTCGTTATCAATATCCTGCAGCCGAATTCTTCCCAAAGCTCTCGAGGAGAGACGGACTGTTTTGCCATATTTATTACAGGGAGGAAGGCCGGAGTCTCAACGGCTCCGCTCTTAGTCTTCAATCTTCCTATTCTAGCGAGAAGATCCCTACTCTTTATCTCAAATTCCACCATTATTCAGCGCCTACTCAAGATGAAGTCTTTCTACATAATGGTCAAATGAATAAATATCCCTCTTTAATAGATACAAGACATTTATGAACGTCTTGAAAAATTCTGAAAAGACCCGTTAAATAGATTATGCTCATTAAAAGATCTAACATTCCGAATTTTCAGTGTCGCTCCATCTCATCATCACTATTGCTCAGAATGTTGTGTCCTTCATCATGCGCGTTAAGATAAGATCCAAGACTTAAAAGATTTTTGGTTTTCATCGCGAAGAAAATGTCTGAGCTGATTCGAGAAAAAATCATTGTGATAATTTGTTTAACCTAAAACTGGCGTTTTTACCATAAAGGAGTTTATAAAAAAATCGTTTTGAGAATTGTTTAGATCCAAAAATAAATGAGAATTTTTGGTTTATCTTCGAATTCTCGTTAGATGCACCGAGCAGGAGATGCATGGATCGTAAGCTCTCGCTACTATTTCAAGGGCCTTTACTATTTCTTCATCTGGTTCAGTAATCATTCTTTCAGCAGCTACTCTATAGTCTTTCTCCATATTAGCTGCATTTTGAGCCGTGGGAGTTATCACGTTTGCTTTTAAGACGCATCCGTTCTCGTCGAATGTATAGTCGTGATAAAGTATTCCTCTGGGCGCTTCCACTGCTCCAACTCCTCTACTTGCTTTAGGTTCTACTTCGACTAATCCTTCGTTTTGTAAGCCATTGCTGAGTAAAATGTCAATATCTTCTATGCATCTATCGACGCTGTGGACAAGTTCGATTGCTTGTGCAAGGTTATTCATTAGGGTGTTCTTGCCTGTCAAAATATCTTTATATTTATCGTAAAGCTCCGCAGCTGTGCCGTCTAGTTTGTCTTTGTTGAGGAGAACTCTGGGGAGAGCTCCCACCATGTAACTGGAGCCTTTGTAAGAAGAGAACTTCGCATGTGAGTGTTTTACTGTCCGTTCATTTGTTAAGTTAAGATATTCTTTAACTGGATGTCTCGTGCCGTCTGAGACTAGGACGTAGTCCCCCATAAAGCCAAATTTCTCGCCTGGATCCAAAGCCATCAAAATGTTCTCGGACTCCACATAGTCTGGAATGTCAGCTTTGGCAAATAGCTCCACGGCGAGCTCAGCAGTCGGTTTAGTTGCAGCCATGGCCGTGCGAATGTTTTTCAGTTCTTCCTCAGAAGGTATTTTGCTGAATCCGCCCACTCGCTCATTCATGCCGTGAACTTCTCTTCCGCTTACCACATTATGCACCATATTTCCTGCATGTTTGAGCTGTAAGGCTGCTTTAACCTCCTTTGGATACTTAGCGGCCATGGTGATGGCGTCTGGAAATCCGAGAAAGTCTGGGAGAGCAAGCATGAAGACATGTAAAGCATGACTCTCAATCATCTCTCCATGTATGAGGAGATCTCTTAGAATCCTTGTTTGCTCAGTTACTTCTACATTGAAGGCGTTTTCTATTGTTCTTATTGATGCTAAGCTGTGAGAAGCTGTACATATAGCGCAGATTCGCCTCATTAGGTCTGGAACCTTCTCGTAATGAACCGACTCGATGAATGCCTCGAAGAATCTCGGGCCCTCGAATATTGCCATTTTAACGTCCTTTACCTCAGATCCTTCAATGACTACCTCGATTCGTCCATGCCCCTCTACACGAGTTAATTCTTCAACCTCAATTACTCTCTTCATCATCATTCCTTCTTTCCAGCTTTTTCAGAGACTTTCTTAGTTAGATTCTGGATATCCTCAAAGTTTCCTCCGAAGAATCTTAACCTATTGTAAATGTACTGTTCGTCGTATCCCTTCTCAAGAAGCACTTTAAGTTCAGCCGCAACATTCGCTTCGTTTGGTATGGGGCCTCTACATCCGATGCAGTCTAAGCCGAGTCCTGGGCATCTCGCGTTACATCCCGCTGTGATAAGCGGGCCTAGACAAGGCATTCCCTTCTCGACCAAGACGCATGGATAACCGTTCAGTTTACATTCGACGCAGACTGGATAGTCTATCTCTT
>CAZEGS010000036.1:0-15259 GCA_964512445.1 uncultured Candidatus Bathyarchaeia archaeon
CTGTTTGAAGCAGTGAGTTCAGCACGCCGATTACGGCAAGCCAAGCCATTCCACCTTCGATAGCAGCGGTGAAGACCATATATTTGCTCATAAATCCTGCTAGTGGAGGGATTCCAGAGAAGGAGCAGACAGCGATGACTAGGGATAGACTCGTCAGGGGCAATCTGCGTCCAATACCGGAAAAGTCATCTAGACGTTTTAGGCCGAGATTATTTAGAATACCGACAGCCATGAATGCTAATGCTGTTGTCATGCCGCCTACAAAAAAGAAGAAGAGATTCCCCATCACACCGAGCGGCTTAACACTTGTTATAGCAACAAGATTGTAGCCTATATCCGCAACGCATACATAAGAGACCATACGTTTCACGTTTGTCTGGGCTAAAGCAAAGAGATTTCCTATAGTCATTGTTAAGGCTGAGAAGACGGCTAATGCTAGAGGCCAGTTAAGAATCAACGGCGGCGTCAATATGTATACGAGAACCCTCATGAAAACATAGTAGCTTGCCTGATCAACAATAGCTGAGAGGAAGGCTGAGGTGGAGGGGGCAGCGGCTGTGTAGGCATCCGGCAGCCACATATGGAAGGGCACAATAGCTGTCTCTATTGCATAGCCGCATGCCACAAACGCGAAGGCCATGATCAAGAGGCTCTTATCCGGAAGATTCATTAAGGCCTCTCTCACAGCCCAAAAATTAAGTGAGCCTGTTAAGCCGTATATTATGGATAGGCCGTAAACTATGAATCCTGAGGCTACTATTATCATAACGAGGTATTTTAGGCAGGCTTCTATAGATCCCGGAGTCTTTTTGTAGATGATGAGTAGACATGAGCCTGCAGCTGAAGCTTCCCAGAAGATGAAAAGTGTAAGGAGATCGCCTGAGAATGTAGCTGCAATCACGCTTCCTAGAACCATAAGCATTAATGCAAAGTATCTTTCAGAGAAGTAATTCTTACTTTCAATGAATAGAACGCTGTAAATGATTGAGATCAGTCCAACTGTTAGATATACTACAGCCATGTATGCCGAGACTGAATCTACAAGAAAGGATGTGGAGAATATAGGTTTGCTCTCGCTTACTAGAAATACTTGATTAAATGGTGTTTCCTCCATTGATGCATAGTAATTGGTCAGAACACGTGCTATAGCGATAATAACTATGATAAAAATTATTGAAATCCAGAGTATAGAGAGGAATTTATACGTGCTTTTATGCTGACGGATGATGCGGAGCACGGGTAGGGTAAGCAGAGCGGAGATGAAGAGTATAGCGCTGGGCATCAATACATCTAGGATTCCTATCATTTTTTCACCTCAGCTAATCTCAGCTGAGCTTATGAGATGAATTATCGGGCCGGACCATATGCCGAGAAATACAACAACCAGAGAAAGAAAGATCATGGGGATAGACATTAAAATCGTGGGATCCTTAGCTTTCTCAATCTTTGAAGATTCAAGGAAGACCTTCCAGAAGAATCTGAGAACATAAGCTAAGCTGAAGACCGTGGCGATTATCATAAGTGCTGTCGTTGCATAGTAGAAGCTGTCGCTGCCACCAGCTTGGAAGCCGCCCATAAACATGAAAAACTCGCTAATGAAGCATGCTAGGGAAGGTATTCCAGCTATGCTAAATGACGAAATTGCGGTGGAGAATGCCGTTAGAGGCATCTTGGAGGCTAATCCCCCCATCTTGTTTATATCTCTGATTCCTGTCTGCTTCATGATTGCTCCCGCATTTAGGAAGAGAAGTCCCTTACTTGCAGCGTGATTTACCAGGTGAAGGACGGCTCCGATTATTCCTTCCACGCAGGGGTAGAGAGACAAGCCGAAGAGAGCATATCCCATATGGCTTATGCTTGAGTATGCAACTATTCTTTTTATGTCATTCTCGGCTAGGGCGGTCATAGCTCCATAAAAGGCTGAGATCACGCCGAGGATAGACATAGCATAGAGAATCTGAGCATTGACTGAGATGTCAGAGATTAAAGGAAAGACTGTTCCAAGCGAGACTCTTAATATGGCGTATGCTCCCGCCTCAATTATCACGCCGCTTAGAAGAGCGGACATGGGAGCGGGAGCTTCTGAATGAGCATCCGGCAGCCACATATGTAATGGGACAATAGCCATCTTAACGGCGAATCCTAAAGTTAAGGCTATGAATATCCATTTTAGAAAGTCTTGAGGAGCCGCTGCAAGCAGCTCCTTTGCCTGAAATATATCTAATGTTCCGGTGAGCAGATATATGGCTCCTATCCCGAGGAGAACGGCGACAGCTCCGGCATGTGTGAAGATGAAAAACTTGAATGCGGCCCTGTAGGATTCTCGGTATCCCCATTCTCCTATTATAAAATATGTCGGTATTAGCATGAACTCCCAGCAGAAGTAGAAGATCATGAGATTGGCAGTAATGAAGACCCCGACTAATCCAACAGTTAATAGAGCTATTAGAAGATAAAACTGCCAAAGCGATCCGTTATTTTCCATATAATCTGAAGCGAAAATAATGGAGGAGATTATTAACAGTAAAGTTACAACTACCAATGAGAGGCTTACACCATCAGCAAAAAGTGTTAGTGGAGCGCCAAGCATAGGCATCCAATAATATGACTCCACATGTTTGCCTTCAGATAAGATTTCGGGAGCTATACTCAACAGCAAGATTAGGTCAAGTATGGAGAAGATAACTATTATACCTGCAGGCCTTCTCTTCGATTCTTTTCTAGAGAGGTAGACAAAGGGGATTGAGAGAAGCGGAAGGAGAAAGGCTACGAGAAGAATCATCTCTTTCACCTTATAGTCAGTAGTAGGAGGAGACTTAAAAAGAGAAATCCTAGAATTGCCGCCATTACGAATTGAGGCAATGCACCGCTATGAGTTCTTTTAATCTTTAAACTGTGAAACTCTATTGCGTGGGCTGTTAGATGAGTAAGTTCATCCAAGCCTTTATCGAAACGATAGAGTAGGAGCCTCGCAGCCCTCACTGAGGCCGCTGCTACGATATATGGGATTCTATCCATCACTCTCAATTCTAAGGCTTTAAGAGTTATGTGAGCCATCTTGATGAAGCCTCGCGATATTGCTCCGTAAAGTGAATCAAAGAAGTATCCCTTTTCTAAGGTTTTATCCAGGAAGGAGAGGGCTCCAGACCGTATTCTTTCAGGCGGAACAACTCTCCGCTGATAGACTAGATAGATTGGTAAGCCGCCTATTATTAATGTCGCTATGAATAGTAGTGATTCTATGCTTAGGAAATCAGATAAATTAAAGATGAATCTCGAGTGTAGAAACTGTGTTATGAACTCGCCTAGGAATCCCAAAATTACACATCCGGCTGCGAGTATTGATGAAGCTAATAGCATGAGGCTCGGAGGCTCATGGATTTTAGTTTTCTCAAGATATGCAGGTTTCTTCCCCGCAAAGGTTAGAACGAGGAATCTATAGCTATATGCAAATGTTAAGGCAGCTGCCGAATAGATCAAAAGCGCTAGGAGTATATTTCCCGTAGAAAGAACGCTTTTAGCTATTAATCCCTTACTGAAGAAGCTTGAAAATGGAGGTATTCCTGAACGAGCAAGAATCACAATTATGCAGAGAGCAAAGGTGATTGGCATTTCTCTTCGCAAACCACCCATCTTTCTCATGTCTCTTGTCCCTAGCTGATGGATTATTCCTCCGATGGCTAGGAATCCTAACCCTTGGAAGAAGGCGTGGCTGATCATGTGGAAGATGCTTGCGAACCATCCGAGATCGGTAGATGAGGATGCAACTCCTAAAGCCGCCATCATGAATCCTATCTGGCTTATGGTGGAGTAGGCGGGAACTCCCTTAATGTCTGGAGTGTGAAGTGCAAGAGTCGCGCCGATTAAGGCGGTGAGTGCACCTATCCAGGCGAGAGAGTTAAGCCATATCGGAATTACGCTGAACATATCATGTGTTCTCGCGATTAGGTAGATTCCTGCCTTAACCATTGTGGCGCCATGCAAAAGGCAGCTCACCGATGTTGGAGCTTCCATTGCGCTGTACAGCCAAGTATGGAGAGGCAGCTGAGCTGACTTCACGGTTGCTCCGAAGAGAAATAGCAGCGATGCCACGGTTAAGATGGGTGTGGCTATATTCTTTGATTGCTCAAAGACTTGCAGGTAGGATAAAGAGTGTACATGGATGTATATGAGAAAGATGCCGGCTAGAAGGGCTATATCCCCTATCTTCGTCATCAGGAAGACTTTAATTCCAGCCTTAACTGCTTCTGGCTTTTTATACCAGAATGAGACAAGCGCGTAGGAGCATAAGCCCACAAGCTCCCAGAATATGAAGAGCTGGAGGAAGTTATCAGCCATTACAAGCCCTATCATTGATCCTATGAAAAAGAGCATGAAGAAGTAATATCTGGCAAGCCCTTCTTCATGAGCCATATAATTTAAGGAGTATAAAAGAACGACAAAACCGATAAATGCGATGAGAATCGTGAATAGTGCGCTTAAAGGATCAAGATATACGCCAAGTTTAATATCCGCAATCGGTATCCATTCTATCCCTTGCTGAATCGTTTCTCCCGAATAGACTGGGGGAATCAGCATGACGGCTAATATTAATGTGGCTAATCCAGAGAAGATGACGAAGAAATCTCTGTATTTTGATCCTAACTTGTCGAGGAATGGAACGAGTAAACTGGAGAATATGGGGAAGAGCCAGACGAGCCACGGTAAATATTCAGGCAGACCTAACATAGAAAGTATGCCTCCTTAAGATTCTTTAAGTTTGGAGAGATCCCATACATCGAGTATTCCATATTCTCGATATGCTATTAACACGAGGGCGATGACCACTGCAGTTATGACTGTATCAACTGATAATGCGAGTATAAAGAAGACTTGACCGAGCTGATCCCCCGCCATGGAGCCGAAGATAACGAAATTCATGCTTGCAGCTGCAGCGATAATCTCGATCGACATCAGAATCTTCAGTAAGTTGCGTTTCATCACAAGTCCGTAAATGCCTATAGCCAACAGTATAAGTGAGAGGATTATGTACTCCATGCTCTTTTTTTCCCTCCTCTTTTCCCCAGAACCATGACTATTCCCAAGGCAAGTGTTAATATGACGATGCTCTGTGCAATCACGTCTAAGCCTCGGAACCTCCATAGAGCTGAGGCGAATGAGAGATCATAGGATCTCGAGAATACCTTAACATTAAATTCGGAAAGAACCGGAAGAATGGATAGGATGGATGCTATTGCCAATGCTATGAAGACGTTTCTCCCTTTCTTCGGAGCCTTTTTTCTAGGCGTAAGCATTTCACCTGCCAGGAAGAATATAGCTATTGCCCCAACCGCTATTACTATCTGAAAAATGGCAGCGAACGGAGCGTTCATGTAGAAGAAGAGAGCTGAAAGTATTGTAAGCGTAGCACCGAAGAAGATTATGGAATAAACAGTCTCGTCGATATGTAGGGCTAGGAATGCGGAGATGATGAGCGCAACTCCAAGCGTCGCTTCAAATAGGAGCATCTCATTCTTCCTCCATCTTATTTTCTTCAGGTTTAGGTTTCTCCGGTCTGAGGGCAAGCGTTTCTTTACTTGTTGATGCTAGCTCATAAAAGGTTGATTCTGTTAGCGCATTTCTCGGACAGTTCTCGACGCAAACGTAGCAGAATATGCAGCTCTCAAGGTGAATCAGAGGCATCTTCTTGCCGTTGACATCAACCATTTCAATAGCCTCTGCAGGGCAGTCCCGAGCGCATAGACCGCAGCTAATACATCTTTCCGGATGGAATATTTGCCTTCCACGAAGTCTTTCTGGAACCTTCGGTCTTGTGAAGGGATATTGAAGGGTAAAGGGTCTCTTGAAAATCGCTGAGACAACCTCTATGATCATTTGAGGCATCCTTATTTGCCTCATCAGATCGCGGCCTCCATTAAGGGTTTAACATAAGGTGAGGATATAGCCGTTAGGATGATGGATATCAGAGCTGCTGGAATGATTATACGCCAGTTTCCATTTATAACATGATCTATACGTAGTCGGGCGCAGACAGCTTCCACTATCTCTAGCAGCGCGATGACAAATAGGATCTTAAGAACAAAGTATATGGTGAACCAGAGGCCGGGAGGGTCGGAAAAGACAGGGCCGTAGGGACCGCCCAAAAAGAGCGTTGCCGTCAGAGCTGATCCGAAAATTATCTGCGTGTCTTTGGATAGGCGGATAAACGCTAGTTTTCTACCTGAAAACTCTGTTCCATAGCCTGCTACAATCTCTGTTTCAGCATGCGGAACATCGAATGGGTCTTCTTCAAGTTCTGCCTGAAGAGAGATTAGAAATACTATGAATGTCCAAGGTGTTATAATGGCAAAGGGAAGAGTCTGCGAGGAAGCTATCTTTGTAAGCGAGAGGCTACCTGCAAGAAAGGCTGGTCCTAATGCGGAGATTATGAGTGGAATGTCGTATCCGATGAACTGCGTTATTATTCTGACGGCTCCAATTCCACTGTAGGGATTTGAGGAAGACCATCCTGAGAGGAAGAGAACGAAGTGGGCAAAGGTGACTAAGGCCAAGACTAATAGAAGGTCGCCTTCAAATCCATAATCAGAAAAGACGTTTACACCATCTATTGGGAAGCAGAAGATTGAAAGCATAAAGATTGAGAATGAGATTATTGGGGTTATGGTGAACAGAAACTGCTTTGCATGGTGAGGGGTAATATCCTCCTTCGTCAGCAACTTTACATAGTCTGCGAGAGGCTGAAGAATTCCGAACGGGCCAGTATATGAGGGACCCATACGATTCTGCATTCTAGCCATAATCTTCCTTTCAAACCAGTCGCAGAAGAGTATAAGCGTGAATAGAAAGAGGAAGCCTGGATATATCAGAGTTCTAAAAATGAAGATTCCGTCAAGAATCATTTCCCTATCCGCCTCCTATCTCTCAGATCTTTCATGCTCCAAACCCATCTTCGACCGCTCTTCTCATCGACAAAGACCATACGATCAGTGCAAGAAAAGCATGGGTCTAAACTTACAAGAACAGCTGGGATATCTGCGACGTAGCATCCCCGTATCATCTCGCGGAACGATATGATATTGGCTAGAGTAGGAGACCGAATCTTAACACGTTCTGGATAAGCAGTGCCATTTCCCCTTACATAATGAACCAGCTCTCCACGTGGAGCCTCAACTCTGCTTAAGGCTTCCCCTTCAGGCATTCTTCTAGGAACTCTCGTTCTGTAAGGGCCTCCGGGAATGTTATCAATAGCCCAAAGTATAATATCTATGCTCTCATTAACCTCGTCTAAACGTACCATCAGCCTCGCCCAGGAATCTCCATCCTTATATAAGATCTCTTGGAAGGGAGCGTCTTCATAAGCTGCGTATGGATCATGCTTTCTGACGTCGGATTTTACACCTGAGCCTCGAGCTACAGGTCCAACTACACATAGCTTTAGAGCCTTCTCCTTACTGAGAATTCCTACATCTTTTGTCCTCAATTCGATTGTAGGATCGCTCTGGAAGACTTCTCTGTAGAAATTCAGTCGATCCTTAACTTTCAGGAGGCCTCGTTTAATCTCGTTTCCTAGGGCCGGGGTTAGATCCTTCCGGACTCCGCCGATAGTACTGTATTCAGCCATAACTCGGTTTCCGGTAAGCTTCTCAGTTAGGTCCAGCACTATCTCTCGGTCCCGCCATATATATTGGAAAAGAGATTCGAATCCTATCTCCAAGCCTGCTATTCCCAGTAAAAGAAGGTGGCTGTGAATTCTGTTAAGCTCATGAACAATTGTTCGCAGGTATAGGGCTCTAGGAGGAACCTCGATATGTCCTAAAGCCTCGGCGGCCTGACAAAAGCATGTTGTATGTGCAACATTGCATATCCCACATACTCTCTCAACAAGGTGTACATCTTGGAAGAACATTAGTTGTTCAGCGGCCTTCTCTATGCCTCTATGAGCATAGCCTAGCCGAGGTTCAACATCCACAACGATCTCGCCGTCAAGCTTGAATAGAAATCGTTCAGGCTCGTGAAGCGCTGGATGTTGAGGCCCGACGACCACGTTTACTAGTGGTCCGCCGTTTCTTTCCGTCTCTATCCCTCCCACGATTAATGTTTCCTCTAGGGAGCCGTTTAGGTCTCCTACATGTTTGGGATTCCAGTCTTTTCTAAGCGGATAGCTCTCTTTTGGCCAGCTCTCTGGGAGGATAAGTCTGGTGAGGTTTGGATGATTCGTAAATTTTACCCCTAGAAGATCATGCACCTCACGTTCATAAAGAGCGGCTCCTGGAAGAATATCCGTTATCGTCTCTATTTCCGGATTTGATTTTGGAACCTCCGTTCTAATAGTCACTTCCGCCTTTCCACACCAAAAGTGGTAGTTAATTTCAATATCTTCTCCTATGTCGACACCCGTAATTGTCGAGATTATTGCGTGCGGAAACGCTTTTAGAAGGGCCGAAACCGCTCTCTTATTAGCATTAGACTTGATGCGAATGTAGACTCTACGTGGCCGAGGGATCTTCGACTCTAAGATGTAATCTCCAACAGCAGCTTTCATAGTTGCTATGACTTCTTCTTCGGGAGTAGTTACCTTCACTCCGTCTCCTCCTTAATCTTATCCAAGAGCTTAGTGAATCCATATAGAATTGCTTCAGGCTTTGGTGGGCATCCTGGAACATAGACATCTACCGGGATCACCTTGTCTATCCCTCCAAGCACGTTGTAACATTTCTTGAATGGGGCGCCTGAGGAGGCGCATGTCCCCACGGCGATAACGAACTTCGGTTCAGGCATCAGCTCATATATTCTCTTTAGCCTTAACGCTGCTTGCCGGGTAACTGGTCCTGTAGCAACCAGAACATCTGCATGTCTTGGAGTTCCCTTAAGGAGAACCCCGAATCTTTCAACGTCATATCTTGGGGTTAATAGGGATACAACTTCTATATCACATGCATTGCAGGCGCCACTATTAAAATGAAGTATCCATGGAGATTTGAGTCTCGCCCATCTTGAGAGGTTAATCGGAGACACCTCCAGCATCTCTTTCTGTCAACAGCAATGCGGCTGCTAGAATGGCGCCTAGATACGTTAAGAGGAAAGGTAAGATCGCTACATCAAGGCATAGAGAAGCGAAGGCTGCAATTATCACGGATGAGTCGAGAATCACAAAATATGCGAGGTATTTGTAAAAAGTTACGTTCATACGTAATCTTCCAAGGCGAACCTTCTCTCCGCATGCATAAATTGAGATATGCTGGGCTCCCCTGGTAGACCTAGGAGCCCTCGTCAAAGCTAGGAGATAAATCATCAATGATGCTGAAAGGATCAGGGCAAAGCTTATGAGAAGTTCCAATAGCATTTTTCTCGATCTCCACTTAGGGATACTGCAGTCTCTTCCGTTTTTTATCGTTCTTGGAAGAAGAGAAGCATCTATTACTTAAGCTTTCTGTATAAGCTTATAAAATAGCTTAAATTATTTAATCTTGGAAGGCGCATCAAAATTGTCTTACACCAGAAAGATTCAAAAGATCGGGGAGAGCTTCTTCGTCTCGCTTCCAAAGTCATGGATCGAAAGAAACCATCTCGGAAGGGGAGACAGCGTCACCTTAGTTGAGATGCAGGATGGCTCTCTATCTCTACGCGGCGAACCAAAGAGGAGAGAGCCTAGAGAGATAATGTTGATTGTAGAGGAGGATGAACCTGTAAGATCGTTGAGGAGGAGATTAACCGGAGCTTATGTCGATGGATTTGATCTTATTTGTTTAAAGTCTAAAAGGGGATTCACTGATGAGCAGCATGATGCTATTAGAAGGATTACTGAGGGGTTATTTGGATTAGAAATAGTTGAGTTATCATCGCATCAGATAATGATTCAATGCCTCTTAACAAGAACCATCCCCATCGAGAAGATGATTGATGGCATTCATAACACGATAAAGTCTATGTTCGGCGAGGCTATCTTGACATTAGAGCGGAGAGAGCATATGAAAGCCAAAAGTGTCATAAGAAGAACCCGATATGTAAAGAGACTTTCTCTTATGGTTCATCGTCTCCTCAGAAGTCTAATAGCATTTCCAGAGGATATTAACGAGGAGATTAAGCCGATAGATAGTGTTGATTTTCTAAGGGTTGTAGAGAGAATTACAGAAATCTCAGGAGCTGTTAGGAGAATCGCTGAGAGCATTTTGATGTGGAAGAACGATATAAACGAATCTATAAGGGAGAAACTGATTGATCTATGCGGTAGAGTTTTAAGATTATATGACGATTCGATTCAAGCGTTGATGCATAAAGATATCCAATTAGCTAACCAGGTTATTGATGAGAAAATGGAATTGGAATTTACTGATCTACTGAATTATCTTATGGAAACCGAACAGGAAACCTTGGTCTCAGCCTCCACATTTCCATTAATCCATCGAATTATAGATAATCTTGAGCGGATAAGCATCTATGCCGTTGAGATCGCTGAGATCGCCATAGACCGTGCTGAAGAAACACCTCAAAGAAACATGAGTACAACAATCTTTTCTTCTCAAGTTGATAAGGATATAAAGCAATAGATCTACAGATCTGCGGACTGTTCTATTGCCACCCTGAATAGGGACTTTCTGATCCCTCAATTTAGCATTCTACATTTTTCTGAGAAAAAGGATCATGCAAAATGTACTTTAAAGCATTGATTATTCTCTGTACTTCATTAAGGTAGCCTTGACAACGAAGCTGGTTTTTCTGAATCTTACTTCACAATCTAGATATATCTTTCAGACCGCGTTACTATCTATTGGCTTGATAGAATTGCAACTCATCTTTGAATCTTAAAAATATTCAAAAAAGGGAGGGAATGCTGTTGGAAGACTTCTATGCTTCTCCGCATAACTCGGTTATTCTCTTCCAGTTTTCATCTACGAACTGTTGAAGCTCGTCGATTACATGTCTGAATTGAGGCTGGAAGAGATGTCTAAATCTTCCTTGGATCTTCAGAAACTCCTCAACCGGCTTAGGCTTTGGCACTTTAATATTCAGTTTGTATTTGCCCTTCTCAACTTCGTATACAGGCCAGTATCTTGTTTGAACGGCAAGCCTTGCAAGTTCAATACTCTTCGCTGAGTCAAACCTCATGCCTAGGGGGCATGGCGAGAACACATGTATGACTGCTGGGCCGTCAACCTCTAAGCCCTTACGAACCTTCGTGATGTAGTCGTTCCAATAGGCTGGTGAGGCCGTCGCGGCATATTCTATTCCGTGAGCTGCGCAGATCCCTATAAAGTCCTTCTTGAACTCTGGTTTTCCAGGAATCTTCGTTCCAGCCGGGCTTGTAGTGGTTGCTGCTCCATGCGGAGTCGCTCCGGATCTCTGTATTCCAGTATTCATGTATGCCTCATTATCGTAGCAGATGTATAGGAAGTCGTGTCCCCGCTCCATGGCTCCTGAAAGAGCTTGTATTCCTATATCGAAGGTTCCGCCGTCTCCGCCGAAAGCGATCACATCCACTTTCTTGTTCCAAGCATTTCTTCTCGCCATCGCCTTATATGCAGCTTCGATTCCTGATGCTACTGCAGCTGCATTCTCAAAGGCTACGTGAACCCACGGAACTTTCCATGAAGTGTATGGATATATTGTTGATGCTACTTCCATACATCCAGTTGCATTAACGACGACTGTTGGTCCGCGAAGGGCCTTCATTGTCATTCTTGCTATTATGCCTGCGCCGCATCCAGCGCAAAGCCTATGTCCAGAGGTGAATAGCTCCTCAATTGGAAGTTCTTTTAAACTTACCATTTTACTCTCTCACTCCTACAAATTTCACGGGTTCCTTAACTACTCCTGTCCGGGCTACTTCAAGAGCCTCGTTGAAGATATCTTCGATGTTGAATGGAGTCATGTCTCTTCCTCCAAGACCATAAATTACATTGAAGACGCTGAGCTTCACGTTCTCCTTATAGAGAGCCGCTACGATGTCGCTGCATAGAGGCCCGTAGGGAGCGCCTATGCTGCAGGCACGATCCAAAACCGCTAAGGCTTTGACGTTTTCGATTGCTTTCAGAATCTGCTCTTCGGGGAAGGGTCTATAGACCCAAGGCTTTATAACGCCAACCTTTTTGCCTTGAGCCCTCATGTTTTTAGCTACTGCCTTAGCTGTTCCCGCAGTGCTTCCTAAGCATATGATGGCTGCTTCAGCATCGTCCATGCCGTAAGTCTCGATGAAGCTGTATCTTCTACCTGCAAGGCTGGCGAATTCATCATTTACTTGGCTTATCGTCTTAGGTGACTTGTTCATAGCTTCGACATGTTGACGTTTCGTTTCGAAGAAGAAGTCGGTGAGACATAAAGCGCCGATGGTAGTCGGTTTATCCGGATCGATTCTGAAGACGGGCTTTCTGGTTGAGACGAACTTCTCTACCTCTTCATCTTCTAGAACGTTGACTCCCTCAAGAGAGTGGGAGAGGATGAACGCGTCAAGGTTAACTGTTACTGGAAGTAAAACTTCAGGGTCCTCTGCTATTTTGAAAGCCTGGATAATCCAGTCGTAGGCTTCTTGAGCATTCTCGACATATACTTGTATCCAGCCGCAGTCTCTAGACCCCATCATATCTGAGTGGTCACAATGTATGTTTATTGGCGCTGAAAGGGTTCTATTGACAACTCCCATGACTATTGGGCATCTTAGGCTTGAGGCTATATACAGTATTTCATGCATCAATGCGAGGCCTTGACTTGCAGTTGCAGTGAATACTCTTGCGCCTGTGAGGCTTGCTCCTACACATGCGGACATGGCTGAGTGTTCAGACTCGACGCAGACGAACTCTGTGTGAACTTCGCCGTTATGAACATACTCGCTGAACTCCTCTACGATTAATGTTTGAGGGGTGATCGGATAAGCTGCAACTACATCAACATTGCATTGTTTAACAGCGTAGGCAACTGCGCCGTCTCCGGTTAGACCTAATATCCTACTCATCTTCTCTCCTCCACCATCGTGATTGCTTTAACGGGGCACTCATTGGCGCATATGCCGCATCCCTTACAATACTCGTAGTTGACGCTTACTTTTTTCTCTTCCCGTATTATAGCTCCATCGGGACAGTAAATCCAGCAGAGCAGACAGTTTACGCATTTTTCTTTATCTATCACCGGCCTGAAGGCCCGCCAGTCTCCAGTCTTATATTTCAGTGCGGAGCCCGGCTCTAGAAGAATTCCCGCTATGGGTATAGATCTCCATCCAGGTTTAGATTCTTCACTCAATACCCTTCGCCTCCTCATATGCCTTTTTAATCACCGCCACGTTTTTCTCTCCGACTGCTCCGGGAAAACGCTCTGTAACTACCTTGCTTAGAGACTCCAAAGTTACTAGGGGAGATGCTTTGACAAGTGCGCCTAGCATAGCCGTGTTATATATTGGCCTTCCAAGTATGTCTAGGGCTATACGTGTAGCGTTAACAGTGTAGACTCTAGCCTTTTCCACACCTAATGACTCCTTAAGTTCCTGCGGTGTCTTCTCGGTGTTTGCAACGATTGTTCCATCTTCAACTAGGCCCTTCGTCACATCTACTTGGCCTAGAAGTGTCGGATCCACTATTACAACAATGTTTGGATTGTAGATGTGGCTGTGAATGGTTATGGGCTCATCTGAGATTCTTGTGTAGCCGGTGACAGGTGCGCCTCTACGTTCAGGTCCGAACTCTGGGAATGCTTGGACGTATTTCCCATCAAGCAGCGCTGCATGGGCGAGTAATCGGCTGACTGTGACTATGCCTTGTCCTCCTCTGCCATGCCATCTGACTTCAACTAACAATCTGATTCCTCCACGGAATTTCAAGTTCTTTTTGTGGTTAATCTCAACTTGAAAGGAACATATAACTTTACCTAAAATCCTGAATTGTTAACCGTGAGAAAACTTCCTTTTTAGGGTCAGCTGTACTAGGAGAACAGTGAAGCTTAAGAGGGAGATGTAAATGTAGGGGGCGTTAGCTGCGAAATTAGAGAGGAACCCTCCTATTAATGGTCCTAAGAAGTATCCGGCTCCAATAAAGCTCTCGAATACTCCGGCTGCGTGGCCTCTTGATAATCTACGCCACCTAAGAAGAGAGGCTATTGATGCTGCATAGGAGATTCCTGCTCCAAATCCAAAAATCAGGAAGCACATCAAAAATGATGATGTATTGTGGCTGTAAAAGGTTGCCAAAGACGCAACTCCTATAGTCAACGAGCCGAGGAGGAACATTCCAGCCTTTCTCACATACCTTTCTATTCTGTTTGCTTGGTAGAAGGCGGCTGCCCTCATGGCTCCGAAGGCGAAGGATACTACTCCTATCTCAAAAGCAGAGATTCCCAAATTTGTCGCATACGATGGAAAGAGAGATACAAGTATTCCGGTTGTTGAAGAAAAAAGAAATATTGATGCTAGAGCTGTTGCGATCAGCCTTTCATCTCCGCCATTTTCTAAATTTTCATATGAAGGCTCATTGGCATCCAGTTTTCCATCGGGCTCCTTAATCATCAGTATGCTGAGAGAGCCGAAAGAGAAGGCGATAAACATCGATAAGATAAATGGAGAGATAATTGAGAACTTGCTTATCAATGCTCCTCCAAGTAGAGGGCCGATAATCATAGCAAGGCCCCATGACATGTTAAATTTCTTTAATGCATCTTCGAGTCTTCCAGGAGCGGAATCGGCAATTATAGATTCAATTGAAGGCCAGAAGGCGGCGACGGATATCCACTCTAAGAATTTTATTGGGATCAACATTAGAGGCTTATTAACTAGGCTGTAAAGAAGACAGGAAGATCCATAAGAGAAGAGAGAGGCTGAGATGAATCTTTTTCTTCCAATCCTTTCGCAGAGAACTCCTGAGATGAAAGGCATGAATGAATATATTAATCCGCCTGCTGAGCCGATTAGGCCGACGATAAATAAAGAGGCACCCATCATGTCAGCGTAGATCGGAACCGCTATGCCTACGACGCCTATAATCATCTGATATGCAAACGCAGCGGCGAAGATGAAGTTTAAAGAGCGCTTCAAGCTACGTTGGGCTTCTGGCACTCTACATCAGAACAACCAATTTAGAAGCAATTAAAAAATTATCGGTGAGAGGGTTTGTGAAGCAGCCTTAAGAACAAAAGATTCTTCGCGTTCATAAAAATGGTTGGGGGTCTATGAGAATCCTCCGCCATACGCTGCTGGCCCTCCAGGAGGCGTCTTCGGCATTTTTGCTCTTCCAGCTGCTATTACGTCGTCTATTTTTAGGATCATTGTTGCTGCTTCTGTTGC
>CAZEGS010000037.1:0-15195 GCA_964512445.1 uncultured Candidatus Bathyarchaeia archaeon
CGTGTCATTTTACGTAGTAGTATTGCCCTATGCTTTTCTGGTATCTATCTAACTGAGAACCTTCTTTGTTAACTCTCGGTCTTTTAGTCTGCGGATCCCTCCTAAAGGTGACGCCCATCTCTTTCAGGAACATATTCATGCCGTCTAGTAGACTCATCGGAGACTTCGCTATACCCTCTCTTCCAGGATCTCCAGTGAAGACCATGAGGCGATCAGCAATAAAGTCCTGAACCATAATGTCATGCTCCACAACAAAAGCCGCTACATTTCTTTCCTCAACTATATGTTTTACAGCTCTAACCATTGAAAGTCTCTCTTCAACATCGAGATAAGCGCTTGGCTCATCTAAAAGGTAGAGATCAGCCTTTCTTGAAAGGCATGCTGCCACAGCAACTCTCTGTAGCTCCCCTCCGCTTAGATCATTCAATCTTCTCTCAAGCAGAGGATCCAAGTTGAACGGCTGCATTATCTGCGTCTTATATAGGCTTGAGGAAAAATCTTCTTTAGCTATGCTTCTAAGAAGCTCCTCAACTGTGCCTTTATAGTCGGAGGAGATATATTGCGGCTTATAACTCACAGAGAGCACATCTTGCACTGAGGAACCGCCAGAATCAGGCTTCTCAATTCCAGCAAGCATACGTATAAATGTTGATTTTCCAATACCATTCGGCCCTAAGATGCCTATTACTTCGCCTACCCTAACTTCTCCAGCCTCCACCTCCAAACGGAACCCTTCATAAGACTTACTCATACGGCTCCATTTAAGAAGAGAAGCCGAAGATGCAGCTGCAGATGTGGGAGGCTTTACATGAAATCTGATAGGCTCCTTTCTGAAACGGAGATTCTCATCCCTTATGAAACCATCGAGATAAATGTTTATGCCTGTGCGAACTCCATGAACATGCGAGACTACGCCATAAACTCCCGGAACCCCGTAAAGAATGCATATATAATCTGAAAGATAATCCAGAACTGCCAAGTCATGCTCCGCAACAATGATTATCTTGTCTTCCTCTCGTAAGCTCCTGATCGCCCTAGCTGCCTCAAGTCGCTGTTTTACGTCTAAATAGCTCGATGGTTCATCGAAGAGGTAGACGTCAGCGTCACGTGAAATCGCTGCCGCCAACGCGACTCTCTGTAGCTCCCCTCCGCTTAGAACATTTATGTCACGGTTCCATATAGAATCAAGCTCAAGCCTCTCGGCGATTTCCTTAAGCCTCCCCCTCTCATCGATCTTAGAAAGAATCTCTCCGACTTTCCCACTTGTTACTTTCGGAATCATATCGATGTATTGAGGCTTGTGAATCACCTTAAGGGTTCCTTCGCTCATTCTCTTAAAGTAGAGCTGAAGTGTTGAACCACGGAAATACTCTATAATCTTATCCCATGTGGGAGGGGTAGAATAATCGCCTAGATTCAGCCTTATCTCGCCGGATAGAATCTTCAGGACAGTTGATTTTCCAATTCCGTTAGGTCCAAGCAGCCCTAAGACGCTTCCCGGAGAAGGCGCTGGCAGTCTGAAGAGTTTAAAGGAGTTAGGTCCAAAACGATGAGTACACTCCTTATCTAGCTCGTCTGGAAGGTTAACTATTGATATCGCTTTGAATGGACATTTCTTCACGCATATGCCGCATCCTGTGCAGATTATCTCTGAGATTTCAGGCTTTTCATCTTCGAAATGTATAGCCTCGTTTCCACTTCGAACTTGAGGGCAGAATCTATAACACGCCTTATCGCAGCGGCTAGGCCTACACTTTTCTCTGTCAAGGACTGCTACTCTGATACTTGCTCCCTCCAAGATTCTTCGTGAAGAAATGCCCACAAATTGGTAAGGATGCTATTCTCCACAGTTCAGTGAGAGAAGAAATAAATGGATGTAAGATTTAATCTTATCGGGATGATGTGCGGCGACGGCGGGGAGCCATCTGAAAAAAGGCGATGACTCTCAGGATGAATGCACTGACCAACAAATTGCTTTTATAACCATTTTTATTTACTTTCGTAATCAAGTCTGAGAGGTAGCTCCCTTGAAAGCAAAAGTCATAATCTCGGATATCATAAGAAGACAGATCATAGATTACATAAGAACTCTTCTGGAAGACATTGCTGAGGTCATCTCTCTATCTGACTGGAGAAGCATCGGCTCTCTGCAGATAATACGAGATGCTGATGCATTAATCCCTCTTCATGAAAGAATAGATGAGAATTTGCTGAGTGAAACGCATAGGCTCAAGATTGTCGCCCGTTTAGGGGTAGGATATGACCGCATAGATGTGGAGGCATGCACAAAGAGGAGAATCTATGTCACGCACACTCCAAACGTCCTATCCAATGCCGTGGCGGAGCTAACATTTGCCTTGATGCTCTGCCTTTCACGTAGAATGATAGAGGCAGACAGATACGTCAGAACGGAATGGGCTAAGGCTGGGAGACCAACGCTTCCTTTAAGGGAGGATCTAGCAGGAAAGACCTTGGGAATTATAGGTCTCGGACGGATCGGGACAGAAGTTGCTCGTAGGGCAAAAGCCTTCAAGATGAGAATCGTATATTACGATAAGGTGCGGAGGAAGAATGTAGAAGAGGAGCTTGGAGCCGAATACTTAAGCATTGATGAGCTGCTGAGCACCTCTGACTTTGTCTCTATACATGTCCCTCTGACTCCTGAGACAACTCTGCTAATAGGCGAGAAGGAGCTTAGACGGATGAAGAAAACCGCTTATTTAATAAACACGTCTAGAGGCTTGGTTATAGATGAAAAGGCGCTTTGCAGAGCTCTTGAGGAACATTGGATAGCAGGTGCAGGTCTAGATGTATTTTCAAGAGAGCCTCTTCCACTCGACAGCCCGCTTGTTAAGATGAAGAATGTTGTTTTGACTCCTCATATGGGCACCCATACTGTTGAGACGCGAAGGTTGATGGCATCGATGGTTGCAGAGGAGATTCGAAGAGTACTGACTGGAAAAGCCCCATTGAATCTTGTACCTGAGCAAAGAGGCATAAGATTCAACTGATAGAAAGGTAGATAAGATCTTTTCGGCTCTTATATGACTTATTGAAGGTGAGATTTTGATAAAAGATTTTAACCTTATCGTGTCATGTGCAAGAGGATTAGAGACTGATGCGTGCTCTGAGATCTGGTTTCTCTTAGGCGAGATTGGGGATAGAGAGTCAATAGTGGAGAAGACCGAGATCTCAGGATTGATAGTGGCTAAGACTTCATTAGATCCATTTAAAGCTGTTCAGAAGCTAAGGGAGATGTTGAAGAAGGCTCCTGCGGAATTTAGATATACGCTCAAAGTAATACCTATCGAGATTGTTGTTCCAACAAGACTTGATCTTATAGAGCAGGCTGCCGCTGAACTCTCAACAAAAATAGGGGAGAAAGAGTCTTTCCGAGTAACGGTTGAGAAGAGACATACAGAACTCTCAACGAGAGATATAATTGAGGCAGCAGCGAAACGTGTAAACCGAAAAGTAAACTTAGAAAGACCTGATAAGATATTGCTAATAGAGGTTATGGGCGGAGTAACGGGAATATCCGTGATTAAACCACAAGACATTCTTTCAGTAGTGAAAGAGAAAGATTAGGCTTGAGTTACAAGTAATGCTGACCGCTCGATTAGGATGCTTGCTAAAGCCTCCTTTTTCGACCTTCGCAGCGTAGCCTCAAGCTCCGCATCTGTAACTTTAAACTTCGATTTTATAATTTTAAACTTCTCATCCGTCAGATCGATAACCTTGTCACTCTGCTCCCCTCCGATAATCTGCGAGATTTTTCTCGCTGCTTGAAAAGATTCCCTCTTAGATTTAGATAAAATAACCGCGATTATCTGAGAAGAGCCCGGTTTAACTCCAAGCATCTCTATAGCTTTGCTGATCTGATTTTGTCCAGAGGCGTAGAGCAAAATCTCCATCGCTGGACTGCCTGAGATTTTATTTCCCGAATCGAAGGCTTTCAAAGCATTAAGAACTGAAAAATATAAATGGTCAAGCCCCGCAATCATCATCGCATCAAATATCTGCACTTGGCAATTTGAGGCTTCACTTCTAATTCTGTGTAGAAGGCCATTTATGTCTGGAATCTTGACGTTCTTAAACCCCAAGAAGACAACATGCCATCCCATAATCTCTTTCTCTATCATATCTCGATCTTCTTACCATTTCATCAATTAAAGTTAAAAATGCTACCCCTTTCAAGAACTCGTCCAATCTTCTTTAATATTGTTTATATCTAAGGATGATGGTTGCTTCTTACAGTTTATAATATGTACTCCGAAAAAGAAATTCGAACTAAATAAAATTAAGGGAGAGAGTTTTGTCTACGCCGCCTCTAGTTCCCGAAGAGCCCTAAGCCGCTTCACAATATTAGGATGCGTTGAAAATAGTTCTGCGATTTCCTCCGAGATTGTTATCCTCCGTCTTAAGTATCTTTCGACAATATCTCTATCTGTTGTCCATATGTTAGTCTGGTAAAGTTCCCTTAGATCTCTGATTGAACTATCCGGATCTGAGATGAAGAGGGTCTTTAATGAGCTTGTGTGATAAATATTGCCTATCTGTCTTTTTGTTCTTTCAGTTGCCTCAACAATCTTAACAAGCCCCTCAGAGAGCTTTCTCGGCCCCTCTTCAACGATCGAGGCGCTGTGCCTATCGGCATAGTACTCTCTTAGACGGCTTAGATACAACACGAATAGTGTTAGAACCCAGTAGAGCAGTATACTCAGGAAACCGATGAATGCTAGCGATGATGCTCCGCCTCTTTCATCCCTTCTTCCATAAGCCGAAGACCACATCAGAGAGTATCCAATATAATAGAAGAGCGCTGGAAGAATCGAAACGAACATCATTACTTGAACATCACGATGCTTCAGATGGCCAAGCTCATGACCAATTACAGCTTCGATCTCTTCGGTATCAAGAGTATTCAGCAATCCTGCGGTTACAGCTATACGATTTCCAGTAAGCGGCGATCCGTAAGCAAAAGCGTTTGGAATCGGAATTCTGGCAATCATCAGCTGAGGCGGCTTGATACCGCTCTTTCTACTAAGCCGTTCCACTATTTCATAGAGCTTAGGCTCTTCCTCTTTTGAAACCTTCTTAACGCGGTACATGGCATCTATCAGATGCGGGGCAAAAAGCCATTGGAGAACATTAAAGAATACTACGAATAAAGCAAGAGTGTAAATGTTAAGCGCATCTATTAATGACAGGATGATTGTGAAGAAGAGCGTTGAAAGACCAATTATAGCAGCTAGAGTCGCGAGCATTGTAGCCTTAAGTTTTAGACCGCTCATGGCGTCACCATTTAATATGGTGAATTCTTCGAGAATATATTCTTTACTAATTCAAGCTTAAACTACAGATTTTTCGTTAAACTAGAAGATAAGCCTCTCTTTCTTCGTCGAGACTAATTGAATCCAAAATTTTTTCAACCTCCTTATTGGAGATCTCGACAAGTCTCTCCGAGATTAGACCAGTGGCTGCTGCTTCCTCAAGTTTTTCTTCGTCAACCTTTTTGATCTCGCCGTTGGACCATACGCATATGTCTACCTCCAAATCTACATATCGTATCTTCGTCGGATAAAGTTCAACCGGCGTGTTTATGTTGATATATGTGCCCTTATACTCTTGATCTCTGGAGAAGTATCTTGTTCTTAAACTTAGATCGCCAATTATAACCTCTGTAACCGCAAAATCCCCCGGATCCTTTCGGATTTCAAGTCCGTCATAAACGCCTTCTCTAAAGATCCTTCGAAGCAAAACCATTCTCCTGCCTTCACGGTCAAATCTCATTATTCTTGCAGGCCCTAAATCATATAGCTGCCCATTAAGCTTTACATGTTCTAAGCCTAGAGTGAATCCCACTTTAGGAAAGCGGCTTGAAACGCTTTCATTTAAAAGAGCCTCAACTTCATCTCGAGGACATCCCTCCATAAGCATTCTTTCAGCTATATCAACCATCATGGAAAAACTACCCCCACAAGCCTTGTAGTAATGATGGCCGGTAACCGTAGGTATGACCATAGCTCGGATCTCGTCGAGCTTCCTTTTTGACAAGCCTGGAAACTCAATATCTAAACGAAGTAATTCTTCAGATTCAGCACCGGATATCTGAATATCACTCATGAAAGAATCGATGCCATTACATTGAATATTCCTCCGTCGTATCCACAAAAAATTTCTATATATAGCGTCATCAAGTGTAGATTTCAGAATGTAAAGAAGCTCCTCCATCGAGCCTGCATTGCCAGCAACTATCACGCCTTGCCTATCCATTCTATCATGAACATTAAGGTCAGGGTGAACATCTGAATCGTTCCTTCTTGCGAGACCGAATCTTTTCATTATAGCTTCAGAAGGCTGAACAATCTCAAAGCTATGATCCAACAATAATCGTGTAAGCGCGGTGGAATATATCCCGCGAATCCGCGCGGTTACCACCTGACATCCCGGCTTATACGCTTAACTCTTAGTAAGCTTTACAAGACCGTTATGACTTTCAGTTTCGAAGCGGACTCCAAGAATCTCATCTGCAAGCCAAATATTTGACTCCAAGTGATCAGTGATGTGTCTAGTCAAATATGTAGATTCTCCATCCGCAAGAGCCATGTATGGGATAAGCATATCTGCTAAATGAATATCAGCTGTTGCCTTAGCTTGAACCTCATCTAAAAGATTTTTTGCAGCCTCCCGGGCTACAGCTTCACTCGGCTTACGGATCTCACCTATAGCGTCGCCTCCAAGCAGCACACCCGTATCAGTTTTAGCCCAAAGAACAAGCGAGCTTCCTTTCTGGACGGGATTAGAGAAATCATTCACGACTCTTATTTTAGGGGCATATCCTCTAATCTTTAGGATTCTCTCAGCTTCCTTTGCCTGCCTTAATGCTACATTTCGATCGGCAAGAAAAGTGCAAACTGAGATTCCGCCTATTTCTTCAATGTCGCCGAACTTTTCCAGTCTGATAGGCTTTAGCCTTAGGCAAGGCTGGGTTTTCAGAGTGACCTCACCCATACCTTTTGGATAGTATCCATACTTTTCAACTTCTATTGATGCCTCTAGTCCTATACGTTTCAAGATTGGAAGCAAGATGTACTTGAGATAATTTATTGTGGGAGAATGTCGAACATCAGTTCCGCCCTTCGATATATGTAGATCGACAGGCCGTTTCGCGAAGGCGCAGATCGGCAACACAGTCATGATCAACATCGGTATACTTCCGGCAGTTCCAATCTCAGCTTCAATAGAGCCGCCTTTTATCTCTCTGGGATGAAAGAAGATCTCCTGTGAGCCTACAGATGCACCTTTAACATCGGCATCACATAGTTTCGCTGCCGTTAAGACCGCCTCTAAATGTTGAGGTCTTAACCCAGGCTGGCTGCGTTTCTTACGAATATTATAGATGTGCAGAGGTTCCCCTACTATGGCAGATAAGGCTACAGAAAGTCTTAGAATAGTTCCGCTTCCACTCTTCTTAGCTCCATCTATCTCTATCATCTATGATATTTCACCTGAAAAGCATCGCATCATTTTTGTACAAATGAAATATCTAAATGTTGTAAATAAAGAGATCTCATACCATTCATACTATCTCTGGGAATTTAAGATTCTTTCTAACATTTTGATCGCATTCTCCCTTCCCATGTCGATGAGATAAGGTCCAAGTCTCGGTCCAAAGCTCGTTCCTAGAAGAATCATATATAAGATTTGGAAGAATCTCTTCGGCTTTATCCCGTTGATTCTCGCAATCTCAAATATTGAGCTCTGGATTACATTGGGATCCTCGGTGGACTGTAGCTTCTCAATCAACTGTTTAATGGCATTTCTCTCTTCGCTGTTCAATTCAATAGCTGTTTGCGTAATCTCTTCAAAGTCCCTAACCCAATTCAAGGCATATTTAACTCGTCTCTCCAAGTCCGGAGTAGGCGCATTTCTAAGATATCTGTATTCCCGTAGCTTCTCAATTATGAATTGCATTTCTGATCCTTTCGGTGCGACTCTAGCAAGGCAAACCAACAAGTTGTAAGGCACGTGAATACTGGGCTTTTCCGGAGGATTCATGAACCAGCAATACTTATAGAGTCCTGCCAGCTTCGCCTGCTCTTTTGGATCCTTAATCTTTCTTTTCCCAAAGTAGACGTCTTCAAGCTCGTCAAGCTCATCCATGTAGCGGGGAATATCATCTATAGAGATGCTTCGTGTACCGACAAAGCGTTTCAAAGTTAACAGTATCATTGACTGCGGAGACCCATATCTGAACCATAGCTGCGGAGTGAATACGTTGCCCTTCGACTTTGAGATCTTCTTTCCACCCTTATCAAGGAACATCTCATATTGGACATGCATTGGCGGCTCATGGCCAAGCACCTCTCTACAAATCCGATCATTTACCCTCACAGAGTCAGCTATGTCCTTGCCATACGCTTCAAATCTGATATCTAAAGCCCGCCATCTCGCAGCAAACTCTCCAGCCTTCCAAGCTAATTTTCCCTCTCCTTTCGTATAATCTGCTTCGCCTTCATATCCGCAGCCTTCAAGCCACTTATGCTTTATCTCCATGCCTTCGCATCTATATAGAACCTTATTCTCATCAGGCAGAAACCTGTACGCTTTTGTCGTATATATTCTGCCGCAAGATCCACAGACAGGAAAGTATGGGAGAACCTCAAGATACTTTTCTTGGCCAGTTTCTTCCTTCACTATTTGCCCGACGCGTTTAGCATTCTCAAGGAGTAGCCGTATCTCCTCATTTAGCAAACCTTGAGCATAAGCGTCAGATCCCTTTATTAGGGTATATTCTACGCCTGCTTTATCTAATGCGTCGAGAAGAAGGCTGACCATATGATCTCCATAGCTTTCATGACACCGGAATGGGTCAGGAATATCTGTTACGGGGAAGCCGATAAATTTCTTAAGCGAGCTGGGGAGTCCGGCTGGAACGCTTCTAAGCCCATCTTTGTTATCGGAAAACAATATGAATTCTGTTTCAAGTCCCTGCTCCTTTAAAGCGAGAGCGATTGCGTAGTTACGTGTTACTTCACTAAAGCTTCCTATATGAGGAATGCCTGAAGCTGCAACTCCACTCTCAACTCTTAGCAGACTTAAATCTCTCCCAAGTTTTCGTTCTCTTTCGATTATCTCGACTGCTGTCTTGTCATACCATGTTCCGTGTCCAATTATATTCTCTGTTTTTCTCATCGAGGACTCCAACGTTCTTTATATAGACAGCTATGATAGAATGTAGCGTTAAATAAAGATTATCCGATTATGATGCAAAGTGTAAAGATTGTAAGAGTTTTCTTAGAATTTATGTTTCTTGCTTTTTGTGGATTTAAAAAAGTGTTTTTCCTTCTTAAATTAGTTAAGTATGTTGCTGCAAAGAAACGGTCAAAGTAAAATAAGCCGGGGTCGGAGGTGAAGTTTCTGAAAAATCACAGATCTAAAGAAAAAGCGTATGCGGAGCTTGCTGACTCAACATCCACCCTGATTGTAAGCTTTGCATACTTATTGACGATATGTTGGGTTGCTCCCATAGCCCCTATGATCATCACATGGATTCTCGATTTGTCGTTCTCATCTTTCATGTTTGTTTGGATGACTGGACTTACACTCCTCAGTTTATCTTGGTACTACTTTTTCAAGACTCAAAGAAGAACAAATAGAAATCTACTGTAGGAGTTGTCTTAAAATTTCGGCCTTGAATAGCTGAACTCATGCTAGATAAGAAATATTAAAATGAGAATTACGGAACATTTTGATTTAGGAATCTTTGAGTCGTACATAAGATCGTCTAGTCGTCTGAGAAGGCGATTATGATGCAAAGACGAGTAGAAATGCTTATAAAGAAGAAAATACTGAGCTCGGGCGCGAAAGTTGCCTTAGCTTCTCTTTTCGGATCGTTCAGAAGAGGGGACTTCGACGAGTTCAGCGATATCGATGTTCTTATCGTATATGAGGAGAGAGAAGATGCATCTCGCATTTCTCAGAGGCTCAAATACTTAGAGGAAAAGCTCTTCAAGCCGATTCACATAAATTTATTCAGCATAAAAGAGTTTGAAGAAAGAATGAATCTTCATGACTATTTATTAGCAAGCGTTATTGAGGACTCATCCTTCATTCTTGGAAGAAAAGATCTCTTCTTAGACGCTAAACAGAAAATTTTAGAATCGAATCTAAATGAAGAGTCTATATTGTTCAACAGAAAAATGGGCGTAAGTATCCTCAATAACGTGTACTCATCTTTTGATGAGATCTCTAGGTATGATAGAAATACATACTTTAATGTTATGAAAGGCTTAAACGATTATCGCTTAGCACTTGGATATATTTATGCAAGCATGCAAATGCAAAGATTAGGTAAAAGCATCTCTAAGAGAAGATTGATGCGAACCGAGTTTGGCTTACCCTTAAGAGAAATCGCTCGGTTAGAAAGGAACATAAAACGAGGAATAACCATCAATCGTGCAACTATCCATGGACTTGTTGATGAAGTCAAGAATAGGTCTTTACGGATCTTAGAGGAAAAATGTTACCCTTCAGGAAGAATAAGCCTCTTGTCTAAAGATTAAAAATTCTTGGACTTCGGCTCTTTAAAACTTAAGTCTATGCCTACCTCCTCTCCTATCTTTTTACTAAGAGTCTTTGCCGCCGAAGCTGCGGCTTGCGACTCCATAATCTTAGGCTCTAAATCAAGGATAGGCCGAATCTTAAATCCGCGAACAATATTTGTGGCAAAATTATATTTTACGCCATCATCATATGTCATGTGAAGCCTCATTTGGAGAAAGACTCTCCCCTTCTGCGTAATCGTGTATCTGCCAATTTCTAGGCATCTCTTTAATAGACTGAGTTCGTAAATATCATCCATAAAAAATCTCTGTGCGCCTTCAGTCATTTTCTTAACGAAATGCTTAATCTTAGGATAGAATGCATCATTATCTTTGAACATCTCAACGAATTTTAGAGTCTCTATAACTGGGACTTGATGGAAAAGTCTAGGGCGAGGCTTAACGAATATTGATGCTGTCTCTATTGGCTGCATCATATATTTTCAGGTCGTTAAGCTTCCTAATTTTTAACTTTTTCTTCAGGTTTTATTTTAATCTTATTCTTCATAGCTAGCGTAGTAATCTAAGCTGATTTTCTAGATACGGTCTGAAGATTTTTATCAGATTTTCATTTCTATCCGCTATCGCCCTTTCAATCGTCTCTTTCGTCCAGCTATAGAAGCCTTTTCCAGTTTTTATGCCAAACTCTCCTCTCTCAACCTTCTCCTTTAATATTTTTGGAGGTTCAACGGAGCTATAGAGATGCCTATATAGTTTTTTGTGAACTCTTAAAATCAAATCTACGCCGTTCAGATCCGCTGTTAAGAAGGGCCCCATAAATGGAAGTCTCGCTCCAAATGTAAGTTTGACTATGTTATCTATGTCCTCGACGCTGGCTACTCCCTGATCTAAGAGCCATAGAGCCTCTCGCCACATTGCAACCTGAATTCTATTTCCTATTCCTCCAGGTATATCTTTCAAGACTCTCGCTGGAACCTTGCCGACTTTTTTCATAAGTTTAGAGGTAATATCCATTGTCTCCTCCGATGTATAGTCTCCTTTAGTTACTTCAACTAGCGGCATAAGATGAGCTGGATTCCAGAAATGGGTTCCTACAACTCTATCTGGCCGTTTAGTAGCTAAGCTAATTTCCGTCACGCTGAGAGAGGAGGTGTTTGTGGCGAGAATAACGTGATCGGCACAATATGTATCAAGCGATTGGAAAACCTCTTTTTTGACATTAATATCCTCTGGAACAGCTTCAATCACGAAATCAGCTTCTTTAACTGCGTCTTCAAGGCTTATGTAGGTCTCGATTCTCGAAAGTACATCTTCTATAGCATCTTTCCTTATTAGGTTATGTTTAACGAATAAATTAAGGTTGGATCGTATTTGTTTCAACGCCTGATTTAATGTTTCTTTCCTCCTAGCCATCAATGAAACATTATAGCCGGATTGAGCAAAGATCTGAGCAATTCCACGTCCCATTATACCCGCGCCTATAACGCTTATCCTGCTTATGTTTTCAACATCCATGACTTTCAAATCCCCCCATAATTAGTTCAAGTATAAATAGATATATAGGGCAATTAAGAGTTAAGGAGGAAATTTTATGGTTGATGAAAAGTTTGAGCTTGGCCAAATATGCGTAGTAGTTAAAAATTTAGATGAAGCAGTCAAATATTACTGGAAGATTCTAGGAATCGGGCCTTGGTCCATATATACGGCTAAGCCGCCTGAACTGAGAGATACGAAAGTACGTGGTAAAGATGTAGAGTTCAGTATGAAATTGGCCTTTGCAAGAGTCGGCTCCATAATTCTAGAGCTTATCCAGCCTCTTGAAGGAGAAAGTATATTCAAGGAGTTCCTGGATAAGAAGGGAGGCGGCCTACATCACATAGCGACCTATAAGGTTGACGATTTGGATAAGACAGTAGCCCAGTTCAAAGAGCAAGGAATAGATGTTCTTCAGACCGTTAAATGGAGAGGTGCATCTGTTGTCCATCTTGACACGGAAGAAAAACTCGGTGTCATAATTGAATTGATAAAGAGAACTACTGAGCTTCCCCCTCCAGAGGCAACGTACCCCTAAAAATTGTAGGGAATAATGAAATTGAACGTATCGTTTGTGGTGTCTGAAGTTAAAGTCGTAGTATGGTGAATGCGTATGGCTGATAAGTATCGTGTAGGCATTATTGGATGTGGCTCCATTGCACGTGCTCATGCAAGGGGATATCAGGCGCTTGATAATGTTGAGATCGTCGCAATCGCTGATCCGGTAAGCGAGGCCTTAAATGAGTTTGGTGATAAGTTTGGCATATCTAATCGATATTCTGATGCTTATGAAATGCTTGATAATGAACAGCTGGACATTGTGAGCGTATGTACTTGGCATAAGCTTCACGCACGTATGACCATTGCAGCTTGTTCTCACAAGCCAAAAGCAGTATTATGCGAGAAGCCTATGGCTACAAATATGATGGAATGCGATGCGATGATTATCGCTGCGAAGAGAAACAATGTTAAGCTAGCTATCTCTCATCAACGTCGATTCAATGCGGCATGGACGTATGCTAAGAAGCTTGTTGCTGAAGGGACAATCGGCGATGTGAGGCTCATATTCTGCAACTCGACAAATCAAGGCATACTTAATGATGGCTCTCATCATTTTGATTTTATGCGATATGTGCTGGGTGATCCAAAGGCTGTATGGGTTATGGGTAACATTCAGAGAAAAAGCGATCGTTACGAACGTGGAGTGCGCATCGAAGAATGCGCAGAGGCAGTAGTGCAATTTGAGAATGGCACAATCGGGTTGCTGCTTCAAGAGCTTATCTGGCCGCAGACCCTTAAAAGCATGGGGGGAATTCTCCTCGGTTCTGAGGGGATCATGGAAGTTGATGAATCAAAGGTTAGAGTTTTAAGCTCAAAGACCGGTAAATGGGAGATTTATCAGCTTGATAGTGACCCGTGGGTCGATCCATGGATCGCTCAAGCTCGTGAGCTGATCGACTGGATTGAGGGAAGAGCAGTTCATAGAGGTCGTGCAGAGAACGGTCGAGCTGCGGTTGAGATCGTTATGGCGGTTTATGAGTCGGCAAGAATGCATGAATGTGTAAAACTCCAGCCATTAGGCTCTCCGTTGGGAGCAGATCATACGCTTCCAAGTGGACTTCCATTAGCGCGTCTTGTACACACCAGGGTTTCACCTCTCGACTTGATGGTTGAGTCCGGTCATCTGCCAGTAGAGCGACCTGGCCCCTACGATGTCCGATCCTTCCTGCTCAGGAAGGAAAAAGAATTACTTTATAAAACTGAGGAAAAATTAGACATTTAGACAGGATTCCTATGTGTTCTGAAGACTAGCCCACTGAATTCTTGCTTTAACCTTCTTTCCTCTTTTTAGAGAGGAATTGTCGCAAGTACTCCGCTCCTAAGAGAACTCCTTCCCTTCCAGGAAATAGGGGATCCTCATTCTCTATGATTATGCCACCCTTATAGCCGATATCCATAAGCGCAGAAAGTATTTTAGGCCAGTTTAGATCTCCGAATCCTGGAATGCGATAGCGCCACCATAGATTTCCATAGATGCCTTGAGCCTGAAGCATCTCTGGGATGATCTCACAATCTTTTCCATCCACAGCATAGATGCGATCTCCATATCTCCTTATAATGGTGTCTACGGGACCTATCATAAGGCAGACAAAATGACTTGGATCGATACGTAATCCTATAGCCCTTGATGGAACTGCTCGAAACATGCGATCCCAAACATACGGTCCCTGAGCAATATTTCCAGCCATTGCTCTAAAATTATTTTCAAACGCTATTTTAACTCCTAGGCTCTCCGCGTGATCCGCTATCGGCGTCATTACTTCCTTATACATTTCAATGGCTTCATCCACCCTGCTTCTCCGAGGACCTTTTGGTGTATACTTGCTTCCAAAAAGGCCTGGAAGTCCATAGATGTACATGCCGCAGGGAGAGCCTACATCTGTGGCGACTACCTCAACGTCCAGATCATGACAAAGATCGATCGTTTCCACGAGTAGCCTATTCCATCTCTTTCTTGCCTCTGGATCTGGATCTAAATGATTTCCTCCGCTTGTAACATTCTCAATCGTTAGATTCTCTTCCCCTGCCTGTTTCTTGATCTCCCTAGTGCTTGTCTCTTTGAACTCTTGACTTTTTAAAGAAGCAAATGACGGTGCTGATGACGAAATAAATGTTAAGCGAATACAGTCAAAGTCGTTTTCTGAAGCAAATCGCATTTCTTCTTTTAGATGTTTAGGAGCAAAGATCTTATCATCTTTTTTTATTATTGGATTTTTTATCCAGTATCCTATACGCATGATCTTTTCACTATTGGAATCTTAAAACTCTCTAGATCAAATGTAAATACTGCGGGACTAAATATAATTGTCAGCCTTGTGTGATGGGTTATCTTTTGATCAAAATTCCTCTAATAGGCTTTTATGGTTCATAGAATAGTCGATTAATTATTTGTTTATAAGGCATTTAATTATACGAAAAATATATAAGTTTCACTGAGTCGATTAATTGTAAACAAAACATGAGGTGCGTTATCATTGTCCGCGGCTGGCATACCCGTTTTGATACTTAAAGAGGGATCTACCAGAACGAGAGG
>CAZEGS010000038.1:0-14484 GCA_964512445.1 uncultured Candidatus Bathyarchaeia archaeon
ACTCATGATCCGGAAGTAGCTCAGATGACTGACAGGATAATCTACATTCGAGATGGGAGGATCTTTAAGGAGGAAAGGCCGGGGAGAGGGGGATCAGCATGAGAAAAAGAGTAAAAATAAGTCGAATTGTGCTGCTTTTTCTTCTATTTTCTCTGATTTTAATTCAGATTCGGACACTTGATGTTAGAGGAGACTCTGTAGAATTTAAAGTGAACCGTGTTGTCTGGGGCGATAATATAGACAATCCTATTAAGGCTTATCCGGGAGATAGCGAGGTGCCTCTTACCGTCGAGGTGCAGAATCTCTCACCTGACAAGACTATAAAAGGAGTGACGGCGACTCTTCTGCTTGACAACAGTCCATTCACTGACATTTACGGAAGACCGAATGCTAGCGCAGCTGGGAAACCAACGGTTGGCGAGATATTGAACCCGACAGACAAAATAGAGCCAAAAAGCTTCTTCACAGTCACCTTCACCTTAAACATCGACGAAGACGCTATTCCGGGAACATATAAACAGACTATGATTATGAAGTATTCTGTGGAATCAGGAAATGATTTTGTCGCGGGTACACCTCAAAAATTAATCATAGAGATTGTAGTGTCCAAGAATGAGTCAACGATAACTGTAAACGTTTCACCTCAAGTTATAGAGGAGGGCGAGACGATAAGCGTCTCTGGCTCCGTGTCTCCAGCGCCAGAAAATGCAACGGTCATCTTGAGATTCATAGGGCCTGAACGTGAATTTAATATTACGACAAAGACTAATCTAGACGGTTCCTTCACAGAGTCTTTTAGACCTGACGTTAACGGTACATGGAACGTGAATGCTAGCTGGCCTGGCGATGCAAAATATGAGGGTGCCTGGTCTTCAATCTCGTTTGAGGTTAGGCCGCGAGTCTCATTGAGTATAGCGACTTCAAGCAATAGAATAGTAGGTGGATTTGATAATAACTTTACAATCACGATAATAAATGATGGGAAAGTGCCAGTTTCAGCATTGGATGTCTCTCTTACAATTCCCAATCCGCTGGTAGTTCACGGTAAAAGCAGCTGGAAGATAAACTATTTAGATGTTGGAGATTCAGCCTCTATAGATCTTATAGTGTATGCGCCTGACTCCGCAATCGACAATACGTACAGCGGCTCGCTCACCGTTAATTATCGTGACGATTATGGCGATAGCCATACAGACACGTTTCCCATAGGCTTAGTTGTTACTGGAAGAGTTGAACTGGTTCTTTATGGCAGAATGATAAAGCCTCAAGTAGTGCGGAACGGATCTAAGTTCGAAATTACTGCCACTCTACTTAATAAAGGAACAGTCTCTGCAATGTATGTTAATGCATCAATTCAGCCGAGCCATATTCTATATTTAACCTCTGAAAGTGCATCTTACATCGGAGAGATCGAAGAGAATTCTCAGGCTCCATTCACACTTAACGCTTACGTTCGGGAAGACGTTAAGAATGGCACTTACCCGATTAGTATGAGAATAACTTACAGAGACGACCAGCATATAGACCACTCATTCAATACGACATTTTACTTAACGGTTATAAATGTCAAGAAGACGCCTCAAAGCTCACAGAAAAGTTCAACCCTCTTTACCCCATCATTTGAGCAGATACTTATGCTGTTAACGGTACTTATCACATCCTCTGCAATCCTGATTCTCTACAGAAGGCATCTGTCCAAGCAAGAGAATGTGCAGCTAGGTGAATCTTCCCAATGAACATGCTTGAGATCATAAGTTTCTCTTTTGAGGCGTTATTAGAAAGACGTTTGAGAGCAGCACTCACAACCCTCATGGTTGTTATGGGTGCAAGCTTGTTAGTCGCCCTAAATGGAACGGGGAACGGATTCACGAATTTTATTAACAGTCAATTCGAGAATTTAGGAGCGAATGTTCTAATAGTAAGTTCACGAGGAGACGTTGATATAAACGATGCTTTGGTGGATGACATCTCTAGAATTGATGGTGTTAAAGATGTAGTGCCCTTTTTTCAGCAACAATCATCTATTACGTCTAGAGGAGAAAGTCAAACATCAATAGTGGTAGGATTAGATCAAAGCAAGCTTCCACTCATTTTTCCAACGATAAGTTTCCAGTCTGGAACATATGTTTCAGAGACTGATAATGTAGGAGTTATCTTGGGCAACGAGCTTATAAGACGATCAAAAAATGGCGAGCCATTCGCATCGCTTGGACAGACCATCAAGATCGCATATCAAAGATATGTTAATCAGCAGACTATGATATTTCAACGTTCATTTGTGGTTCGGGGAATTCTTAACTATGTTGGGAGTGGAATCATCCCTGTAGATCAGATGGCGTTCATCTCAGTATCAGCGGCCAAAAGCTTCTTTGACAAAAAAAATTATGATGGGCTCTACATTATCACTAAAAATTCTGACCTAAACGAGATGGTGATGGATCGATTAAGAGACCTTTACGGAAATAATCTTATCATAATATCCCCGCAAGTAATCTCAAATGTTATAATTCAAATCACGAATGGTGTTGCCCTCTTCATTAGAATCGTTGCTATGGTCTCCCTTCTCGTTGCATCCGTAGGTATAATCACGACTCTCCATACCTCCGTTTTGGAAAGAATCAAAGAGATCGGTCTGCTTAAGGCTCTCGGATTCACAAACAAGCTGATCTTAAGCATATTTTTATGCGAAGCGATGATAATAGGAGTCATAGGAGGAAGCATCGGAGTTTTTCTCGGCGTGGCTCTCTCTTACGGAATGAGCTGGATTCTCGGAAGAGGCTTGAATATAAACATCCAGTCAGAAGCTGAAAGAATATTTATAGTGCAGATAATCCCCGCCTTTGATCCTTGGGGCATTCTCTCTACATGGCTTCTCTGCGTAGCACTGAGCATGATCTCCGGGTTTTATCCGTCTTGGAGAGCAGCTAGATTAGATCCAGTCGAGGCTTTGAGACACGAGTAAGAAGCAAAGAATCTCTTAGATCACTCTTATAAATACTCTCAGATTGATATTTTCGAATCGTGATGGAAATGAGAATAAAAGAGATAAAAGCAATGAGGCTTGAGAGGCCTCGCGAAGAGAAGCCGAAGACTAAACCGAGAAGGCAGCCATGGGTTATAGACGCCGAAGTTGCGAATCCCATGTCTAAATATCCTAGATATAAGAGACATAGAAGTAGCTGGATGCCGAACTTCGGATCGGTATGGGTGAAGGTCACGGCTGAGGATGGAACGTGGGGAGCCGCTCCAGCTTCATATGGTAAACCAGTCGCGGCGATTATTGATTATCATTTAGGTCCAAAACTTCTAGGAGAAGACTGCTACGCTATCGAAAAGATATGGGATATGATGTTTAGATTAACGAAGCCTTACGGTTCTGAGGGACTTGCTATGTGCGCCATAAGCGGTATTGATCTTGCCCTGTGGGATCTCGTCGGGAAGCTCTATGGCGCCCCCGTCTACGAGCTGCTTGGAGGCCCAGCGAGAGACAAGATTTTTTGCTATGCAACGGGAAACGACACAGACTGGCATATGGAGCTAGGCTTCAAAGCCACGAAGCTGGCTTGTCCATATGGTCCAGCCGATGGGCTTTGGGGAATGAAGCAGAATGAGAAGCTCGTTGCTAAAACAAGGGAGATGGTAGGTCCAGATGTGGAGATTATGCTGGATTGCTACATGGCGTTCGATGTAGATTACACGGTTAGGCTTGCTAGACGTCTAAAGCCGTATCGTCTCAAATGGATAGAGGAGTTTTTAATACCTGAAGATCTTGATGGCTATGTGTCTGTTAAGAAAAGGGTCAACTGGGTTTCTCTAGCTGGTGTTGAGCATTGGTTTTCTCCGTGGAGATTCAGAGAGGCAATAGAGCGGAGAGCTTTGGATATCCTACAGCCTGATCTCTTCTGGGTGGGTGGAATAACATCCTGCGTTAAAATATGCCACATGGCTGATCTAGCGGGACTTATGGTTTGTCTTCATGGAGGCGCTAACAGCCAATATGGTCTACATTTAACTTACGCCATGCCAAATACGCCTTGGGCTGAGTTCTTCATAGCCTCTCCGCCGGGCGTGCCGCTAGAAGAGGTTCATCCAGATCATCCTGTGCCGAAAGACGGCTTCATCAAACCCAATCCCGGAGATGGTTTCGGGGTTCCGATAAAAGAGGAGTGGCTTAAGCCTTACTGGGAAAAATAGATGCGCATTCCTGCAGAAAGATGTATGCTTCCTTCTATTCTATTTTTTAGGGTCTCCTAGAGATAGCGGAGATGTTGCTATATTCCGAGCTGGCAGAGTCTCTAGGATTAAAGATAAGCATTTTTTGTCGGAATTAGAAGACTACTCGTATATGCGGGTTCCGATAAGTAGAAGTACGGCTGGTTTATCTCCAGTATTAACGAATCCGTGAGGAACCTTTGCTGGTAGAAAAATGGCGTCTCCAGCTTTCACCTCGGCCTTTTCATCACCGACTTGAACGGTTCCTCTTCCTCTGAGAACTATGTAAACTTGCTCTATATCGTCGTGAACGTGGACTTGATTTGTGCCTCCTGGCATTATTGTTATCCTAGCGAAGTTTGTGAATGACTTCATTGATTCGGGCTTTTTCTCGCCGAACTTTGCTCCATGAGCATCTGATTGCCAAAAAACTTGATACAGCGAGGTTTTCCCATGCGTATCCTCAAGAGGCTGCTTCTTTATTGACGGTATATGCTTAATATATATCATGAATATTCACCATCTACGTGATTCGGCAGCTCAATATTTAAGCTTGTCTCTTTCAACAGATGAATCATAACGTCAGCAAAAATTTTTTAAGAGGTTCAACCGTCCAGTCCAGAGATCTACCAAGAGCTTCATACATTTTTCTTCTACTCGCTTTGTCCGCATTCGCGATTCTTCTCGCTTCTTCAGCCACGATTTTTGCTTTATCAAATGGAACAACATGGACTCCGTCTCCATCAGCGACGATTATCTCTCCTAGATGCACCGTAACCCCGCCACACTCTATTGGTTTATTGATTGACTCGGTCTCTAATCTCCCCCGGACGGATTCCCTGAGACGTATACTTGCAATAAACCGGAATTCTCTCTTTAATTATTTCGTCTGAATCGCGGCATCCAGCGTTTGTAACCATACCTACAGCTCGCCTTTATCATGGCTAAACAATTATTTGATCCGAGAAAGCCGCAATTTCTAGTTCCGCTTGCATCGATGACGATTACATCCCCGGGTTTTATCTCTTCCAATATGGGTCCAGGCGCAAGGCTGTAACCATACCGTTTAAATTCTCGGAATCTCTCAAGATCGGGTTCCTCATTGAAGACGACGGGCTTTCCGTATCTCAAAAGCATACCTACCTTTTCATGATATTCATCAGAGTCACATTCATTGCCATGGATCAGTATAAAATCCGCTGCTTCAGCGAGTTTTGGATGGTAAAGACCGTTGCCAATGCCGCTTGTCGAGGCAAGTAGGCTAGAAGAGACCGGTCGGACAATACTCATCAATTTAACCTCCTCCTTCCTCATCTTTGATTATACGATGATCAAAGCCTGGATGACAATATTCATTGGCTATCTCAACAAGCACATTCGTGTATCCCTTGCTTTTTGCCCATTCGGCAACGTTGACGACAGCGTTTCGAACAGCATCTTCATCAAGTAAGATTTGATCCTGACGTTGATAGAAAAGAAAGTATTATCGCCATGCCGAGATCATCCGCAGCCTCAATAACTTTAGCTGCACAGTTCATGTATCCAGCCTTCAGGCTTCCGTCAGAACGAAATGCAGAATTAATTGCTCCCTCATATCCTGGATATCCGCCTTGAAGATTAATTGTGAAGGCTAAAATCCCCTTAGACTTATACTCCTCCATAGAATCGATGGAGCTTCTCGTATTGGATTCTGGGTCAAATCTGGCTGGTCGAGCTTCAAGATTCTCATCATCAAAGATACAGTTAACAATTCTTGATATTTCCAAACTCCACAATCGCATCTACGCGGCTCCAAGTTCTTTCTAGTAAGACTTTGAGATAGCGAGTCCAAATCATATTCAACCATTAGCGCATTACCGTATTTTCTACATGGCAGAAACGTGCCAAGAGGATATTCTTCACCACATTTGCTACAGACTACCTTTATCATTTCCGTCACCACATCAATCCAATCGATTCTGACCCAGCGAGTCTGCATCTTTAGACAGTAAGGGAATCTTATTTTTTTCCAGTCTCAAGAGGTCAAAGTATTTGATTACGTTACCAGTCACGCACAGAAGTATCCTCTCATCAATATCAAGCATACCGTTCTCTCTAATTCTTTCTAATGCAGCAAGGGTCGAGGCGGCTTCTGGACATGCATAAATACCATTCTTTAAGAAAGTCTTCATTGAAGAAACTATCTCCTCATCACTTACTTCGACAGCGACACCATTCGTCTCCTTAAGCGCTCTTAATATCAAGTAACTCGCGTAGGGGTATGGGACTCTCAAACCTGCAGCTATAGTTCTTGCGTTTTTCCAAGGCTCCTTTACTTCCAATTCACCATCATTGTAGGCTTTAACGAGAGGAGCACATCCTGAGGATTGAACAAGAATTAGGCGAGGAATCTTTTCTATCCATCCGAGATCAATCATCTCTTTAAAGCCTTTCCAGAGGCCTATAATTCCCTCTCCTCCTCCAGTTGGGAAAAATATATTCTCAGGCGGGTTCCAATCGAATTGCTCAGCTATCTCGTAGGCCATGGCCTTGTATCCTTCAAACCGATAGGGCTGCTTATTTGTTGAGAGGTTGAACCATTCATATTTCTCTTTAAGCTTCTCGACGATTTTTGCTGCGTGGCTTATAAGCCCGTCGACAAGGTATACTTTGGCTCTCAAATACACGCTTTCCTTTAATATGGTATCAGGCACATCCTTTGGCATAAAGGCGTATACTTCCATTCCAGCCTTGGATCCGTACGCGGCTAATGCTGAAGCGGCATTTCCCGCTGAGGGTATGGCTACGTGCTTTATGCCTAGTTCTTTAAGTTTTGAAACCGCGACGGCCATCCCTCTTGCTTTAAAAGTCCCTGTTGGAAGCCTACCTTCATCCTTGACAAATAAATTTTTGAATCTATTACCGTCAATGTTGGTTAGTTGAAGTATCGGCGTATAGGGCTCCCCCAGAGAAACTATGCTCTTTGAAGATGATAATGGAAGAAACTCTAGAAACTTCCAGAAGCTATCCCTCCTTCTTGATAAGGCATCCTTAGAGACTTTTTCCGAGATCTTATCTAAATCGTATCGGAGTAGGATAGCCCCGCCGCATCTATCACATATAGATAATGGATTGCTGCATGGAAAATCTTTGCCGCACCTGCTACATTCAGCTGTATTCTCAAACAACTATGCATCACCTACTTAAAGTTGCAAAATAAATGTCGGTATTAAGCTTAGTGCCATACTAAGATTTAAAGTGCTTTGGTATATGAAATTGGCAAGCCTAATCGATTCTTTCCGGAGAAGAATTCTTGAAATTAGAGGAATCATATCAAGGTAGCATACTACTATTCTTTCTTCTTCCCTACCGGTTTGCCTTAACCTCCAAAAACGTTTCTCTCCGTCACTGCCAGCCAACCTCTTCCTTTCATCCAAAAATCTATCCAAGAGCTCCCCAATCTTCTCCGATTCCTCTTTTTCCCTAATCTTTTCTGCAGTCTCCTTCAAAACATCATATGCTTGCCTTGCATTTTCATTATAAACATCTATAATTGCGTACCCTATTAAACGAAGGTTCCGCTTTATTTCTATTTCCGTTAATTCAGACGTTGACCTCATAGCCCAGATTATGAATGGATTAAGAGCCAAAAGCGAATCTCTTCCTAGAACAACCAAAGCATTCACGTAGCAAGAAGTAAGAATCAAAGATTCAACAGCATATATTGGAGCTTCACCCGCAACCTCCAAAATTATTTTTATGAAATTCTCAATCTCCAAGAGAGGTGGCTTAAGAATCTCGAATGGTTTTCCTAAGAAAAACTCTCTCTCCTCATCTTTAAGGGCGTTTACTAGACTCTCAGAAATCCCAAGACTTCTATATCTATATTTGCGTTTCAACCATCGCACTTCTTCAACTGGAAACTCTACATGGGGATCTAAGAAAACTACTCCCCGTAAATTTTTCAATAAACTCGCATATCTCGGAAGATTCAGAAATTCCTCTTTCATCCATTATTCACTTAAAAAATGAAGGTTACATTGGTTATTGAGCGAAAATTTCTTGGGCTTTTCTTTCGTATACTTCAAGGCTTGGCCGAGTGAAAAGCACAAAGACAACTTCTTCCAGTTTATCTTCCCCTTCCAAAAACTCTTTGACAGTCTTTAAAGCTACCTCAGCTGCTTTATCCATAGGATAACCATAAGCTCCAGTGCTTATAGCAGGAAAGGCGATTGTCTTTAAGCCTCTAGAAACCGCAAGCTTCAGCGAATTTCGATAAGCCTCCGCCAGCAACTCCGGCTCTCCATGTCTTCCTCCACGCCATACAGGTCCAACCGTATGAATCACATATTTCGCCTTTAAGTTTCCACCAGTTGTGATGACCGCCTTTCCTGTAGGTAACCCATCAGGCCACTCAGTTTCACGAATCCTCTTACATTCCTCTAAAATCTTAGGTCCCCCCTTCCTATGAATCGCGCCGTCAACTCCTCCGCCGCCCATTAAGCTGCTGTTTGCAGCATTAACTATCGCATCAGTCTCCTGTTCGGTTATGTCGCCTTGTATGATGCGGATCTTTGCTTTACCAATCTTGAATTCCAATTAAGGCCCCTCCTAAAAGTACGTTTTCAAGTTTTCTACGATGACAGATTAAAAATTTTTCCAATTTGTTTTATCGAAATTTCATTATTCATACCATTGATATCTTCTTCATCTATCACTTTTAGGCGCCGATCTTCAATATTAATGCCACATTCTCTTGTCAACGACGTTAATGAGAGGTCTGCCGCTCACAAATCGCTTAAGATTTTCTAGGAAGATGTTTACCCTTCTCTCTTCATAAAGTGAAGAGAGTCCCCTTGCTGCTACATGAGGAGTAATAATGACGTTCTTCATCTCCCACAACAGATGATTCGGAGGTAAAGGCTCCTCCTCAAATACATCTAAACCGGCCCCTGCAATTTCTCCTCTGCGGAGAGCTTCCGTCAGATCAGATAAGTCAACAACTGCCCCTCTGCCCACATTTATAAGAAACGCCGTTCTTTTCATAATCTTAAGCTCTCTAGCCTTGATCATCTTTTCAGTCTCAGGCGTGTGGGGCGTGCATATCACCGCAAAATCGGATTCTCCAAGTAAATTATCAAGTCCTTCTGGACCCCAAAGTTTCTCAACATATGACGGCTTTCCCTTTTCAGGATGAGCTCTTATTGCTATTACCTTCATGCCGAAAGCAGCTCCTCTCCTAGCTACTTCCGTTCCGATTCCTCCGAGACCGATTATCCCAAGCGTTTTACCAAGTAGCGGAACGATCCTCAAGTTCTTCACGTTCCAAATTTTTTTGTCCTGTTGACGGATAAGCGTAGGGAGGTCTCTTGAGAAGGCGGTTATCAAAGCAAATACGTGTGTTGCAATCTCCTCGTTGTATATTCCAGCAACGTTAGTTACTATTATGTCTCTCTCAACAATCTCGGGGATCTTAGGAATATATCGTTCAAGCCCAGCCATCGGCGTCTGATTCCATCTCAGCCTATTAGCAGTCTTAAGCATTTCAGGTGTTAAAAGCCCAAAGACCGCATCTGCGTCTCTAACCTCTTCTAAAATCTTTCTCTCGTCTGTTGAGAAGACTATATTTACGTCCTGCGGGGCTTCCTCAAGAATCTTCCTTTTTAGCTTTTCGCTAAGCTCATAATTGACCAATACTTTCATTGCTTCCCTTCCCTTTCTAATTAATTGTAAAGAACATTCTAAAATTTTCCATCATTTTTCATAAAGGCCTTTCGCAGCGATTCTAAACTAATGAAGGTTACAAATTTAGTGTGAAATTGCCGATTTGAAGTTCCTCGCCAATATTTTTTTAACTGTCTGTCAATCAGGAAATGGATCTTGTCATCCTTTATCGTTGGCTTGTTGCGTGTTCATCCTCTAAAGATTAAAGCAGATCACGTTTATGTATTAGGAATATTAAATTTACATTTCAGGGTTGGTGCATGGGTCATGTCGTTTGAATCTGAGGTCAAGATAGAGCTCGAACAGCCGAGAGATGGGGATCTGTTGATAAAATTGAACAGTGACTCTATGAATGATATAGTTGTTAAGAAGACGGGTATTCCAAAAGAGAAGATGGGTGGAGAAGCACGTCAGCTCTTAGCAGCCAGCCTCGCTGAATGTATGTGCTCAACCTTTGTTTCTCTCCTAGAGTGGGCCAGAGTAAAATATGAAAAACTGCATGCGACCGTCACCGTCTCCACAGGGAAAGATGAGAAAGGTCGTCTCTGCGTAAGCCAGATAGATGTGGATATGAAGGTGGAAATTCCAGAGGATGAAGAAACCATAAAGAGATTTGGAAGAGCGGAGAATCTCTTCAAACGCGGATGTTTAATGAGTCGTAGTCTAGAAAGAGGAATCAAAGTCAACTATAGAATAGACGCGAAAAGTTTACATTGCAAATAATCTTATAAAAAAGGGGATTAGCGATGCCTACCTGTGCTGAATGTGTTTATGCCGAACTTCAATGCCCACCTGTTGTAAGATGCAGAAAGAAGGGAATCTTCCGTTATTTGGATACTCCATCCTGTGAAGATTTTGAACCTGTAGAGGGCGAAAAATAAAAAATTTGCATCAATTCTGTCTTAGGCTTTTTGTTGAAGCAGCATCTGACGTTTCATGAAGTCCTTCGCCATCAAGTCTCCAGGAGATGGTGAGAGAGATTCCATAAATTCTCGTAGCTTTTTCTCCATCGCCTCTGCTTTTTCCTTTTCTTCATCTGTTAGAACGGTTCTTTCCGGCTGATGTTTTTCTAACTCGTATTTTGCAGGTTCAGGGGGCACAAAGTCGGCTTCGTATCTATATAGCTCAGGCTTATTCTTAGCTCCAGCGATTCTGGGTCCAAGCCAAAGATAGAAACTCCATTCCTTGTCTCTTATACTCCATGATCTTCCATGGAAACCACTTATCTCAAAATCTCTTCCTTCCTTCTCGCCTTGAATAACGGGTAAAAGATCCTTTCCATGCATTATTTCCGGTATATCTATATCGAAGAGTCTCAGAATTGTCGGAGCCAAATCTTGAACTCCAACAAAAGAATCTACACGTCTATTCTTTAGCCCCATGAAGTCCGGTAGGCGGATGATAAACGGTATATGTGAGAGTTCATCATATGGCCACGGTCGAACCTTTTTGATTATTCCGTGTTCACCTAACGGTTCGCCGTGATCCGAAAGAAATATTATGGCTGTGTTTTCAAGAAGCCCTAACTCACCAATCTTCTCTAAAAGTATCCCCGTCCACTTATCACAGAGACTGATCGTCCCAGCATATTGTGCTCTGATGTGACGAACTTCGGCTAATGTCCAGTCATCAACTGCTCCCCCTCCCCAAGTTATTGGAAGCCCATCATACTCAGGCACTGGATACAATTCAAGATACTCCCTGGGGGGATCCCAAGGTTCATGCGGATCGAAACTGTCGATTAAAAGGAAAAATCTATCTTTTTTCCCGCTGGAAACTTTATTTTCAAGCCATTTAATGGAGGCTCTAATCACCTGTGCTATGTGATGATCCTCCTCCGTCTTCCAGTGTGCTCTATTCTTAAGGTACTGCACAAACTGTTTTTTAACTATGGTTGGCGGCTGACCAAAGTATGCAGGATGCCAATTCTTCTCGCTGTACTTTGATAAATCAACCTTAACTTCAGGATCCACAATCCAAGGATCGCTTTCTTGTCCTCTGATCCATTCTACATAATCAAATCCTCTGCTGAATCCCATTTGAGGCTTGTGTAAATGGTAAGTGTCTGATATCAGCGCTGTGGTTACGCCTTTATCCCATAGAATTTCGGGAAGCACCATGTCTAGCTGCTCTAGAGGCTGCCATCCCCTGAATGGTAATGTATACCTTCCTGTAAGCATTGCGACTCTAACAGGTATTGTAGGCAATCCCTCGGCATAGGCGTAGTCAAAAACTATCGAGTCGGATGCGAGTTTATCTATGTTTGGAGTCTTAATCCATTTGTTTCCATAGCATCCGAGATGATCTTTTCGGAAGCTATCCTCCATAAGCACAATAACGTTCATTAAATCACCTTTTTCGGATTCATTCACTTTCGACGAAAAACACTATTATTAGTTGATAAATAAAGATGACGGCAATAAAAGATTCGTTTTTTAAAAAGAAATGATTCCTGAAAATTAGGTAAAGAAGGAGAATTTTAGGATTTTTTATTTATAGATCCTTATATCTGTTTTTATTTTCTCTTATTTATAAAAAATTTTTCTAAAATCTGATTTTACCCCCGTTTTTTACGTTTATAAGCCTTAAATACCTCTACGGCAAACGTCAACGATCGGTGTAAATCTATATGGGAAGTTTTAGCAGCATCTTGAATCAGAAGAAATCCGTAGAATCGCTAATGCTAGTTTCAGTAATCGTCTTGATACTCTGTCTACCACCACTTTCCATGGAGACAGTTGCTAAAGGATTATCAATAACGGTCAAAACCAATAAGGCTGAGTATCTACCATCACAAAGCCTAATAATCTCCGGATACGTTACAATGGACGGCTCTCCAATCGAAGACATCCTTGTAAACATTACAATTAAAGCGCCTGGCGGCTCAGCGTCATCCATTAGTGAGCTAACCGATAAAGACGGATTCTATTCATTCAGCGGAGAGATCCCTCCAGATGCCGCTGAAGGCACATATGAGGTAACTGTTGAAACTTCCTATTCAACTGACTACGGCTTGCTATATGCTAATGCCTCAACAACATTCGAAGTTGTAGCAGCAACATTTGAAAAGGTACAGATAGCCGTATACGACTCCGCTGGGTCTCCCATTGCCAACGCAAATGTGATTCTGTACGATCACCTGTCAGGAGAATGGGTAAACAATAGTAAGACTGATGAAAACGGAATTGCCGTAATGAAGGTCTCCACAGCAGTCTCGTTCGACGTATTGATTTACAAAACAGGTTACGGAGTAATCGAAAACGGAAGAATGTTCGGCTTCTACTTTGACAGCAACTCCAGCTTTGGATATTCAGCTCCGTGCAATCGTAGCTTCAAGCTTCAAAGCGGCGTAGATTCAGGAACTTTAAGCGGAACTGTTTCAGATGCTGTTGACGGATCGCCAATTGAAGGTGCAGAAGTCAGCATATCTGCGTATATTCGAGGTAAAACCTACGTGGTTCAATCGGTAAAGACCTCGAGTGATGGCAGCTACAGCGTGGATTTGAACGTTGGAATATGGAAAGTTTGGATCGACAAGAAGGTCGATGGAGAAATAGCCTATCTGGGAACATGGTCTGATGTTCAGATATCATCGAGCACTACTACAACTTTGAATATATCGTTATGGCCTAGAGCGACATTGACGATAAATAGCCTGACTACGAAGGACGGTCAGGAGATAAAGGAAGCTACTCTAATACTGATCAATGATACCTATGGAGGAATGATCTGGCAAACGAGCTTTTTAACAATCGATCTTCCAATGAGCTTTAATGTTCCAGCAGTCGACTCTCACGCAGTTTTAATAGCAAAAAGCTTTGAAGGACTCTATTTGAGCAGCATTAAGGTCTCTCTTGAGGACGGAAGCGTATCTCTAAGCCCAGTACTGCATAGTCCAGAATATGTAATCTGGTGCTTCCCAAATGATTGGGAGACAGACCGGCTTCTAGGAAACTTGACGCTAGTCCTCTTTGTAGTTGCGCCAGAAAGCTTAATGCCGAAGGGGCCGGATGAAGGGGCTGGTCCACCTAGATTCATGGATCCTGAAGGAAGCATAACTCAGTATATTATGTTGGATCTTGGCAGCGGGATTCCGACAACGTGGCGTAAAGTGAATGTGCCGACAAGAACAGAGGTTGCTGGCTATTACAGCTTCTTTGATCTGGACGGTTTAGAGGCGCCTCAAGGATACTATATGGCTCTAACATTGATAAGGAACATGACTGGAGACGCTGTTGCGGCTACTCTTCAATTCTTCAATAGATTCCAGTATCAAATCCAGCCTATACAAGCCAAGGGAATCTACGATATTGGAGAGGATGTTGAAGTTAAATTCAAGGTTTACGGAGTCTCCGGATACGTCAGCAGCAACGTTGAGGTTTCCTATAAGCTCTTTGATGATCTATGGCGCTTCAAGAAAGGAGGCTTCGCAACAGTTGATTCCTCGACGAAGATCTGGAATGTAACGCTTCCAAGCAGCATCTTCAGCTCTAGTCCAGGAAAGTATCATTTATCCATCAAGATCAGCGGAGGAAAAGAATACACATTCGACTTCAGAGTCCAAGACTA
>CAZEGS010000039.1:0-14129 GCA_964512445.1 uncultured Candidatus Bathyarchaeia archaeon
GATGGAGTTCTAAAGTCAGGTTCGCCAAGCGATAGATCTATGACATCTTTCAATCTCTGAGCTATATTGAACATTTCTCTAATGCCAGACTTTGGAACTTTCTGAGCGCGTCTAGATATGAACGGAGAACTCAAAGCATCTCTCCCAATCTATTATTGGCGGAAATAGAATAATTAATTTATTAACTTCTCTTAGTTAAGAAGACAGGATGAACAACACTTCTAAAGACAGTGATTCTCTTATGAAGCATATAAATTATGAATCAGAAGATGGAGATGCTATGACAATTCATGTGAATAGAGAAAGGACTTTAAGGCTCGCATCGTCTCTTGTAAGGATACCGAGCGAAAATCCTCCCGGAAATGAGTGCGAGGTTGCCAATTACTTAGAGTCGGAGATGAAGAAAATAGGATTCAGGGTTTTCAGATACGATTTCAAGCCTGAAAGACCTAACTTAATAGGACATCTGAAAGCTGGCGATGGGAGAGCTATAATCTTCGATGGACACATGGATACTGTGCCTGCGGGAAATCCAGATTTATGGATCACTAAAAACCCGTTTTCCGGAGAAGTCATTAATGGTAGGCTTTATGGAAGAGGCTCCGCAGACATGAAATCCTCTATAGCCGCGTTTCTCTCGGCAACTGAAACAATTCTAGACGAGTCGGAGCTTGAGGGTGAAGTCCTGGTTTTTCTAGTCTCGGATGAAGAGGTCTCAGGTTTAGGCACTAAAGATATTCTGTCGAGAGGATATACCGCCGATATGGCCGTCGTAGGAGAGCCTACGGCACTTGAGGTGATGATAGCTCATAAAGGCGTTGTACGATGGAGGCTATCCACATTTGGCAAATCAGCACATTCAAGTTCTCCAGAAAAGGGTATAAATGCCATATATAAAATGGCTGAGGCTTGTTTAGAGCTTAAGAAACTCTCTGAAACTCTGCATAAAAAGAGACATCCACTTTTGGGTTCTCCAACAATATCGATCAACACGATAAGAGGGGGAGAGAAGGACAATGTCATACCGGACTTTTGTGAAGTCTCGATTGACCGTAGACTGGTGCCAGGCGAAAAACTTGAAGATGCTGAGTCAGATTTAATAAATATTCTTGAAGAGATCAAGGGGAGGGATAGGGAGTTCCAATATAAGCTTGAAAGATATTTGTATGTTCCTCCATCTCTGACTAAACCAGATGCCGATATAGTTCAACTTATGAGGAAGGCTGTAAGGAAAGTTATGGGAGTAGAACCGAAAATTTCAGGGTTTAAGGCTACTTGCGAGATGGTTCATTTGGTGAATCATAAAATTCCAACGGTCATATTTGGCTCCGGAAAGCTTGAACAGGCACATAAAATAAATGAGTATGTTGAGGTTGAAGAAGTTATAAAAGCCGCCGAGATATATGCGCATCTAATTATAAATGCGACTAGATATCGCTAACTTACCTAAGATCTTGTCAACGGGATGACGAAAGCTGTAGAGGAAGAATATTAATTATAACTTGATCTTAAGGGATAAGATTGAAATCTTTTAATTTGAATGTTAAACTATTGGGACTAGTGGAAACGAGGATTATTGAGGGAATTGAGGCTGGAGACTGGAGATAAGTATTTGTATGCTCTACTTAACACTACTCTCTACTTCGCTTTACTTAATGTTGTCTATGCTGCTCTGGTTGTGGATGTTGTAGGAAGCTGGCGTCCAGAATGGTGGATTGATCGACGTTTTCCCTTGAATCTTATTCCAATGTGGTTCTTCGCATCTCTTTCAATCTGTCTTCTCATAATTACTGCATTTTTCGCATGGTTTTATCGTCCACGCAACTTTAGGCTTAGATATGACTTTCTGAACGTTTTGTTGCTCAGCTTAACGCTGGGATTTATTGGGTGGATCCTTATGGGATTATATCTTGTCCACACATATTATATAGGGGATTACTGGGTCGTCCAGATACTGGATAACATTTGGAATAGCAGAAATATCCTGAGCTTACCGGCATATGATATAGATAGATTTCCGACTCTAAGCGATACAATTATATTATCATATCTAGCCTCATTTGGACTTTTATACTTTGCAAATTATCGAGCCGTAAGTTTCACGTTTAAATTTAGAAGGGGATCTTCAAAAACTTCTTTAAATATTAGAAAGCCGCTTCTTTTTATACTCGTCATCTCCGCCCTGATTGTTCCAGTGATATTTTGGCAAATCTATGATTCGCAGCCTTTAGAGTCGATAATTGTGATGGATAATGCTTTATGGATTCAAGTTATGTGCTGGAACTTTAAAGATGGTTTCTACCCTAACAATGCGAGCTGGGGAACTTGGAGACTCATAAATGGGATGCTTGAATGCAACGATGAGACGTCGAAAGACGTCATATCTGTTTATATCTTTCCTTTCAGTCACGGCGAAGATTTCATTTTAGAAACGCAGGTAATGTTTATTAAAGGAGAGAATGTTGAAGCTCATCTTCTAACACGAGACAGCTACAATATACGTTGTGAATGCGGCATGGTTCTCTTTGCCAGACAGAACCAGGCTACAGTAAGGCATATGATGAACAAAACGGATTTTATCTATCAACGTTTTCCAATCAATCTCAGCATAACATATAATGAATGGTATACGATGCGTTTCATGATTCATAATGGAAGAATTAAAGCTTTCGTGAATAATATCCAAATCTACGATTCAAACAGAACTTATCCTGTTGGTAATTATAATGAGCCTCATCTAGCTGTGAACGACGGCGTTGCAAGGTTCAAATACGTCAAAATATACGAGCTGTTAAAAAAGGAGTAAATCGAGGCAGCAATCTTTAATTCATCATATCAGCGTATATTTTCAATTGAAAAGGATTATTGTGGATCTGCATAGATATTTGGCTAGCTTAAAACGAAGGGGATGTATTCTTATATAGGGCCGCATACCTTCAATTGTATGGTTTGCTACTTGAACTCGATTCAAGTTTAGGATACAGGCGTATATTGGCAAAGAAAATAGGTATTTAGGGCTAAAAACACCGAGTTAAAATGGATGGAAGCTTTTGGAGAGGGTGTGCTAAATTTTTAAGGAAAATTTAAACTGCCATCAATATTTAATGGCTATAACTAGGTTGTAGTGGGGAGGGTTAATTTTTTGGAGGTGTTTGAGGCTATTCGAACAAGACGCTCGGTGCGTGCTTTTAAATCAACCCCCATACCTGAAGATAAGATTAAGCTTATTCTTGAAGCTGGGAGATTAGCGCCCTCAGCAGGTAATATTCAGCCATGGCATTTCATCGTTGTTAGAGATGCCGAGAAGCGTAAGAGGCTGTCTAAGGCTAGGTGGGCTAAGTTTATTGCAGAGGCCCCAGTAGTGATCGTTGGCTGCGGAGATCAGAGGGCTTCTCCAAGGTGGTTTCATGTTGATGTCGCTATCGCTATGCAGAATATGGTTTTGGCTGCTACAGGTGAAGGCTTGGGAACTTGCTGGGTTGGAAGCTTCAATGAGGAGGAGGTTAGAGAACTATTGAAGATTCCGGAAAATTATCGAGTTGTCGCTTTATTGGCTGTAGGTTATCCGCGTGAAAAAATAGACGTTACGAGCAAGATTCTTCACTTTGTGCAGAGGAGGAAAAAGCTTTCAGAGATTGTGAGTTTTGAAGAGATTGGGAGAAAAACATCTCAAAATCTTTTGTTACTTGCCCTGCGCCTTTTTCGTTTTATTTCGAGAATCTATTCATCATGATTTTCAAAATCGAGCTTTTATCTTTCCTCTGATTACGCGTTTAATGTTTGAGGTTTTATTTCCAGTTGAAGATCTATCGAAAAGCTCTTCAGATGATTTAAACCATAATTAATCGGAGATCTGTTAAAATCTTTATCTCTTAGATTTAGATAAAATAATTGAGCGGGAGTGGCTTGAGCAATCAAGGATATGTAGAGAGATAGGCAATCGTAAAAACTGCTTTAATCCGATTTATTATGCGAGTTGTTACATTGATAAGTATGGCTGATTCTGAAATTTTTATGTTCGTAGATTGGGAAGTGCAGTTTTTGGGTTAGAGAAAAAATTTCTTTATAAAGTTTATAAAGGAGCGGTCTATAGGAGGTATGCTTCGGCGGCGTATCTCCGTATCATTCGGTGGCTGTTGAAGTAATATGCGATTTTACCGATTGAATTGTTCATCATTGTTATCCATGCATCTCTTCTATTGTAGAATGTGGGGATTATCAGATATTCCATCTTATTATATAGGTCTTTGATTTCTCTTCTTCTCCTGGCGTCATCGCCGATTGATTCATTTGGCGGTGGACCTATAGCCCATCCCGTGACTCCCTCGATGCATCCCTCCACCCACCATCCGTCTAAGACGCTGAAGTTTATTACGCCATTGTGGGCGGCTTTCATGCCGCTTGTCCCGGAGGCTTCCATGGGTGGTAGGGGAGTATTAAGCCAAACGTCGACTCCAGATGTAATCTTTGCAGCCATCTCTAAGTTGTAGTTTTCAAGGTAAACTATCTTAATCTCGTCTCTTAGCCGTTTTATGTATCCATAGATCTCCTTTATCATCATCTTTCCCTGGATATCCTTGGGATGAGCCTTCCCAGCAAAAACAAGCTGGACCTCTCCTATCTCATTCACTTCTCGAAGCCTTTCTATATCTGAAAAGATGAGAGTAGCTCGCTTATAGGCCGTTGCTCTACGTGCAAAACCCAAAGTTAATCTATGCAGGTTCATCTCAATCCCGGTTTTCGCTTTGACAAGTTCAAATAAAGACTTCTTCGTCTTCATGTGAGCCTCCCATAGCTCCTCGTCTGGTATTTGGCCGACCCTCACAAGAAGTTCAGGCTCATTAGCCCATCCGGGAATATACTTATCGTAGAGTTCTCTAAAGAAGGGAGATGTCCAAGTATAAGAGTGGACACCATTGGTTACCGCCATTATGTGATATCCTGGGAAGAGTCTCCTAGAATATTCCATATGGGCTTTTGTAACCCCATTCGTGTACTTGCTTAGATTCAGAGCTAGCAGAGTCATATTCAGCTGAGCTTCTCCCCCATACTTCTTTAAAGGATCTATGGGAAACGTATTTCCTAGAAGGTCTCTAACAAGATCGTATGAGAACTTGTCAAATGCGGCTTCAACTGGCGTATGGGTGGTAAAAATGCAGATGTTCTTCACCCTATCCAGATCCATACCATTCTTTCTGAGCAGCTCAAGAGTCAGAAGGCTCGAATGCCCCTCATTCATATGGTACTTTGCGGCGTTAAGATTTAACGCTTCAAGCATCCGAACTCCGCCGATTCCCAGAACGATCTCCTGCTTCAATCGGTACCTCTCATCGCCTCCATAGAGAACATCTGTTATACTTCTATCCTCAGACAAGTTTCCATCCACATTAGTATCAAGGAATAGGATAGGAACAACTCCGCCGGTAAGGCTTTGATATTCGTAAAGCCAGGCTTGAACCTTGACTCTCCTATCCTCGATGGGAACCTCAACTATAGGGTGAAGCAAACTCGTATACTTTGACGGGTCCCATTCGTCAGGATACTCTAACTGTTCACCTTCCTCAGTTAACTTCTGCTTTAAATATCCCTTCCTACTAACAAGCGTAACGGCGACTAAAGGAATCCTTAAATCCGCACTGGATCTAATAGTATCTCCAGCTAATGCTCCAAGACCGCCACTATATGTTGGAATATGGCTTTCAATACCTATCTCCATAGAGAAATACGCGATTCTAGATCTTTCAAAAAATCTACGCTTGCAATACTCACTGCAGAAATAATATACTTTACCGCTGAACTCAGCTTCAAATTTCGCTTTCTCAGGCTCTAAGGGCATTCCACAGACGGGATCTCTGACAGTATTTGTCTTCTTTTCCTTTTCGTATGATCCGTTCATAAAGGACGTCTTCTATCTTCAGATAATGATAAATACCTTTTAAAGTATTTAAGTAGATGTTTAGGTTCATTTTAGAGATGTAATTTATTGAAGAAAACTAAGATAATCTGCACAATAGGCCCAGCGTCTCTTTCAAGAGAGATTCTAGAAGAGATGTATAAGGCTGGGATGAATGGGGCTAGGATAAATACGGCCTATGGCGACTTTGATCAGTATAATCTGATCATGAATAATATTCGAGAAGTAGCCGAAATACCAATAATACTTGATATTAAAGGCCCGGAAATTCGGCTAAGAGCGAAGAAGAGACAGTTCGTCGGAAAGGGAGAATCAATAGAAGTCGGCTTCAACAATGAAGAGATCGGTTTCAACCATTACTTCTATGACGAGATAAAGGCTGGAGACGAGATCTTTATTGACAACGGCAAGATCAGAACACGAGTAATCGAAAAGACTGCAAGGACTCTTCGTCTGCTCTTTATGAACAGCGGTGAAATAGATGACGGAAAGGGAGTTAATATTCCAAATAAACATCTCTCCGTGCCGTCCCTTTCAAAGAGGGACATGGAGATTATAGAGTTCGCGAAAGAGCATGATGTTGAGTATATAGCTCTCTCCTTTACTAGAAGCCGAAGAGATATCGAATTCTTCAAGGCCAATTCTGAAGGGTTTAAAGGCGGAGTAATAGCGAAAATTGAAAATTTTGAAGGCTTAAAAAACTTCGAGGAAATCTTGGATTCCGTAGAATGTATAATGATAGCGCGGGGAGATCTAGGAGTCGAGATAGATCTCGAAAAGGTCCCCTTGATCCAAAAGTCCATAATTAGAAAGTGCAATCAGAAGGGCAAGATCGTTGTAACGGCCACTGAGATGCTTGAGTCGATGATTCATCAACCATCTCCCACAAGAGCGGAAGTAAGCGACGTGGCAAACGCGATACTAGACGGGACAGATGCCGTTATGCTATCTGGAGAGACATCGATAGGTAAGTATCCCTTGAAATCAGTCATTATGATGTCGCGAATAGCGAAGGAAACTGAAGCATCAGCAGGAAGCCACGTCGAGGAGGAAAGATTCATTAATATTTCAGAGGCTGTAAGTAGGGCTATCCAAAAAATATGTCGAGATCTGCCTATCGATAAGGTGGTTACCTTAACAAGATCAGGCTACACCGCTAGGATGATAGCCAGATTCAGGATAACGCAGCCGATAATCGCGGTTACGCCTGAAAAAAGAGTGAAAAAGCATCTTGAACTTGTTTTCGGCGTATATCCAGTCCACATAAACTATCAGGATGAAAAGGACCGCATATTAGCCGTTGCTGAAAAACTCTGCTCAATGAACCTGATTAATGAAGAGGAGACGGTATTATTCACCGCTGCCTTTAGAACTGTTCTGAAACATGCAAGTAACTTAATTGAGATTCATAACGTTAGAGAACTCAAAGAATTTAAAAATGCCTATATGGGAATACCGTGATTCTCAAGTCCCCCTATGCTTGAACTCTTCAATCGGTAGGGAACTGCATGCTGGCTTAAGATCGCCTTGTAGTAATTATTGCGAGCTCTGCGCAGCCATTATTATTTTTGGCCAATAAGAGTTTTGAAATAAACTTCAAGGAACATCAACAGATAGGTATCTTTCCATGTGCAAGCTTCATGCAGAACTCCTCTATATCTTCAAGTTTATAATCCACTACTCTCCTAGCTTCTTTACTGATCTTATCGAATGGCTCCGAGCTATCCGGTATTATCTGAACGGCTGCAACTATAGGCTGATCTATCGGTCGACCTATCTTACTTAACATCCAAACATAGACCTCACGAATTCCAGAGACAGTTTCATATATCTCATTTGCAATCTCATGCGTCAATAGATTATAGATCTTCCCGACGTGGCTAACCGGGTTCTTACCTGCTGCAGCCTCTGAGCATTGAGGTCTATTCAGAGAGATAAGCCCATTTACACGATTTCCCCTTCCAACCTGACCTGAATCAGCTCCATCCGCGCTTGTACCAAGCACTGTTAAGTAGATGCCGTCTAAACCTCTTCCCGGCACATCCAAAGCATTTAGCTGAACATTAAACTTTTCAAACCCACTTTTTTCTTCAACGAATCTACGTATTTCTTTCAAGATTAAGGCCTTCTTTTCGAAATAATCCTTTTCATCCTCGATGAAGCGATCTACGAAGGCCATTGAGACTATGAGTTCCAACTCATCATCTTTCCGAAAACCCATAACTTTAATGTCCTCTCCAGATTCAGGGAACATTTTTTTGAATTCTTTCGAGTTCATATACTTCTCAACTGATAAGACTATCCTTTCAGTCTTGGTCATAGGCGCCCATCCCACAGCCGCGGAGGTATCATTCGCCTCCAGAATACGGCCGCCTCTTCTGAAGATGTCGGTAAGTGCAGATGAGCCTGGCTGAACCTCAATCTGATATTTCACATGCTCATCGGGATCCACGAACCTCATATTCTCCCTAAACCAGTTCTTCGCGGTCTGAATCGCTATCTCCCCAACTGGAATACTCACTCCATTAGCTTCAAAGGTTGCGCGGTCTCCAAAGATCAGTTTCATCGGCTTCTTCACTATGCCACCGCCGAATCTTGTCTCTACTTCGCCTGCGGCTAGAAGCGACTTATCAATATTATGATGCAGAATTGTTCCGAACTTTGCAAGATATTCTTCGCTTAGTTTAACTGAAACCTCATTCATTATGGAGTCGCAGATTGTATCGGGATGTCCCAGTCCTTTTCTCTCGACAACCTCTATTCTCTGTTCTTCTAGGGGGATCTGCTTCATCTCAGTGATTATTATGTTTCTCAAAGAGACTCACCATTTTTACTTTCGTGATTAACTTTTAAGACAAATATATAATTTATGTTAAATTTCAATGGAAAATAATGTAATATTTTGCATAATTTAATACGGGATCCGAAAAACAAATATTTTGAAACGAAAAATTTATCTTGGGAGATAACTGCGGGTTATTAAATTGATTATTAAAGGATCCATTTTGAAGAAGATGAGGTTGGAGGCAGGGCTAACACAGAGCCAACTAGCCAAAATGGTAGGGGTATCTCAAGCCCACATAGCTAAGATTGAGGGCGAAAAGGTTGACCCAAGACTCTCCACAGTGAATAAGATACTTGAGATTCTCACAAGCAGAAAGAGAAAGAAATGCAGCGAGATCATGACCCGAGATGTAATCGTGACAACTCCAAAGGAGAAGATCAAGAAAGTATGCGGGATCATGGTAAAAAATGCTATTTCTCAGGTGCCTGTCCTAGAGGGTGGAAGAGTCGTCGGCATGATTACAGAAGAAGGAATCGTAAAAAATCTCAGCTCTAACGTAGCGGAAGAGCTTGTGGAAAACATAATGGAGCCGCCATTGCCAAGCGTCCCCGAAGACACCGATGTTGCTGCGATAAGATCAATCCTCGAAACCCATTCAGGAGTCTTAGTAACAAGAAAAGGGAAACTTGTAGGGATCATAACACGATCAGATCTACTTAAGGTTATATGAAGCTTGGAAATTTTAGAATAATTCCTGAACGCCCGTCCAAAAACCCTTTTTATTGATCTACCGCATATATGCAAACTTTCTTGCTGCCTGAACCATATTTCTAAGCTTCTTTATCGAGATCTCATATGCCCCTTCCTTATCCAGATTGTTTGCCAACAATTTTCTGAAGCCGCAATCAGGAGTGAAGATTAAACATTCACCATAATCTCTAAATTTTTCCATCACTTTCAGAATTTCATCTACAGTCTCTATTTGAGGGTTCTTTGTTGAGAGACATCCGACGGAGAGGATCTTTCCGCTCTCCTTAAGTCTCTTCGGAGAATATACATCAATATTTTCAGGCGTATCATAGAATTCATGGCTTAGAAAATCAAGCTCTGTACGGAGCAGAAGATCTGCAAGTTTAGGTGATATTCTACCACATATATGGGTTCCTACGATCCTCTCTCCACATGCCTCTTTAAGCCCGTTCATTATCTCAATTACTTCCTCTTCTTTATGGCCGAAGGTGGCCCTTGAACCTATAAGTATCCCTAAGATAGGCTCATCAATAGAGATCATCTCTGCATGTCTCGAAGCCTCCCTACAGCATTTCTTGATTACATCAGCGAGTTGTCTCACTAATTCAGGATCAGAAGCCGCCGTATTAAAGGGGAAAACATTGATTCTTGCCTGAATGTGAATGTATGATGCGAGAGTATATGGACCTACAATTGGAGCTTTTATTCGAACCTTGCCTTCTAAGCCTAGACTCTTCAAATAGCGGATTGTCCAGAGAAGCGGATCTAATCCCGGAGGTGAAATTTCCTCTCTCAAATGTTTATTCTTAAGCCTATATGTGCCGCTTTCGATAACTACTCCTACGTCTTGAGCAACTAGGTCCTCCAAGAACTGTTTATCCATGTCCTTCAGCTGCGGATAGGCGGGAAAGTCTATTTCGCTTCTTAAAAGGTCCTTCAGACATCTTTTCCTGTTATGAACCGTATCATCTAATGGAAAACTACCAATAGTTGAGGTAAAAATCCCCTGTAATCTCAGGCTTCTCACCTAATATAAGAATCTTGGTGATGCAGAAAAAGATTCCGTTTCGACATTTAATCTCTGAAGACGATACAGAATAGGGCCTAGCTCATATTATCTAATCCGTTTAGAGCCTCAAAGCCCTCTAGGATTATTGTAGCTTGACATTTTTTACAGAGCAGAGTTAAAGCTTTAAGCGATCCGTCCTTAAATGTTTGGATCTCCACTATCTTGTATGTTTCTTCCGAATCGTCATCAGGCGAGATTATCACTCCGCAGGATGGACATGGGAAATCTCCAGTTCCCTCGATATCGTTCAGGTTTATTCTAAAGGCGGACATTTGTTTCAAGCTTTATTCCTTCCCGCATCATTATTTAGTACATGGATTTTTAATTACCCTTTTTAAATCTAGTGAACCGAAAATCCATTTTTATATCATGGAGAGAAACAATTTATTCTCATCAAGCATACATCTTCCGTTTAGATCCTTAAGATGCCTCGAAACATTCTTTAGTATCCATCAAGAGTCCGCTGCTCTCCAAGTTTAGATCCACGCTTTATCATCAGATGGAAGCTATCCCTAACGGGCCTGTATACTTCTCTATAAAATTTTTGCTGGTCAACAAGCACATCCGTCGGAAAACTCTTGAGGTAGTTGATAGCTGTCTTCCAGGCATCCTCGTGTCGTATTGCTGCAGCCTCTATACGTTTAGCTATCTGCTGGTCATAATCCCGTGCTGACTGCTCAGTCCCGCCTATCATGAACCAGCCATTAGGAGACAAGTAGGCAGTCTCATTTCCAACACGTTCAATCTTTAAATCGGCGGCTGGCATCCTCTCTATTGCGGCTCCAGCTCTTCTTCTACCACCAGTTAGCCTGTCACGAGCATACCTTTTTGCCCAGGCGTAGAAGATGGCTCTGTTAAGACCAAAGGACTTTGCACGCTCAATATCTCCTTTAATAAGATAGTAACGAGCGGCTTGAAGAAGCCCCATAACTTGGAATCTTCCAATCTTTCTATATCCGGTTTCCTTTCTAATCTTCATGGAAGGCTTCTTTATCTCCGCAGATACCTCTATGCGTCTTCTTCTCGGAGCTTGAGGCCAACCGTCATATCCGCCGATCTCAGCAACGGCCTTCACAGCTAGCTGATCTCCTTCTCCCTCCTCGTAAATTTTCCAGGATGGGTCGTGACGGCATATCTCGATTTTAGCCCAGTCAGGAGAGAAGTTGTGAATATCGTTTTGTTTAAAGCAGACGCAGCATAGATCGAGCTGTCTATGAAGTGAAAGCGGCGCTGTGAAAACCCTCTTCAAGTCCATCTTATTCTCTATCTTCAGCAGCCTATCTCCTGTCTGCGGGGCCTTCTCAGCCAATTTAACAAGTTGAGCCTTAGCTTTTCTTAAAATATACTCAACAATGGAAAACGCAATATCAAGCGGGTTATGCTTCTTTAAGATCCTCTGCGAAAAGGCTCCGTCATGAACATGGATATGTATTCCTCGACCGGACCATTTTAAAAAGACTGAACGGCTGACTCCTTCCCTATCAAGACAATCAACAATAATCTCCGAGGCTTTTACAGCATACTCCCAGGATTCGAGGCTTGCATCAACATCCCAAATAGGCATAGACCTACCGATGTTTTCCGGATCCTCAGTATTCTCCCGATTCTCCAAGGTCTTATATGAGTTTACAGACGCGTAGATTGTTCTAGGCTTAAAGAACCTGAACCTTTTCAGAAGCAGATCAACATTCTCCGGCTCATTTATCGTTAAAGGATTTCCGCCGCGGCTATATCTTAAGAATGCCCTTCCACCATTTGGATAAAATCCTTCCAGAGCAACCCATCTTCCACTACAATACGCCGCGATCTCCTCTTTCACTTGAGGCTTGGAATAATATGTAAGAACTTCTTCAAAATCCAAACCTAATCAAGTAAAAGCTTCTCCTCATCTCCTTTAAATCTTTTATTAACAAAGGATCGGCAGAATGGAGATTCTTCTCCATCTGGATGCTTAAATCTGAAAATCTTCTCTCAGAAGATTGATAAGAAAGAAGGGATTCTAAGTTTTCATGACTCCCAAGAGTGATCGATGATGAAGCACGAATCTTCAAATCGATCAAAAATACTAGCTTTAAGCCTAGCAATCAATATACTCTTTGCCTCCGCAGCATACTATGCAGTTTGGAACTGGTACAATCTCAGAATCCAGATGAATAGACTCTCGGATTCGCTTAGAAAACTGGAACAAGAACTCAATTTAACAAAGATTCAGATGGAATACTACAAGAAACAGGCTGAATACTACTCAAGCCTCATATCTTCAGGCGTAGCTGCCAAAGGAGTTATAGGACACGCAACTGTGCCAATCGTCGCAGTGAAAACCGTTCAGCGGGGATTCAATATTCAATTTGAAGGAGTAGTGATGACTGCGGATGTCGAATTAAGAGAGGGGGAAGGACGAATACTTGTAAACACCATACCTAAGATCGGAATTGATGTGCAGACAAGCGTAACTACGGCGGTGAAGGTAGCGGAAAGATTTACCGGCGTCTCGTTGGGAAAGACAGATGTTGTGCTCACGATAAAAGCTTCTCATGAAGTTGAGATTGTTGATGGACCGAGTGCCGGCGCCGCAATAACAGTAGCGCTTATCGCAGCGATACGGGGAGACAATCTTAACAAGACTGTCTTCATGACCGGCACGATAAACAACGATGAATCAATAGGACCTGTTGGAGGAATCGCGGAGAAAGCTCTAGCTGCAGCGGCGAATGGCTCAAAGATATTTCTCGTCCCGAAGGGCCAGAGCAAAATTGCAGTATACATTCCACATAAGTCTAATCCGCTTCCAGGATTAACGATCATCCGATATGAAAAGAAAATAGTGGAACTTCAAGACTACCTCAGAGAGGCTGGATACTCCGTCACCGTTAAAGAAGTGCAAACAATTGAGGATGCCTATAGAGAATTCACAAGCTAGACTCAGCTCTGAAGACCGCCGTCTCATTTTCGATCATAACGAAATTCTCGTGAGGAAGATCACGGCCTCTCCACTAAGAAATTCTCGTTAATCTTTGAATCCGATCCTCACCCCGAATTCTCTTCAAATTTAAGCCTTTGACCTCAATTATGACAATCTCGGCGAGATACAAAACTCGGCATCCCTTCTCCAAGTGACCAGCATACGCCTTTTCAGAATCCGACACTACCACATGAAGATGCGGTTCACCATCAGCTATTATGCCGCCTATATGGGCTAGCTCAAGAGGCTTATCCTTCCAATGCTCAAACTTGTTTTGGGGAGGAAAACCAGTTGTCAATACATAGTGCATCTCATACTCGTCAAGCGTCCCAATCGCCGAGACTACAATAGCATCCTTCACACTCTCTTTTTCAACAAGTTCCTTGATACTTTCAAGGATATAATCGCCAGGATGCAGACTTAAAATGAATATTCTACCAATCTTATCTGTTGAAAAATACTTCATCAATGCCACCTCACATTATCTTTTCACGTTAGCTTCCTTTCTTTCTTGTTGTTGGAGTTAAAGGCGTGAAAATTGATTAAGGTTATTACGATATAAGTGTAGATCCTTCAGGCGCTTTAACCTAAGGGATCCGTGGAAGCTCAATTTTCTCCATTCATTCTTAGGGTGACAAGGAGTATCGGG
>CAZEGS010000040.1:0-10661 GCA_964512445.1 uncultured Candidatus Bathyarchaeia archaeon
TTATCTCCTAATTCTTAAAAATTCGAAAAACAAATATCCAAACTGGATTGTAGGAGGAGATTCTATGAGGACAACTCCCATCGGAATAGTAATGTTTAACGATGAGAGAGAGCATGTCTGGCGTGCAAATAACGATGAATGCATGGAAGTTGTGCATCGATGGGCGGATCTTATACAGAAGAACATCAGAAACGTTGATGGCTCTGCACCAGAAGTTGTGACTGGCTCAAAGATCATCACTTCCGTGCGTGTAGCTCAAGAAGTCGGTGAGGAGCTCGTCAGGGCGAATTGCAAACAGATAATTATCTGCTACTATGTCTGGAATTTCCCATTCTTTGTCTGGCCATTCATCAATACTGTTGGAAGAGACAAGCCTATTCTATGCCTCTCAAACAACAGTGGAAAATTCCCTGGAAATGTAGGGCTGCTCGCTACTGATGGCGCTCTACGTCAGGTAGGCGTGAGGACCCATAGGATAGTTGGCGATATGGATGACCCAGAGATACAAAAGAAAGTCTTCGACTGGATTAGAGCTGCACAGGCCTATACAACAATCAGAAATGAAGTTTATGGCATGTATGGCGGCCACTCGATGGGAATGGAGACCGGCTACTTCCATCTCGTTCCAATAATCAAGACCTTCGGCGTTACAGCTCGACAGGTAGATCAGCTATGGCTCGTTAAGAAGATGGAGGAGGTAAGCGAAGATGAGGTTGAGAAAGGATTCCAATGGTTCCAGCGTCTTCTAGGCTCAAGAATCAGATATGACGGGAAAATGCTGACTCCTGAAACATTGAAGACCCAGATAAGGCTGTATTTAGCGATGAGAAAGGTGAATGAGGAGAAAGGTTTCGATTTCTGCGGGTTGAAGGGGCAACGCGAATTAACGGAATATGTATGTCTAGGCGATGTAGCTGAGATGCTGATGAATGACCCATACGACTGGAATGGACCTAAGGAGCCGACCGTCTGCGCAACAGAGGCAGATTCTCTCGCGGCAGTGACCATGCAGCTACTTAAATATATAAGCGGCGGTCTGCCTGTTCTCTTCATGGATGTTAGGCTCTATCACCCGGATAAGGATCTATGGGACTTCTGCAACTCTGGAAATCACGCTAGCTGGTATGCCTCAAGAAGCATGAATCCCGAAGAGAACTTTAAGAAGATCACTTTCCATCCCGCATTGGAATACTACTTCAAGGCTGGAGGAGCCTCAGTCGAGTTTGACGCTGCTCCAGGCGAGATCACTTTCGCCCGGCTTGGACTTTGGGATGATAAGCTATACATGGTGATTGTTCTTGGAGAAGCTGTTGAGTTGCCGCCAGAGGAGAGGAAAGCCATAAACGCTGAGACAAACCCAACATGGCCTCACGTTCATGTAAAGCTGCATTGCGACTTCGACGAGTTTCTGAAGATATTTCCATGTAATCATATACTTGGCGTAGCAGGGAATCACGTTAGAGCACTTACCTATCTCTGCGAGATGAGCGGCGTGGAACCCGTGATCCTGGGCCCTGAAGGACGGAAAAGAATACCGCCAATCTGGGAACGCATAAAGTAATGAACAAACTTTAATAGGAGAGTAAAGAGCATTCAATACAGGTGAGCGGCTTGGATAAAAAAGTAGTGACGTTTGGAGAGATAATGCTTAGGCTTTCGCCTCCGGGATTTCTAAGGTTTGTTCAAGCTAGATCCTTCGAAGCGATATATGGCGGGGGAGAAGCAAACGTCGCCATTGCCCTAGCTAACTTCGGAATTCCCGTCGACTTTGTGACGCGGCTGCCTCCACATGAGATTGGCGATGCCTGCCTGAATTATCTCCGTCAATTCGGAGTTGGAGTAGACAAGATCATTCGGGGAGGAGAGCGGCTGGGAATATATTTCCTCGAAAAAGGGGCGGTTCAGAGAGGAAGCAAGGTTATCTATGACCGTGCTAACTCGTCTTTAGCTACTATTAAGCCCGGCATGATCGATTGGGAAAAAGTCTTTTCAGATGCTTGCTGGTTCCACTGGACCGGGATAACACCAGCGATAAGCGAAGGAGCGGCTGAGACTTGCTTAGAGGCAGTTAAGAAAGCCAAGGATATGGGTTTAACAGTTTCCTGCGATCTCAATTACCGTAGCAAGCTATGGAAGTGGGGCAAGTCTGCTGGCGAAGTTATGGGCGAGCTTGTGAAGTATGCGGATATAGCTATCGGGAATGAGGAGGATGCTGAGAAAGTCTTCGGGATCAAAGCGCCGGGAGTAGACGTTCTGAAAGGAAAAGTAGAGGCTGAAAAGTATCTTTACGTCGCAAAGAAGCTCATGGAGAGATTTCCGAACTTGAAGAAAGTAGCCATCACGCTTAGGGGAAGCATAAGTGCAAGCCACAATACCTGGTCCGGAGTGCTTTATGACGGCAAAAACTTCTATACAGCCCCGACATATGACATAACTCATATCGTAGATAGAGTTGGAGGCGGAGATGCCTTCGCAGCCGGGCTAATATATGGGCTTCTAAAGTTCGGCGATGATCTACAGAGAGTCTTGAACTTCGCGGTTGCATCTGGCTGTCTCAAACACACAATAATTGGAGATGCAAACATCCTTTCGGTTGAAGAAGTTGAAAAAGTAGCCGCTGGAATAGTTTCAGGCAGAGTTTCAAGGTAAATGAAGAAAGAAAAGGGGGTATGATTATGGCAAAATTTATGAAACATGAAGTTATTGGAAAAATATTCGAGCTTGGACTGGTGCCGCTTTTCTATAATGGCGACTTGGAAGTAGCGAAGAAGATCGTGCAGGCATGTGCAGATGGAGGAGCAAAAGTTATAGAATTCACCAACAGAGGCGACTTCGCCTATCAAGTCTTCTCAGAACTGGCGAAATGGTGTAACAAAGAATTTGATGATGTTATCCTTGGCGTGGGCTCTGTAATCGACCCGATGACCGCAGCGATGTACATAAACTGCGGAGCAAACTTCGTTGTCAGCCCCGTCTTCAATCCAGAGATCGCTAAGATCTGTAATCGACGAAAGGTGCCTTACAGTCCGGGATGCGGAACAGTATCGGAGATCTCAGCTGCGGAGGAGATGGGATGCGACATAGTTAAGGTCTTCCCAGGCAATAGGCTTAAGCCCGCATTCATCAAGAGCATACTAGGTCCATGCCCATGGGCTAAGCTTATGCCGACGGGCGGAGTTGACGCCACAAAGGAAAGCATATCTTCATGGATCAAGGCAGGAGCAGTCGCCGTGGGAATGGGGTCAAGGCTGATTCGGAAGGATCTTGTTGAGGCCGGCGACTTTGAGGCGATAACAAAGCTGATTGAGAAGTGTCTATGGTGGGTGCAGGAAGCTAGGGGAACACCGCTCTTTCTAGGAGTGGAACACGTGGGGATTTATCCTGAAGAGGGACATGCGGCTGAGACCGCGGAATGGTATGCGAAGATTTTCGGGTTTGAGAAGAGGGAAGGCAGATCATCCTTCGTTGCCTTCGGTAAAGGTCCCGGCAGAATAGAGATTATGAAGACAACCGACTCTACAAAGTGTCACATCGCAATTCGGGTTTCAAACTTTGAAGCAGCATGCGAGCATCTGAAGAAGATGGGAATAGAGCTAGAAGAACCGAAGATCGGCAAAGGATACAAGGCAGTGTTCCTCAAGAATCCGGATCCAGCTGGTAACAGAGTACATCTGCTTTATTTACCGCCATAAACTCAAATTCCCCTTTATTTTTTTGAAGATTCATTCATGCCTAGCATAATTTTCTTATAAGCAGTGAATTATTCTTCTTTGGAAATTGGAAGTTGCAGGTTAAGACTATATATTTAATAAGGAAAACTGGATCATTCTAGGCTCCTTTTTCGGGACTTATGTGGTTAAGAATGAGCGTTAGCTAAAGATTCAAGTTTTTAAGAATAAGCCTTTCAAGGGTTCTTCCAAATTCTGTTTTCAGAAGTTTCTCAACGTCGCCGATGGATTCCTCCAGCTTTCTGTCAAATGGAACTTCTCCCCAGAACTTCACGTTTCTTTCTTCAACTTTCCGCTGAACAAAACTTGAATCCGTCATCTTCATGTTCTCTATAACTCCGAGAACCGTCACATTCAGCTCGAAGAGAAGATCGATGAACTTTCTAACAGTCTCAAATGCCAGTCGAGAGGAGGAAGTGACAACGAGAAACTCGGCTTTCCTAACTAATCGGAGGATATCCAAAACCGCATCGCTTATACCCGGAGGCATATCAATCACTAGAAAATCTAATTCTCCCCATATCGTCACTGCTAAAAGCTCAATTAGGGCATTTGAGAAGTCTTCTCCTCTTAGAGGAGAAGCTTGATCGCGAGTATAATAGATGATAGACATATATTTGAAGCCATGAACCATCGGAGGAACTATTCCATTCTTCTCTTCAGGTTTAACGTCGCTTACTCCTAATATTATATGCGAGGCTGGACTGGTGAAATCTATATCGAAGAGCCCTACTTTGAGTCCTCTTCTAGCAAGCGTTAAGGCTAGGACGGATGCAACTAGACTTTTACCTACTCCTCCCTTTCCGCTTGAGATAGCTATAATTCTGCGGATGCTTCTAAGCCGCTCGGATATCAGTGATACGCGAGGGTCAACCATGCTTTTTCACCCCTTTAATGCTTTCAATCCAGACTCCTCGTCCCGAGACAACCTCAAAGTCACGGCTTCCACATCTCGGGCACTTCATGAAGGCATGAGCGATCTCGGGAACGAAATGAACCGCCTCTCTGGCTTCTTCATCAAGCTTAGCCGCGGAGAAGCTCCACTTATAACTGCATACTCGACACCGAAGCTTTGTCTCATCCCTTTTAATATTGAATTTAGCCCTTTGTAACTTGCTGGTTCTCAGCTGAGAGAGAGCAAATTTAAAGATCTCAACATCTACTTGCTGAAGCTCACCGATCTTTATATTTACTTCCCTAATGTCGGCTAACCCCTTCTTCTCAGCAATCTGAGACACTGTTTTGATTACTGCTTCCGCCAAAGCCCATTCGTGCATGGCTTAAACCTAAAGAGAAAGAGACGTATCCTTTAATAATTCTTAAGGCTAATGACTTAAGTTCAGGACCTCTTCTTTCTCGTCTTCTTCAGTATTACGCTTATCTTTCCAGGCTTCAGCTTCTCTATCTCCTCAATCTTCTTTCTCGTCTTCTCTGGATTCCTCGTCTCATCAATCACAACAGCAAAGATCTTATCATATTGATCAAGATGCTTGGATATTTTATCTACAAGCTCCTTCACTGCTTTCTGGCTGCCTATAGCTTTCAATTTAACAGCTATACGGTTCTTGCCGAACACAAAGTCGAATCCTTCACGCTTCTTTGTCTTTTCATCTGGCAATAGCCCTTTCTCCTTGAATAGTTCTGAGAGTTGCTCTTTATACCCCCTTTCTCTTTTCGCAGCCTTCGGAGAGAATCTCTCGAGAGTCTCAGCTATCTCCTTTTCAGATACTTCTAGAAGAACCATTCTTCTCACAATACGTCTCTCAGTAACTTTTTCATTAATTATTTCCTCGATTATACCTCCTCTTTTAAGTGCTGCTCTGCCGGTTGGTAAGCGGGGTGAAACTGATATCTCCTTCTTCACTAATGGAAACTTTACTTCTGATGGTTTCGTAGGCTTTAATATCTTCTTTTTGAAGATAGCAGGCTTGGCAACTTTTCCTTTTTGTCTCTTCGATTGGATACGTGCTTTAGCCTTCTTTGACCTCGGCTTTCGCCTCTTCGCCTTCAGCTTCATCCGTGCGGACGGCTTTATTAAAGAAATTTTTTCCGCGAATTCTCTGATCTTTGAGGTTGAAAGAATCTCGAGGACGTTTATTATATCCTTCTTTTTCACCGCCTTCTTTGTTCCAAAGATGGATGACTTCACAAGCTCGATTCCAGTCTCCTTCGCGAGCTGCTTTAACTGACTAATATTCATGCAGTTTAAGAGCTCCTCTTTTGTTAAACGTGAGATGCCCAAGAGCTCGACGAGATCTGACTCTCTAAATTCGGATTCAAGAAGAAGATCTATTATCTGCGATTTAGTTCTAGCCTGATGGACTTTTCCAGAGATGTCTTCCCATTCGAGCTTTATGCCATTTCTCTCAGCCAACTCTATGAGCTCCTCTTTATTTAATCTTCTAAGCAAGTCTATTGTCTGATCATAATCTGTAAGCTTCTCCGAAATAGACAAGAGTGACCTCCCATCTTTTTTCAGATACAAAGATACAAAAGTTTTATGGGGCACCATGACTTTTAAGGCGCTGATGCAGAAAGAGCATATACATAAACGGAAAGAGGGGGAAGCTATTGCCAAGAAGCGATGAGCGAATCACTATGCTTCATGGAGCAGGCGGAACAGTAATGCATGACCTAATCAGAAACTACATCGTGAAATATCTAGGCGGATTCGGCAGTTTAAGCATCTCTGACGTCTCTCTCGAAGCCTTAGATGACGCCGCCGCGATCGGAGACATCGTACTGAAAAGCGACTCACATGCAGTTAAACCCATCTTCTTTCCAGGAGGCGATATTGGCCGCCTAGCAGTCTCCGGAACAGTAAATGACATCGCTGTTTTAGGAGCGAAGCCAATTGCCCTATCCTGCGGCCTCATACTTGAGGAAGGATTCTCCCTTAGCAACCTTGAACGTATACTACAAAGCATGCAGGAAACTTGCAGAGAAGCCGGTGTCGGAATCGTAACTGGCGATACCAAGGTTGTCGAGAAGGGAAGTTTAGGTGGATGCGTCATCAATGTCTCAGGAATAGGAAGAAGAACAGATGCTTTAGAGAAGAATCTTCGAATCGTTAAACGTTATAGAAAAAACTTTAGTTCAAGATGGATGCTCGACTCAAATCTTTCAGCTGGAGATAAGATCATTCTTTCAGGAACTATAGGTGACCACGGATTAGCAGTTCTTTCAGCTCAGGAGGGGTTGGAGTTTGGAAGTGAGATCAAATCTGATGTTAAACCCTTGAACCGTCTGATCCAGCGTTTACTTAGAGAGGCCGGCGGAATCGTTGCTATGAAGGATCCTACAAGAGGAGGGTTGGCTGACGCTTTGAACGAATTCAGTGAGAAATCAAATGTTGGAATACTTATACATGAAGATAGGATTCCCATACGGGAGGATGTGCAAGCCGCCTGCGAGATGCTTGGACTAGACCCTCTTGAGGTAGGTAACGAGGGAAAAATCGTTATAGGAGTAGTTAAGGAGAAAGCTGAGGATCTCCTTGAGATTCTGAGATCTACAGAGGAAGGGCAAGATGCTGAGATAATCGGAGAGGCGACGCGGAAATTCAGCGGGGTAGCGATGGAGACTGTTGTTGGGGGAAAGAGGATAATTGCAAGACCGATAGGCGATCCTGTTCCGAGGATCTGCTAAATCCTTTCCAGCAGCTAATCAACCTTTAATACTTGTCTAAGCTGAGGCTGAGATAAATCATGAAATTCGCATCTTAAAAAAGAGAATATCCCACAATAACGATATCGAAGTTCAAATAATATAGATTTATGATTTATAACAAATTAATACTGGAGATTTCAATAATAAAAGATCGTGTCTTATGCAGGTAAGGCCCGTTAACAACGTCTATATTGCTTTATTTGGGAGGGCGCTGACATAAATGATATGTAAAAACTATCGGAAGGATATCTTTTGTAGCGCCTATTCAGAAGATGGCGAATTATTTCAATTAGCTATTAAACTAAAGAATGCTCCCGGCAGCGTTGCAGAAATAGCAAATATCCTTTGTTCTAAGCACGTTAATATTCTGCATGGTTTTCATACAGTATGTCCAGGCCGAGAGGAAGCAGTTTGGGGCTTATTCATAGATCTAAAAGAATCAAATACGAAGATAGAGAATCTAGTTAAGGAAATTGAGGGTTTAGAATCTACTATAGAGGTTAAGTTTTCAAGACCTATAATTGACGGGCTTATTGTTGACAATCTTCACTTTCCCATGATGGTTATGGGTGAGAGAAGCATAGTTATGAGAATCGATACCTTCGCTGAATCATTCAATAGACTATATGAAAAATTCGGTTCTGGAGCTTACTTCATTCTTTATGAGATGGGTAGGGCAGCTGGCAAAAGACGTATTAAAAAAATAAATGAGAAATATTGTCTGGACAAGATTACGGCTTTAAAAGTGATCTTAGCTGAAAGAGCTGCTAAGGGTTGGGGCATATCGGAAATTGAAAGTTTTAATGAAGAGAAAAAGGAGTCGACAATCACTATTCGGGAGTTATTTGAATGCATGCCGTTCCAAGGGAGAAGTAAAAGGTCTAAAAGCCACTTCTTCAGAGGCTATCTGGCCGGGGTTCTCAGCCAACTCTTTGGTAATCCTACTTTGGTCATAGAAGCCGAATGTGTTGCCAAGGGGGATCCAAACTGTAGATTTATAGGACGACCACAATCAGAAATCAAATGATCACTTTATAATAAAGTGAGATTTATGATAGCCGCAAAGAATCCTCAGATCCTTCGACTTCTAGAAAGACTGTTAGATGGCCGAATAAGTGTGATTGTTCCAGAATATGACTTCGAAAGTGAAGAAGGATACAGCTATCCGGAAATAGACGCCATATTAGAAACTTCAAGTAAAGAGACCATTAAGATCCTGGACGAGCTATATAAAGAGGGAATTCTGAAAAGGAAATTTTATGATAAAATCTTTTTATGTAAAGAATGCGGAAGCTGCAAGGTTAAGATTAATCCTCAATGTCCATTTTGTAAGAGTTCAAATATTTCTAAAGGACAAGCCTTAGAACATCTTGAATGCGGATATGTAGATTTAGAAGAGAATTTTAGAACAGAGAAAGGACTTGTCTGTCCGAAGTGCGGCAAAAAACTAAAACAGATTGGAGTTGACTATTCAAGAGTGGGAGTTCTTTATAAGTGCAAAGATTGCAAGGAGAGATTCAGCGAGCCAATAAATGCTTTACGTTGCACAAAATGCAGAGTATCTTTCCCCTTAGAAGAAGCAGCGGAAAAGGAAATTTATAGTTATACCCTAAATGAAGCGATGAGAAATAAGATTCTCCTTCAAATCAGGCCTAAACGCCTTATTGAAGACATTCTAAAAGAAGAGGGATATGAAGTTAAAAGCTCCGTTCCAATTCTAGGTCGATCAGGTATAAAGCATGAACTAGATATATATGCGGTGAAGAAAGTGGACTCTACTGAAAGCAAAGTCATAGTTGGACTGAGCGGAGCTAATGAAGAAGTAGCTCCTGAAGAAGTTTTGAAACTCTTCGCTAAAGCAACCGATATAGGAGCAAACAAGACAATAATGGTTGCGATTCCAAAGGCAAGTAAAGAAACAAAATTTTTTGCGAATCACTACGGCATAAAATGTATAGAAGCATCTGAGCTTGAAAAAGCCCAAGATAGATTTAAGAGAGAGATTAGGCTGAGTCTCTCAAAAAAGAATAAATCTCTAGATCTGTAGATAAAAGCAATATTCATTCATCATAAGTATAAAATTAAAAAAGATAGTAGATAAATCATATTTAAGAAACATCATCAAGGAAACTGCGGCTTTGATGAATAATAAAGAAACGGCAACGCTTCACCAGAACTTCAAGGATGATCTTAAAGAAATAATAGTTGAGATGCTTAAGATTTTTCAATTTAATGTAGAGATCTCAAAAACAATATGTGGACGTTCCGGGATAACACATGAGGTAGATATTGTTGCAGAGAAAAGAGATAGACCTCAAACTCGCTTCTTGATAAAGTGCAAATCTTATATGGAGGAAGCAACGCTTCGATTGGATGAAGTCTTATGTTTTTGGTCGCAAATTTTGGATGTTTCTGCAGATCGAGGAGTGATTGTAACATCATGCAGAGTATCCGAATCCGCCGCCAAATTTGCAGAGTACCGTGGAATATCCATAGTGACAGCCAAGAATCTAGTCGAATTAAGACATAAAATCTTAAAATCCGAATTATTCGTACCTAAAATGGTCAGATAACCATTTAAAAATATATGCGTGGTTGTTAGAGAAGTAATTTAGAGGAATCCAACGCGTGTTTCTGGATGACCTGGAAGAAGATAGTGGCTAGCGGGATTCTGATTTTCTGCGAGACCATGCTAATTGCCTATTTAATACCGGGAATTCTTGTCTGGATATGCCTCGCCATAGGAGCTGCCGCCGCAGCATACTTTCTTTTTATGGCTAGAATAGCCCACAGAAGTAGAGCTAAAGAAGGATCGAAAGCGATAAATTTACTTCCAGCACTATCCATCGTGCTTCCATTCATTTATGGCTGGCTTACTCTCTATTTAGGATATGCCTCCCTAATCTTAGCCATATTATTGACATCTCTCACCATAGAATTCTTCTCAAACTTCCTAGCTTTGCCATTAAGCATATACCATAAGTATCTAGAAGGTGAGCTTGCTAAGGTGAAATTAGGTTACTGGCCGTCAATCAGTATAATCGTTCCAGCTCGTAATGAAGAAAAAGTGATTGAGAGATGCATCAAATCTCTACTTGAGATTGACTATCCAAAAAAAGAGATAATAGTGGTTGATGACGGATCAACAGATAAAACCTACTGGCTGGCCAAAAAATACTCTTCGAGAGGCGTTAAGATTATTCGAAGAAAAAGAGCAGGCGGGAAATCAGTCGCCCTAAATACCGGTATGCTTCTTGCCAGAGG
>CAZEGS010000040.1:10761-13636 GCA_964512445.1 uncultured Candidatus Bathyarchaeia archaeon
CCTTAGAGAGATAGGATTATATGATAAGGACACCTTAACAGAAGACTTTGACATAACTGTTAAGATACTTAAAGCCGGAAAAGTCGTGCAAGCATTATCTAACGCTGCCGTCTATACCGAAGCCCCTACAACATGGAGAGACTTTTATAGGCAAAGATTAAGATGGAACTGTGGAACATTTCAAACCTTACGGAAACACTGGAACGTTTTTCGCCATTCAAGATTCGGCTTTGTACACATGCTGACTTTTCCATACGTGCTACTTTCAATGCTCTTCATACCGTTCGCCTCAGTCTTCACGATAATCTCCTTGATCTATGCTGTTCTTTCCGGACAGGGGCTTCAAGCTCTCTACGTAATGGCGGGCTTCATGCTTTTACAGGCAACATATAGTCTATTAGCTATACAAATGGATGATGAAGACTTGAAGCTAGTTATCTTTTCTCCACTCTTCGTAATTGGCTATAAGGAAATAAGGAACTTTATCAAGATCAAGAGCTTCTTGGATGTTTTTCTCTTCAAAAAGGAAATGCGGTGGGGAAGAATAAAAAGAATCGGATGAGGATAAATCCTGAACATTTTGATACAAAAATCCTCCGAATCCAAATTTGTGTTTCAAATTATGAGCTAGGATAATAGCAAAGTAAGGTCCTCATTTTTCTTTTATCTCTGCAAGTTCTAAGACTTTGAGGAGATTCTCAACATCGCTTCTTCTATCGTCTATGGGGGTTTCCATTATCATGGGAAGACGGCTTAGCCTGCTCCTTAAAATCGCTCTGAAGCCATCCTCACCTATCATGCCCAGACCGATATGCTCATGCCGATCGATATGTGAGCCTAAGCCTCCTCTAGAATCGTTAAGGTGAACTAGCCGTAGCTTCTCGAAGCCTATGGTATCATCAAATCTTCTAATGGTCTCCTGAACAGCTGCTTGGGTTCTTAGGTCATATCCAGCTGCGTAGCCATGGGCTGTATCAAAGCATACTCCAACGAGATCCGGAGAACTCAGATTATCGAGTATATACTTAATATCCTCAAATGAGCCCCCCATACTATTTCTTGTGCCCGCCGTGTTTTCAAGAAGAAGCATCACTCCTTCGTCTAAGGAGCTATATGTATCATCTATTGCTTGAATAATCCTCTTAAATCCCTCATTTTTGCCAGATCCAAGATGACTTCCCAGATGAGTGACAAGATAGGGAATCCTCAAAACTTTACATCTTTCAAGCTCGGTCTTCAGTGTCTTAACAGATAGGAAATAAATATTTTTTCTTGGTGAAGCAAGATTGACAAGATATGGCATATGCGCAAAGACTGGCTGCATATCGTACTTTTCAACCTTCTCTATAAAAGCCTCAACCTCATTTGGTTTGAGCTTTTCAGCCGTCCAAGATCTTGGGTTACGTGTGAAGATCTGAAAAGTGTTACATCCTATCTCAACAGCTCTGTCAACTGCCTCATCGATTCTGCCAATGATCGATACATGAAACCCTATCTTTAACAAGTCCATCATCGGAGAAAAAAATACTATTTAAGCTTTTAATTCCTTATTCCATATCCGTTTTTTAAAAGAAACTTAGGAACCTTTTTTATTCATTCACTCAAAATATGATTAAGTGAATGCGCGGAGAGAGTAGAAATGAGAAAAATCGAATTTGGTCTTAGAATCCCGAGTTTTCCGGTTGATGGAAGCAGCGGAGAAGCCTTTATAGAGCAGATAATTCGCTTCGTTAAGACGGTTGAAGAAGATTTTCATTCTGCATGGGTATGCGATCACTTTCACCCATGGGCGCAGTTTGTTCCCGAGACAACCCCCACAATAGAGGGATTTACGGCAATAAGTTATCTCTCAGGAATCTTTAAGCAGTTAAAATTTGGAAATATTGTCCTCTGCAATTCGTATAGAAACCCAGCTTTGCTGGCAAAGATGGGTGCAACTCTTCAGCTCTTAACCAGAGGACGCTTCATTCTTGGAATAGGCGCGGGATGGAAAGAAGATGAATACATAGCTTATGGATATGAGTTTCCTCCAGCTAGGATTAGAATCCGACAGCTTGAAGAAGCAGTGCAAATAATCAGGAAGATGTGGACTGAGCCTAAGGCAACGTTCAACGGTAAATATTACAGAATAAAAGATGCTATTTGCTCCCCTAGACCGAGACCGGTCCCTCCAATCATGATTGGCGGTGGAGGAGAGAAACTAACCCTAAGAGTAGTTGCCAGGCATGCTGACTGGTGGAATCTGCCGAACGTCTCGGTAAATACGTTCAGGCATAAATCGGAAATTCTAGAGAAACATTGCGAGAGAATCGATAGGGATCCTGAGGAGATAAAGAAGACGTTAGGTAACATGGTTGCAATAGCGAAAACATGTGAGAAAGCGCGGAGAATAGCTATTAAAAGCCCATTCGTCAATAAAGAAAATCTGGACAACTTCATCATCGGAGATCCAAATACTGTTATGAAGAAGATCTTGGAATATGCGGATCTCGGTGTGGAACATTTCATACTTAGATTCCTAGATTTTCCGAAGACTGATGGAGCTGAACTTTTTGCTAAAGAAGTTATAGAGAGCTTCTCATAAAACTGAGACTATTATTAAAGGATCGGCTTGAAGATGCTAGAATAAGCCTTGACGATAATTCTCGATTATCTTTTTCTTTATCTTTGACGAGCTGGTTATTCCTTTCTCTTCAAATCTATCTATTCTAACAATCTTTATGTTAAGCCCTTTCTCCGCTATGATCCTCTTCAGCTCTTTCTCAATCTTCTCTTCGTCGTATCCTAAGGCAATAACATCCGGCTTAACTTTCTCTATGACCTTAAGCATATCCATATCCTCATAGCCTAAAATCGCCTCATCCACAACTTTTAA
>CAZEGS010000041.1:0-4813 GCA_964512445.1 uncultured Candidatus Bathyarchaeia archaeon
CTCTTAGACTCGCGAAGGAGAGAGCGGATGAGCTAGGCATCAAAGATATAGTAGTAGCTTCTACGTACCCTCTGCTGAGGGGGCTTTCTAGGTAAAAGATTTTACTCACGCTCACCTGCAAGCTGGAGCTCCTATGAGGACGCGTCATTCAGAATATTGGCTCTTCAAGATGCGAAAGTTAGGATTTGGGATGTCAAATTTCATCGCCTGCTAACAGAGCTCACGATTAAAGGAGGTAGAGGAGTAGACATATTTCCTAAAGCCGAATTTATAGCGATTGAGAGTGACGAACCAGTTACATTCGCGTATATCTTCAATGGAAGTATGGGAAGCGAAAAGGTCTATCTCGCCTGCTCCTATAATGGAGGCGTCACATTTATGGGCGTCAAGGCAAATGAGGAAACATCATTATTCTTTATTCCCTCCAACTCCAGCATAGAAGCCTATGTGTATGCATCTGAAGATGCCATTGTCAAGATTGATGATTTAACAATGTCCATCAAGGCGGACTCCTATCTTAAGATAGACGTTTCCGGAGCTCATAAGATCCTATCAAACAAGAATGTTGTTATTCAAGTGACGCATTGGCCGAAAGTGCCGGCGATTCAAGGCCTCAAAAGCTTCGGGGCAGTGGTTCCTTGCGTTCAAACAGTTGATTATACCCCAATGTCCGATTGACCCGATTAGGCGGTGGCGGAGAAGGATTTCCTATGATCTATGTGATAGCTGGAATTGCAGCCGTCACCGTCATAGCGATAACTCTAGTAATTATGAAACGGCGAACCGGATAATTTTCGAAAGTTCTGCTGATAAGCGATGCTGAAAGAATTCGTCACGTTTCTTTTAATTAAGTTTTCACGTTAAAATGGATTTCTGCTTTTTTATAGTCTACCTAATTTTTAGAACGTGAAAATTTTCAAAAAGAAAGGAATATCAAAATACTTATGCTTGAAGCGTGTGATTGCTGTTTTCTTCGCATGTTGACGGATAAACTATTCGGGTAATTTAGAGACTATTGTTTTGCAGGTTTGTAGATCTTTAAGTTTCTGCCGCCGGAAACATACGTTATTATTCCTTGCCTGTGCAATTCCTCGAGAAAGTCCTTTGCGACGCTTAATAGTAGATTGAATCGGGATGCAACGGTATACGGCGTTATTACCTTCATGCTTTGCAGCTGACTTATTACCTTCTTATCTCTCGGATCCGGAGGAATAAGCCTCATAGCCTTTGAATCACGCTGCGATGCTTCTTTTCTTGCTCTGTCGCGTCTCGCTTCTTTCCGTCTACTCCTCTGTGCTTTTTCTAGCTGTGTTAATGTCGGCTTCTTTTTTCCACCGCCCATTTCTTATCCTCATCAATGAAGATGAAGTTCAAATTTATAGATGTTTTGTTCTGAAGTCTGTCCTCTCATAATACAAACAGAATTAAAAGACTTGAAAAGCTACAAATAAAACAATGAGAAAATATCAAATGTTAAACTATATGGGGCTGAGGCTGTGTCTAAATATAAGCTAGCTATTAAAGGCGGAACGCCTATAGCTCCTGAAGGCCTAAAAAGGAATTGGCCGATATTTGGCAACGAAGAAAGAAAGGCTTTGCTTGAGGTTCTAGAGAGCGGTAAATGGTGGAGAGGCGCATATAAAGATCCTTCCGAATCTAAAGTTGGACAGTTCGAAACTGAGTTCTGTAAATATCTAGGCGTGAAATATGGAGTAGCTGTTACGAATGGGACGGCTGCAATAGAATTAGCTCTCAAAGCCGCCGGGGTTGAGGCTGGAGACGAAGTGATAGTTCCAGCAGTTACTTTCATAGCCACAGCTACAGCAGTGTTAGCCGTTAATGCTGTACCAATCTTCGTAGATATTGATCCTGAAACATATCAGATTGATCCAGAAAAGATTGAGGAAGCAATCACGGAAAAGACAAAAGCTGTGGTGCCTGTTCATTATGGTGGCTACCCGGCTGACATGGATAGGATAATGGAAATTGCTGAAGACCATGATCTGATAGTTGTTGAGGACTGCGCCGAGGCTCACGGATCAGAATGGAGGGGAAAGAAGGTGGGTGGAATAGGTCACTTAGGCACATTTAGTTTTCAGATGGGGAAACCCCTGACGTGTGGTGAAGGAGGCTTTGTTTCGACAAACGACGAAGAATTAGCCAAGAAGTGTTTCTCGTACCATAATATCGGCAGGGTGGAAGGCAGACCGTTCTATGAGCATCACGTCCCAGCTTGGAACCTGAGGATGACCGAGTTTCAAGGAGCTATTTTACTTTGTCAGCTTAAACGATTACCGGAGCAGACGGAGAAGAGGTACGTTAATGGCGAATATATGGCTAAGGAGCTCGAGAAGATAGGTGGAATCCGCGCATTGAAGAGAGACCCCCGGATCACTAAAAGAGGATACTACTTCTACTTAATGAGATATAACGAAGAGGAGTTCGGGGGAGTAAGCAGAGACAAATTTATGGAGGCTCTTCGAGCAGAGGGGATTCCCGCTAGTAAGGCTCATAATCAACCGCTTTATAAAAATCCCGTCTTCGTGGAGATGCGTTTCGGACGAACAGGCTGTCCAGTTCGATGTCCCCTATATGGAAAATCTATCGATTACAGTAAGTTCTACTGTCCAGTTGCCGAGCGCATATATGAAAAGGAGATAGTGGCTTTAGGGAAAGATTTTCTTCTAGAACGTGAGCAAGTAGATCTTGTGCTGGAAGCGATAAGAAAAATTAAAGAGAATGTGGATGAGCTCAAAGAATGACGCTACCGATTCTATCGAAAGGATTTTGGATACTTAAAGGAGTCTGAAGTGAGAGTGCAGACTTTTGAAGTTTTTCGATTGTAATGCAAGTTTTGGCAGATCAATGATCAAACCTATAAGATTCGCCGAAACCGCTGATGATCTTCTGAAAGAGATGGATTTCTACGGCATTGAAGAGGCACTTGTTTACCATTTCAGACAGCGCGACGATTCTCCAATCGTCGGTAACAAGATATTATTGAGAGAAATTGAGGGTGTACATAGGCTTCATGGGACACTCGCAATTCTCCCACCCCAAACCGGAGAGCTCGGCTCCCTCGAAGATCTTCTTGAGCTGATGAGAGTAAAAAATATACGTGCATTTCGAGCCTTTCCCTCGGAACATAAATATCTGATGACTAAAACCGCTCTAGGCCCTCTGTATGAACTGATGATTGAAAGGAATATTCCGCTCTTTATTTCTGTAAATGAGTCTTGCGGCGGCATCTCGGGATGGTACCTGATCGAAAAGATACTGTCCGACGCTCCTGAACTCACACTTGTAGTTACTGAGCATGGCAGTTGGGGTCATGATAGGTTCTTTAGACCTCTGATCGAGAAGTATGAGAACCTTTACCTAGACATTTCAAGATATGAGTTGGATGGAGGTATAAGCAGATTTTGTGCCGATTATGGTGCAGATAGACTTCTCTTCGGCACGGGTTTTCCTCAATGGAACCCTGGCGGCCCTATCTTAATGTTAGCTCAAGCAGATATAACAAGTAAGGAACGTGAGATGATAGCTGCCGGTAATCTTCTTAAAATGCTTGGGAGAGTCAGGTTGTGATATCTTCAGATTTAATTAAGGAATTTTTGGAAAAGGGACGAAGCGATTCATGTCCAGTTATAGATATGCATCAACATATGGGTCCATTTCAAGGAATATACTTTCCCAACCCATCTCCGGAAGACATGATACGTACAATGGATCGATGCGGCGTGAAGATGGGCGTCTTCTGCTCGCATGCAGCCTTGATAGATCCAGAAGAAAACGTCGAGATGGCTAAGATCATAAAAAGATATCCGGATAAATTCAGAGCGTACTGGTGTATAAATCCGAATTATCCGGAAAGAATAGAGAGGGAGATTAGTAGATTCTCGAAGATGGAAGGATTCGTCGGATTCAAGTTTCTCTCCGATTACCATAAGTATCCAATAACAGGTTCAAGATACAGACCTGTGCTTGAATATGCTGAAGATCACGAATTGCTAATCCTCATGCATACATGGGGAAAAAGCCCCTATGATTCGCCGGCTCTAGTTGAAAAACTTGCAGAGAAATATCATCGTATAAAATTTCTCATGGGCCACTCGGGATATGGAGAATGGGAAAAATCCATACAGGTCGCCAGAAAATATCAAAATGTCTATCTCGAATTAACCGCGGCGTACGCTGTAAACGGCATTATCGAATGGATGGTTAAGGAAGCAGGATCAGAAAAAATTTTGTTTGGAACAGATTTGCCGTGGTTTGATCCGCATTACGGAATAGGATGCGTACTCTTTTCAAGAATAACGGACGAAGATCGCCGCAACATACTTTATAGAAATGCGGAAAGACTTCTTCAACCATTCCTTTAAATGATTAGTAAAGTCTTACCTGTCTAGTTTATGTTTCCTCATATGCCTTATTGTAGAAATCCTCAAGAATCCTCGGAACCTCAGCATCTTGCTTGATTTTTCTAACTGCATCAGCTAAGTACTCAACAAGTCTCTCCACAATTATTTTTCCCTTCTCCTTACTTGCCTTTCTAGGATCCCCCAAGTAGACCTGAATAGCGTATGCTTGCCAGTCAACGGGGGTTTCAATTCCCCTTGGCAAATGCGTACTTCCCACCTCCGCTTCATGCGTAACATTACCCATCTTAATCAGGTCTTCAAATAGATATAGACCGATGCTCGTCTCTATTTCACCTGCATGTCCAGTTCTCCTTCCCTCGCTCATCTGAGAAATAAGATCTCTTACAGGAAAGAGAGGATCAATCATGGCATATACTACGTAATCTCTCTTC
>CAZEGS010000041.1:4913-13625 GCA_964512445.1 uncultured Candidatus Bathyarchaeia archaeon
GTATATAAGCAGACTTTTAAGATCGCATGAGTGTTTTGATGGTTCTTCTCAAGTTTTCCGCTCCTCTGTAAAACGTGGCTTTCTCGTCTTCATCGAGCTCCCATTCTAAAATTCTCTTAACTCCTCCTCTGCCTAACTCGACGGGGACGCCTATGCTAATATCCCGAAGGCCATATTCTCCATTTAATACGACTGAGCTGACGGCTAGACTGGATGAATCCTCAATGATCATCTGAATCATATTCACGGTATTGCTTGCAGGAGCATATACGGTTCCACCTTTCTTAGAGATAACGTTCAACGCTGACCGTCTGATTTCTTCCGTTATCTCTCTACGTTCCTCAATGCTGAACGTCCTCTTCTTTCCTTTTACTTTAACTCTACTAAAGAGAGGTGTCTGATTATCTCCGTGTTCTCCTAAAACATAAGCTTCAATATCTAAAACTGGAACAGCAAGTCTTCTGCTTAAGGCTTTCCTAAACCTTGCGGAGTCGAGCATTCCGGCGCTTCCAATAATTCTATTTCTCTCGAAACCGGTATGCCTCCACATTACATAGTTCATAATATCCACTGGATTGGTTAGGGTTACAACAACTGGTTCTCCTCGAATCCCTTTGATACTTGAAGCAACCGACTTGATGATTCTAAGATTCACATTGAGAAGATCCATTCGGGATTTCATGTCCGGCGTCCTTGGCTTTCCAGCCGTTACAATTATAACTTCCGATTCATCTGCGTCATCATAGCTGCCCGGGATAACCTCCACATTGTTTCGAAAAGCCATAGCTTGAGAGATATCTTCAGCATTTCCCTCAGCTAATTCCCGATAAATATCAATCAATACTATTTGATCAACAATTCCTCTAGCTGCTAATTCATAAGCAATGCAGGAGCCTAAACTTCCAACACCAATTACTGTTGCCTTTTTCATAAGTCAATAATATAGAAGGAGACTTTAAGTTATTTTCTCAAGCTCGTTACAATATATCCACGAGATCACCTAAAGATTCTTTTGTGGGAACAAATTGGAAATCGAAGATATCTAGAAAAAAAATCAAAAGAGACCTCGTTTCTCCTAACCAAAAATATTAAGGAAAGAAAGGAGATAAGATCAAGACGGGTGTTGCAAGAATGGTTAAAAAGATTAAGATAATAAGTGAAAGAATCGGAGAAGTAGAGGCAGAACTTCTAGAAGAGAAGGCGCCTAAAACCGTCAAGGCAATATGGGAAGCCCTTCCCCTAGAGGCTAGGGCGAATACTTGGGGCGAGGAGATATACTTCTCTATCCCTCTGAGGCTGGAGGAGGAAAACTCTCATGAGACTGTTGAGCTCGGAGATATAGGCTACTGGCCTCCAGGACAGGGATTCTGCATCTTCTTTGGTCCTACACCTATCAGCAGAGGTAACGAAATTAGACCGGCGGATCCGGTGAATGTCTTCGGGAAGGTCAAGGGAGACCCGAAGGTCTTCAAGAAGGTTAGGGATGGAGATAAAATACGCATAGAAAGAATTGAGTAATAAGCGGGTATACCTAAAAGATTGAGGTCTTCTTCAACAGCCGAATTTTATCACTTGGTCTTCCATCATTCTCAGAAATCTCGGCGGTTCCGGGGGATTTATTTTCTTCTATCTACATTATATTCTAGGGGCAGCTTAACTTGTCTATAGAGAGGCTTTCTGTGGGCATTCCAGAACTTGACAGAATGCTCGCTGGCGGAATACCAGCAGGGTTCACAGTCGCTGTTACAGGAGAACCTGGTACTGGAAAGACTGTTCTCTGCATCCACTTTATTGCTGAGGGTATTCGTGAAGGAGATCGCTGCGTTTATGTCACTACAGAGGAAAGCAGAGAATCCATAATTGTGCAGGCAAGCCAGTTCGGATTCGACTTCTCTAAGAGCATAAAAGAGAAAGGTCTCGTCCTGATTGATGCCTTAATGGGATTGAAGGAACAATGGTCCCTGCAGAGTTTAGACATCGAGGAACTCGTCGACAAGATTATTCAGGCTAAGAAGACGCTAGGTTATGGAAGAGCACGGCTAGTTATTGATTCTCTCTCAGCATTCTGGCTTGATAAGCCGGCGATGTCGCGGAGGCATTCATATTTCGTCAAGAAGGTTCTCTCAAAGTGGGGCTTTACAACACTAGTTACGTCTCAGTATGCCATAACGACCTCTGAGGCTTTTGGGTGGGGAGTTGAGCATATCGCTGATGGTATTATCCGATTCAGAAGATCCGTTAGGGGAGGATTTCTCAGAAGATATATTCTTATCGAGAAGATGAGGCAGACTCCTCACAGTCTGAAGATGCATGAGATTGAGATAGTTGATGGAAAGGGCATAGTGATCAAGGGGTCGGTTGATATGCGAAAGGAAGACATAGCTCTTCCCAGACAGGTGATGGATAGAATCCGCAAAGCATCGCAGAAAAGAGAAGCTGAGATGCCTTGAACCTGGCTGAGAAACACTATTCCCGTTTCGATGTTCAGACAGAAATTGTAGATTTCTGCAAAAATCGCTGGATAGCTGCCCATTATCTAAATCCGCATGGTAAACTAGTCTTTAAGAGATATCTACGCGGAAAACCCTTAAAAATCAATAATCGTGAAGACTTGTCCAAACTTATTACTCGAAACGATTGGATTTTAAGATCCATCTATGCTACATCTAACCTTTATGCTAAAATCAAAGATATTGAGGACGTCTATACTCTGTCAAATGTTTGCCGCTGCAATCCAGTATGGGACATAGATGGAGATCTATCAAATTGGCAGGCAACCATCGAAGCAGCAAAAGTAATAGGATCTTTCCTTAATGATAGAGGTATCGAAAAATCCATTTACTTCAAATGGTCTGGGAATGGATGTCACATTCACATACATGAGGAAGCATTCTCCGATGACATCCTGAAGAAGCATCATCCTCTCGATCTAGCCTATGCGATAGTCGAGTATGTTAACTCTAAGACTTACCAAGATCTAAGAGAGATCATGCGGAAGGGGAGAATAGTCGTGGAGAACAAGGTAGATCCAACCCGCGTCTTCACATGCCCCCTAAGTCTTCATCGTGAGATCAACGTTGTATGCGTCTGCTTCAAACAAGACGTTCTCTCAGATTTCACTCCTGAATGGATTTCTCCATCAAATTTTCAGCATGATCCCAATTGGCGTGAGTTTGTGAAGGGCGAAGCGGATGAAATAGCGGAGGACGCGTATAGAACAGTTGGCGGATATCCATTGAAACACAGGCGGAGAAGACGGAAAACGATACCTCTTGATAAGCAGATTATGAAATGGCTTCAAAAAGATTAGTCTGAAAATTCATCGCATTTAAATCTAAAAATACACTTGTATAAACTTGTACTGCTGTCTCAGCATTTGCTGTTAGAGATCTGAAGGAAATGAATGACAAGGTTAAGGGGGCGGTTCAAGACGAGTTTGGAGACCGTGATATAATTACCGTGGGTTCTATAAAAGTAAGATTGCTATTTTTCGATTCTCTTGGAGCTAAGTGTAGCTCAGTATTGGTTAATACCCCAGATGTTTCGATTCTAATTGATCCTGGCGCTGCTGGACTACAACCCGGATTTCCTCTTTCATCTGAAGAGAAGGCTCTGCTCCGCGAAAAAGCATGTGAGAGAATACTTCGATACGGAGCTTCATCTGATGTGGTAGTGATAAGTCATTATCATTATGATCATCATGTTCATCCCAGTCGATTAGAAGAGATGGCGGGGCTATTCAAGAGAAAAACTCTTCTTGTGAAAGATCCAAATCAATGGATAAACAAGTCTCAAAGAAAAAGATCTCTTGATTTTCTTTCAAGCTTGTACAGAATCTTTGGGGAAGAGGAATCTTTTGAAAAGGTGTTGTCTCAATCGAGATTCGTCATGAAGAAAGACCTAACCGAAGAATATCCAAAGACGTCGGCGATATGGCAGAGAGCTAAAGGAAAAAAGATGATGGTCTATCAGGCAAAATTGAGATGGTTCGAAAAGATTGTGGAGAGTTGGCGGAAAAATAAGTGGATAGAAGATTTTAAAGTTGGCGATACAAAGGTGATGCTTGCAGACGGGAAAAGTTTCACTTTTGGCGATACAAAAATATGCTTCTCCCAACCGATGTTCCATGGCCAATTTCTTGATAATATAGGCTGGGTCTTAGGCGTCCTTGTAAAATTTGATGATGATAAATTTCTTTTCACATCCGATCTGCAAGGGCCGATAATAGAGGAATATGCCGATTGGATCATACGTTCAGAACCAGATTTCATAGTGGCGGATGGGCCTCCCCTCTACACTTATGGCTTCATGATCGGAAAAGAGGATGTGGAACAAGTGATCAAGAATATGCAAAATATCATGCGTGAGGCGAGACCCAGAGGGATACTGTGGGATCATCACATGTGTAGAGGACTCTTCAGATCGAAGTTAAAGAGGGTCTATTCATATGCAAAAAAGTTGAATGTCAAGATCTGTACAGCTGCAGAGTATATTGGCCGTAAACCTCTAATTGAGGAAGTAGCGTCTATCTCTTAAGGGAATGATTGTCTAATGTATTCCGCCTTCGTTAGCAACAGTAATTTCGTCATGAAATGCCGCAGTGGCTGATTAATTAGTTACTGTGGTGAGGCCTATGTATTCTATCTTTGTCTTCGGTCTTCTCCCCGAATCTTCTGGAAAGACCGTTATCTCATCTGCATTGGCTAGAGGAATGGTAAATAGAGGGATTAGAACTGAAGTGTTTAAACCACGCTCCGGGCATAGTTTTTGGTATCAATATGACGTTTTGCTTGAATGTAAAAAAGAAGAGAGGCTGTTTTGTGAAGACATAATCAAGCTGAAAAGTGCATGTAGGTCTCCGTTGCCGGCTGAGATTTTGAATCCTGTTGATGCCTTGATGAGCCCTTTGAATGTAAAAGAATTTCTCAAGCGCAATACGATAAATATGCTGTATCTTCTTGAGCAGGATACATTTCTTCATATGATTGCTGAAAGGTATACAATAATATGTAAAGGCGAGATCCAGAACATTCTTTGCATTAATACGAGATCCCTAAAGTCCCGTTTCGTGATTGCAGATTTAGAATACATAAGAAGACTGGAGAAATCTGCTGATAGGGTTCTTTACATAAACAGCCTAGACGAATGGAACAATGTTTTTAAATGTTACAGCCAGGAGGCTATCTCGAGTTGTTATCAGAGGGTCTCAGAAAAAGCAGATTATGTGATAGTTGAAGGATTCAACGATGCGGTCTGTCCGGAAAAGTCGCTGCAGTATGATCTGGTAATCGGAGTTGCTCCTGGAGTATCTATTTTCTATGATGCTGAGGCCTTTCATGAAGTGTTAGAGACTCTAGAAAGTTTGGGTAAAGATCCAAGGAATCTTAGAGCCGAGGATGTGCTTAAGTATCTGAAGAAGAAAAAGACCCTGTCAATACCTGCCTTACCTTCTCCTTATCTTAAAGATTATGATAGGCTAAGCGAAAAGCTAGCCCCGCTTGTTGATCTCACTCTAAAGTTAACTGATAGATCCTGAAAATATTGAATCCTCCTAGACTTACGCATCGATTATCGAAAAGAGTAAAGACTGTCCAGATGCTATGTTAATTAAGAAACAAAATCTATTCACTTTCTGCTTTATAGGATCCTAATTTCTCAGAATAATGTTTGTTGAATAAAATTCTTTAAGAGTAATGACATTGTAAAACTCATGTATGTGGTGAGGAGCGTAAGTACTCATGACATTCAAGCTCTCAGTTATAACGGATGAGGTTTCCCAAGACCTAGAGATCGTAGCCAAATTTGCGAATCGATTTAAATTGGACGGAATAGAGATTAGAACGTTATGGAATAGAAATCCCCAAGACCTCGTCGGTAAAGTAGATGAGATTAGAGAGATTCTCGCAAAATATGAATTGAAGGTCAGCGCTATTGCCTCCCCATTCTTCAAAGCAAATATCGATAGCGATGAGGACTATAGAAAACATCTAAATATACTCGAAAACTGCATTCATTTAGCGAAAAGCCTCGATACCGACATAATTCGAGGTTTCACGTTCTGGAGAAAGGGATCTTTCAACGAATTTTTGGAGAAGATCTTAGAAAAGTTTCAGAAACCTCTAGAGATCATAGAATCTGAGGGTGTGCTGCTTGGAATCGAGAATGAACCCTCTACTTTTGTGGGGAACGGAAAGGAGCTGGCTCTCTTTCTCGATCGTTTGGGATCAAAGAATGTTAAGGCTCTTTGGGATCCTGGAAATGATATATGGGATCCGGAGGGAGAGACGCCCTATCCGGACGGCTATAGATATGTGAAAGATAAAATAATCCATGTACATGTGAAGGATGGAATCCGCAAGGGCATTGATGGAAAGCCTGCATGTGTTGCTTTTGGAGAGGGAGAAGTTGACTATAGAGGGCAGATCAAAGCCTTACGGGAGGATGGATATAGAGGCTATCTCTCATTAGAGACTCATTGGAGGCCTGGAAAGCAACTTTCAGAGGAGCTCATGTCCAAACCTGGAGGTGAAGAGTTCTCAAATTTTGGAGAATACGCGTCTGAGATTTGTATGCGTAATCTACTGAAAATGCTAAGGAACCTTTAATCAATGCGGAACAATTAAATCGATTTATCTTCAGATAATGTAGAATTTAAAGATAAAGAATCATCAAGAGAATTGCTGTTAATAGGGTGAACGATATTGTGAAAAAGTTCAGGAAAACTTCTTCGATTGCCCGTATAACTTCTCTGAAGTTCATGTTTTTCATCTCCTTTCTGTTTAAAAAGGAATTTTTCGGATTCTTTTTTGGATGGCCTCGCTTGGATTTTAGCTACTCATCAATCAGCCGAAAAGTTTTCCGAAGAGTCCTCCTTTCTTTTCCTTTTCAGTTGGTTGTTCGATAACTTCTACTTCTTCAGCTTCTCCCTCAGGCTCCCTTCTCAACGAAGCAAATGGCTGTAATCCTTCCACAAGGAATGGACTGTCCACTCCTGCTAGAACGACGGTTGCTTTCATACTGCCTTGCATGGTGCTGTTTACTCTAGCACCCCAAGAAACTCTAGCGTTAGGCGCAATTCTCTCTATGACGATCTCGCCAGCCCTGTTTACATCCTCTAAAGTCATATCGTCTCCACCTTCAATATGCACTAATGCTCCCTCCGCCTTTCTGATATCGCCAATGTCGAGAAGCGGAGTGTCAAGCGCCTTCTCAACAGCATCCTCCACTTTCGTATCTCCTTGCCCTTCTCCAACTCCAATCGCGCAGACTCCGCTTCCAGTCATAATCGCCTTCAAATCAGCAAAGTCTAGATTCACAAGACTTGGCACAGCTATGGTCTCAGATATGTTCTTTATGAACGTCGCAATAAGCTCATTTGCAACGGCAAACGCCTCTGCTAAAGGTAGACTTCCTGCAATTCTTCTAAGCCTATTATTGTCAATCACTATAACTGCATCGGATTCTTCAACAAGTCTCTTTAGTCCCTCCTTAGCCTTGATGAGACGTGCCCTCTCAACCTGGAAAGGCGTCGTAACAACTCCAACTGTTAATGCACCAGCTTCTTTGGCGATTCTTGCAACAACTGGCGCAGCTCCTGTTCCTGTTCCCCCACCCAGTCCTGCCGTTATGAAGACGAGACCTGAACCAGCTATAAGTCCTTCTATTTCCTTTGAGCTTTCCTCAGCAGCTTTGGCTCCTTGCTCTGGGAAGCCTCCGCATCCCAGCCCGCCTGTTATTTTATGGCCAATTAATAGTCTTTCATCCGCTTTTGTTATGCTTAGATGTTGAGCGTCACTATTCAATGCATATATTCTTGCTCCTGACACTCCCTTTTCTTTCATCCAAGAAACTATGTTGCATCCTGCTCCGCCTATACCTACGACGCTTATCTGCGGAACTGCTCGTCTCGCTATTTCCTCAATACTAACCTTTGAAGATGAACGTGTCACAACATTCTCGATATTTTCACTCATTTTTTATCCCTCAATTAATTAAGCTGTATTGTGATGAATTGCGTGAGCTGTATCTTACTAATATTATCCATAAAGCAGATATAAAGCTTTCCAAGAGTTTGAATTTCGTGAACCTTATATATCATTTTTATTATCCAAAATGTATTGTTTAGATGTCAAAAATGACAACTTTTATATAGATAATGGATATCCTAAATGACGAAGAGAATTGACCGAAAAAGAGAAACAAGAAAAAGAGTATGAGGAAATAACGGTTAAGCTAACTATTTCAAACGAGTGGCTCAAGAAGCTTGATACTTTAATCAGCACGAAGAGGATATTTTCAAGTAGGGCTGAAGCATTTAGAAGGGCGCTTGAGCTTTTATTTGAAAAGTATGAACGGGAGCTCAGTTAACATAAAATCAGATTCGTCTATGCCAAGCGAGATTAAAAAGATTAATCCGAAAATCTTCGTAAAGAGCTAAGGTAGAAATTTTTTTTATCAAAAAGAATAATTTAGCAATTCAACATTTTCTCAAATGTGCGTTGAGATTGCACGTATTATTGAGATACCCAACCGTACGCGAGGCGTTGCTCTACGATAAGATTTCTAGAGATAAAGTTAGATGTGGAGTATGTGAAAGGAGATGCGTGATTCGTAGCGGTCAAAAAGGATTCTGCAAAACCAGAATAAATATAGAGGGAAAACTCTATACGCTTACCTATGGCGATTTAAGTGCGCTTGAAAGCAGACCGATCG
>CAZEGS010000042.1:0-11213 GCA_964512445.1 uncultured Candidatus Bathyarchaeia archaeon
TTATGTAGCGTTTCAGTTTAACCCACATCTTGTCTACATTGTAATCTCAAACTTGGTTGAGGCCACGGCTGAGAACCTAGCCATACTCTGGCAACCTGAAAGACATCGGCCAGTACCTATGGAACCTAGACACAATAAGGATAAGAGACCTGGCTATATTCGCTTGTCTAGCCCTCGTGACACAACTCATAATCCAACACGCGATGGGAATCCTCAGTTGGACATGTCTGATGATCGGAAAGTAAAGGCAACATACAGCCTGAAATGGGTTACCACAGCGGATGGCGACATATTAACCTATGATCCCTTAGGAAACTGAAAATACTTACTGTCCCATTACAACATGTTTTTTAGAACTAAAGGCGGGTTACGTGCCAGCACACCAGCCCTTTTAAACAGTAGAGTTTATAAAAAAGTTAAACGCTTCGTTATTTTTGGAGTTTATTTTATTATTTCAAATTTTATAATTTTGCGCTACGATTACTATTTCAAAGTGGAGATAAGAGTTTAAAGTCGTGATCTTTAAAACTCTAAAAGGAACTAAAGAAATATATTGGATTGAATGGCTTAACGTGCCTTAAGCAAGCTAGCTAAATTAATCCTTAATATTGTAATGTTAAAAGAGGGTTCTGTTTTACAGCAGGGTCGACTAAAAACTTAAATGGTTCTTCAGCATATACGATATGGTTGAGTGTGGTGGTGATGCCCCGCCAATTTCCCGTTCAAGATGGACTTCTCTCAAAAAGACTCTGATCTATAGATCTGTTGTTGATCCAGTAGCTATTTTGGTGACATATATCTTAACTGGAGAATTTTTAGGGTCGATTTCTGCGGTTATAGTGATAGAATTTTTCTCGTCGATCTTCTATTATCTGCTTGATCGATTGCTGTAATATGCAGATAGCGATGCTTCATTCTTGAAAAATTATTTTCACCTTTGGAGGATCTCATCATTTCCCTAGGCTTGACTCTTTTTATAAATAATGGAAACTTTTAACCCTAAAGTGTAAAAAGGGTTTAACAGAGACGTTGTTATATAAGCGGAGAAAATGATACAAAATGGAAGAGAAAGATTTTGAAGATATTCCTGATTGGGAAAATCCTACAGTTGTGGAGCGTAGAAGGGAGCTGGCCCATACATCTCTCGTCTCTTATCCAGACGAAGAGACCGCGCTTCTATGTGAAAAATCACGTTCTCCGTGGCTTTTGACATTAAATGGAGACTGGAAATTTAAGCTCTGCGATAATCCATATCTTGTTCCTGAAGATTTTTATAGGCCGAACTTCGACGTGAAAGATTGGGATACCATACCTGTTCCAAGCAATTGGCAAATGCTTGGATATGACAAGCCGATTTACGTGAATGTTAGGTATCCGTTTCAGCCCGATCCGCCGCGAGTTCCGCATGATTGGAATCCTACGGGATTGTATCGAAGAGCCTTCACGATTCCAACAGATTGGAGTGGCAGAGAGATTTTTCTTGTTTTTGAGGGTGTGGATTCAGCTTTCTACGTCTGGATTAATGGGCAACTGGTTGGTTATAGTCAAGACAGCCGCTTACCAGCGGAGTTTGACATTACGCCTTATATTCATGATGGGAAAAACTTGATTGCGGTTCAGGTTTTCCGGTGGAGTGATGGTAGCTATCTTGAAGATCAAGATATGTGGCGTCTGAGCGGCATATACCGTGACGTTTATGTGTACTCTGTGCCTAAGGTTCACATAAGAGACTTTTTCGTCAGGACGATTTTTGACGATGAGTATAAAGATGCTATTTTAAAGATACGGGTTAACATTCGTAATTATTCAAATTTTGAGTCGGCTCAGCATATTGTTGAGATAAAACTTTTTGATGATGAAAATATGGTCTTTGACGAGCCGCTTTCCTACTCTGTAGGGAAGCTGCCGCCTCATCAAGAAATAGCATTTGAGGTTGAGAGGAAAGTTCATGAGCCTAAGAAATGGTCAGCTGAGACGCCATACCTGTATACTCTCCTACTCACGCTAAAGACTGATAAAGGAGAAGTCGTTGAGGCGGAAAGTTGCAGGATTGGTTTTCGTCAAGTCGAGATCAGAGATGGACGGATATTGATAAATGGGAAGCCTGTTCTCCTAAAGGGGGTGAACAGACATGAACATGATGATGAACTCGGACATGCTGTTACTGTCGAGTCGATGATAAAGGACATAAAGCTCATGAAGCAGTTCAATTTTAACGCTGTACGCACATCCCACTATCCAAATCATCCAGTGTGGTATGATCTCTGCGATAAGTATGGAATCTATGTGATTGATGAGGCGAATATTGAGTGTCATGGATTAGCGAATATTCGAGGCGTACCCTATCGGAAGGATCCGGCGAACGATCAGGCATGGCTTCACGCCTTCATGGAACGATTTGTTAGGATGGTTGAGAGAGATAAGAATCATCCATGCGTTATCATGTGGTCTCTTGGAAACGAGTCTGGATATGGCCCTAATCATGACGCGATGGCAGGCTGGGTACATGGATACGATCCGACGAGACCTGTTCATTATGAGGGGGCGATCCGTCTTCCCGGGAAGGTTTCTCGAAGCATTGATGTTTTAAGCGTGATGTATCCGAGCCTTGAAAGACTGATTCAATTAGCTGAAGATCCAGATGAGGATAGGCCGTTAATTATGTGTGAGTATGCTCATTCCATGGGAAATAGTACGGGCAACTTGAAGGAATATTGGGAGATAATTCATAAGTACAAGAGGCTTTGCGGAGGGTTCATCTGGGACTGGGTTGATCAGGGATTAAAGAGGAAAACTGAAGACGGCCGGGAATATTGGGCTTATGGAGGTGACTTTGGAGATGAACCGAATGACGGAAACTTCTGTATCAACGCTCTCCTATGGCCTAACCGTGAGCCTCAGCCAGCGATGTGGGAATGTAAGAAGATACAGCAGCCAGTTGATGTGGAAGCTATAGATCTGTCGAATGGCATAATTAGAGTTCTAAACAAGTATGACTTCACTGATCTAAGTATACTTGATATTTTCTGGGAGCTGATGGAAGACGGAAGAATCATTCAAGACGGGATGCTGCCGAAGCTATATACTCCGCCTCATGGAAGCTCTGTTGTCACCGTTCCCTTCGCTATGCCGAGGCTCAAGCCTGGAGGAGAATACTGGCTGATGATCCGATTTAAACTTTCGAAAGATACTCTTTGGGCTGAGAAGGGTCATGAGGTAGGCTGGGTTCAGCTTAAAATGCCCTTTGAGCCTCCTCCAGCCCCTAAGATTAGAGTTGAAGAGATGCCTCCTCTACAACTTAAAGAATCTGATAAAGATGTGTCAGTTATGGGAAAAGACTTTAGCTTAACCTTCGATAAAAGATCGGGTTGCATTTCCTCTCTAATCTTCAAAGGATCAAGAATCATAAAAGGTGGGCCGCAGCTGAATCTCTGGCGTGCACCGACAGATAATGATGCCCCTAGATTCGCTCCAAAATGGCTTGAAGCGGGACTTGACCGTCTCAGGCAAAGGGTAAATAAAATTGAGGTTGAGAGGCTTTCTTCTCAACTTGTCTATGCAAAGGTAGATTCCACGCTTTCGACTCCTGACTCAGCTGAGAAGATTCGTTGCCAATACATGTATAGGATTTACGGCAGCGGTGATATAATCGTCGAGACAGACGTAACGTCCCTGGTTGATCTTCCTCCATTACCGAGAATAGGTCTACAGCTCACTGTTCCTAGTAGATTCAACATGTTTACTTGGTATGGTCGCGGCCCACATGAGAACTACTCAGATAGGAAGGAAGGCGCGTCGATCGGGGTCTATAGCGGGACAGTTGATGAACAGTACGTGCCTTACATCATGCCTCAGGAGAATGGGAACAAGACCGATGTCCGTTGGGTCTCCCTCACTGATAGTTCAGGCCTAGGTCTATTGGCTGTTGGGATGCCAGTGATGGAGGTTAGTGCGCATCACTTCACAGCTGAGGATTTGACAGAAGCTAAGCATACATATGAACTGAAAAGGCGAGAGGATATAACATTGAATTTGGATTATAGACAGTCAGGACTTGGCGGGGGAAGCTGTGGTCCGGATACTCTGCCGAAATATCTAGTTAAACTAGGGCATATTCGCTTCTCAGTAAGATTGAGGCCTTTGTCGCCAGGTGAATCCGCGATGGAAATTAGTAAATTAAGAATTGAAGATCATCCTTTTCTAGGGAAATCCGTCTAAATTCCTTTTCGATGAGGATTATGGATGATTATTCTCTGAAGTCTAGGATCACACCTAAAACTTTTAGTCTTTCCCCTAAAGGGTCGAGTAGTCTTTGGTAGACTTCCTTGACTTCTGTCCATTTGTAACGGTCCGTGATTAGATCCTTTACGTTTACTAATCCAGCAGAGATAAGTTCAAAGAAGAGCTGAACGTTTCTTTCCCATGTCCAAGGATTATATGGAGTTTCATGGGACGGATGGCTTGAAGTATGAGTTCCTATAATTATTCTGCTCGGCCAGTTTACTAAGTCGTGAAAGTCAAGCTCTGTTGTTCCCCTCGGAGAGCTCAAAAGAATTAGTTTTCCCTGACGTTTAACGAGTTTAAGCTCCCAAGGAATTACCTTCGGGTTGCCTGTAACTTCGAAGACTACATCTCCTCCTCTCCCTTCCGTCAGATCCATAATTCTTTTTTCTACATCTTCCTTTTCTGGATGTATGGCGAATGTTGCCCCCAGCTTTTTAGCGATCTCCAATCTTTTCGGAGATAGATCAATAGCGATTACAGGAAAGCCTCCGCATAGCCTGCTAAACTGACATGCTAGCTGGCCTAGTATTCCCGCTCCCACAACTATAACTGTCTCTCCAAGCTTGATATTCGCCAGTCTAACTGAGTTCATGACGGTTGCTGAGAGTGTCCCAAAGGTTGCTTCTTCATCGGATATGCCGTTTGGAACCTTGACAGCTCTGTTTTCCCTAATGATAGCATATTCGGCATGAGGAGCAGTGCTTGAGACTCTATCTCCAACCTTAAATTTCTTAACATTCTCGCCGATCTCTTCAACAACTCCACAGTTGGAGTATCCTGGAAATACGGGGTATCTTGTAATTTTGTTCCAGACGGATCCTTTCGGATATTCTCCGCTTAGCATTGTTAGCTCAGTTCCAGTACTTATCAAGGTTGTACGGGTCTTTATTAGAAGATGATTTTCAGGTAGTTCAGGAAGCTCAGCTTCCTCAATATCGACTTTTCTGGGTGCTTTAAAGACTATACGCCTAAAACGCATCCCCTACTACACCAACCTGATTTATTCTCTTAAGTAATATTTTAATGTGAATTTTTATCGGATTTGTAGAGAATAGTTTGATGTTTGATATTTTTAAGGCTAGACGGTATTTAGTGACTAAGATTCTGCTCTCATTCGTCTTTAAATTGTTGTGACCCTTTAAAGCAATTTAAGGATTAAAGATAAAAATGGATACTAGTAGAAATGTACCGGTGTCTTCTTTGAATGAGGAGATGTTTAAGGGACTGATACCCGCAACGGTTCTACCTCTAAACGAAAATTACGAGATAGATGAGGACGAGCTTAGAAGCTACATTGATTGGATATCGGATTTCAATATAACGGGATTAGCTGTTAATGTTGATACTGGCGAGGGACCGCATTTATATCTTGAAGAGCAGATTAGGGTTGTTCAGATATACAAAGAGGAACTTAAGGGACGAGTACCTATAGTTGCAGGTTTATCAACTAGGTTCACGATAGAGGCTGTTAAGGCTGCTAAGATGCTTAAAGAAGCTGGCGCAGATGCATTGCTGGTCTTTCCTATACCTGTATATGCCGGTGAGCCTCTAGATCCCGAGATCCCATATAAGTATCATAAGGCTATCTTTGAGGAGGCGGGGATTCCACTTATAGCTTTTCAGCTTCAGAGATCTTTAGGAGGGATAGAGTATTCTGCAGAGGCTTTGAGAAGGCTGATGGAGGTTGAAGGAATAGTAGCTATCAAGGAGGCTAGTTTTGACGCTAGGAAGTTTCTAGAAACTCTTAAGGTGATACGGTCTTTGAAGCGGAAGGTTTACATGCTCACGGGCAATGATAATTTTATCCTTGAATCCTTTATTCTCGGGGCTGAAGGAGCCCTGCTGGGTTTCGGAACAATAGCGACTGATCTTCAGACTGAAATGATTAAGGAGGCAAAGAGTGGAAATTATGAGGAGGCATTCAAATTGGCTGAGAGGGTTCAGCCTCTCGCTGACATAATCTTTATGGCCCCTGTAAGAAATTACAGAGCTAGGCTGAAGGAGGCCCTTGTAATGCTGGGCGTCCTTAAGAAGGCTTATGTTAGACCGCCTTTAACTCCAATCTCGAATGCTGAACGTAAAGCTGTTAGAAGAACCCTTGAAAAGGCAGGGCTACTTTAAAAGGAATATCTGGAACAATATTCAATCTTTTTGCATATATATGTTGGGACTGTATGGGCTTATGCTGTAGACTTGGAAAATCATAAATTGTGGATGCCATCCTCTCTACGCTGGAGGAAAGAATCTTGAAAAAGATGCTCGAGCTTAAAAATGACATCTTGGAATATATGGATGGCATTAAGATTGTTGATCACCACGAACATTTAAAGGAGGTCCTTTTCAAGGAAAGCCCGCTTGAGATAGATCTGCCTTTCTTCCTCGCCAGAGGATATTTAAGATCTGATCTTGTCTCAGCCGGGTTGCCAGCTGACTTTTATGATTTATCACCTGAACATCCCAACTTCCCAAGGATTTTCTCTTATCTACTTGAAAGCAAGGATCAGTCTGAAGAAACATGGTCTAAGATTAGTCCTTACCTATGTAGGATAAAGAACACCATTTATTATCAGTATTTACTGATTGCTCTGAGAGACTTATATGGATATGAGCATGAAGAGATTGGTGATGACTGGAGAGAGCTCTCCGAGAAGATAAGAGCCAAGAGTAGGGAGAATCCTCAGTGGGCTCTCAGTCTTCTGGATAAGATGGGGATTCACAGGGCTATCCTAGACATCGCTGGTACAGGTTTGCCCTCTGAAGAGATAGTAAAGGATGAGAGGCTAGTTCAGGTTGTTCGGATGGACGGCTTTATCATGGGAGAGATGAATGTAGTCAGATCTTTAAGGGGTGAACCGATACGGAGCCTTGATGAGTATTTGGAAGCTATGGATGAGACTTTCGAAAAAGCCGTAAGCATGGAGGCAGTGGGCATAAAATCAGGCCTTGCCTATCAACGGATAATAAAGTATGAGGAGGTTCCGAAATATAAGGCTGAGAAAATCCTAACCGCGGGGCTAAATAATGTCTCTGCTAGGGAGAGAAAGTTCTTCCAAGACTTTATGATGCATGAGGTCTGCAAGAGATGTGCAGAGTATGAGTTGCCATTCCAGATACATACAGGGATACAGGCAGGGAACTTCAATACCATAAGTAATTCGAATCCTACGTATTTGACGAATCTCATTAGAGAGTATCCAGAAGTGAAATTTGACATATTCCATGGCGGATATCCATTCTTTAGAGAAGCGGGTTTGCTGGCTAAGTACTTCCCAAACGCGTATGTGGATGGATGCTGGTTAACTCACATATCTCCGTCAGCCTATAAGGAAGCCCTCAACGAATGGTTGGAGATTGTGCCTGCCACTAAGATATTTGCTTGGGGAGGAGATCACGTTATACCGGAACATACATATGCATCATTGAAGCTTGCAAAGGAACTTATAGCTGAAGTCTTAGCGTTAAAGGTTGTCGAGGGAAGATTCAGCAAAAAAACAGCTTATTGGGTTGCTGAGAGGATAATGGGTAAAAACGCCGAGGAAGTTTATGGCTTTTGAGTTTTCATCCCCTTTTTATGAGTACCAGCCTTCTTGAAATCCCACATCAAGCATTGTTAGGTAATTCTCTAATGGAACATAGTTGGCGACTGTGTTTCCGCTGCCAAGGCAGTATCCGCCACCCTGCTTACAGATTTTTAGGACATTACTGACATATTCTCTGACCTCTTCGGGATTTCCTCTTGCCAGCACATCCATATCTATCCCGCCGATGAGCGCGATTCTATCCCCATATATCTTCTTCGCCTCTGTAACTGGGAGATATGTATCCTCGAATGAGTGTTTCGCATCAACCTTTATGTAATCAATTATATCATCCATTATTATCCGAAGATTTCCGCATGAATGTAGAAGATATAATGAACCTCTTGAATGTGCAATTTCAGCCATCTTCTTATGAACCGGGAAGACCCATTTCCTCATCATTGCAGGTGAGATCATAAGCCCGTTCTTGTATCCCCAGTCATCAGAACCCCAGAAAGCAAGGATCTTCCTACTTGTCTTAGCTGCAAGTTTAAATCGCTCTATGCTGGGCTCCCCAACCTTCCTGAACATGGCGTCGACAAGATCCGGCTGCTTATAGAGACTGACATAGAAGTTCTTTATGCCCATGAGCCACATGACAGGCTCCAAGACTGACCCTGCCCCCGTCACAACTCCCATGCCTGAAGGAACGTGATCGCAAACCCATTCTAGTCCGGCATTTCCTTCCTCCGCGATTGTTTCGGGATCTTCCCAGGGGAAAGATTTGAAGTCGTCCCAATCAGCAATGAGCCCTACATCCTCGTTTGCCCAGAGCCTCTCGCCCCGATTCAATTCAGCTGCAACGTCAGCCGTCTTATATCTGTAAGCTCTAGAGCCAACCTTCCCTGCGGAGAGTACCCGTCTATTCTGTTCATATAGCTTTAATGTAGCTTCAAAGTCTCTAGTGTCGGCTCTAACATAATCATAGCCTAACATCTCGTAGAATTCTATCAATGCAAGCATGCGTTCCTCCCATTCTTTACAGCTTCGCAGCTCTTTGGTAAAATAGTTAAGTGGTTTCCCCAGGATCGCCGCCATAACTTCGCCGTCTGCAAAGAGCTCCATGAATGGAACGCGATCAGGAACTCCCCGTCTTGAAAGAGCAGCGTATAGGCGATCGGCGTCAGGTTTAGGATCATATCCCCGAATCTTCTGAAGAAGCTTACGAGCTAAGGGCTTCAAGATTTTTTCCTCACGGCTCCTTCTAATGACGCTTTAAAGTACTTCTCCCAATTTATTTCAGTTATCTCTAAAAGGTTTCCGTCGGGATCGTGAAGGCTCGCCTGCTTTCCTCCCCAAGGCTCCTCATGCGGCTCAAGTATAAATTTTACGCCTTTCTTTACCAGTCTTCGATATTCCTCATCTATATCTACCAGAAATTGTATTGATGCAGCATCCTTCCCTATATCCATGGTGCCTTTAGGTCTTAGGCCGATCTCCACTCCGCCGCATTCGAATCCAACATAGCTTGAATACTCATATTTCTTATCCAGCCCTAAGACGTCTTCATAAAACTTTTAGATCTTTCAAGGTCTGAAACGCGTAGAGTAATGCTCCACACGGTCTTAATCAAGTCTTTTCCCCTTTTCTATTTTTATTTCGCATTTAACTAGAATGTCTTAATGTATTAATGTGATGAAAGAATCTTCTTTTTTAAAAAGAAAACTGTTTAGAATCTTTGGTTGCATAATTAAATAATCCTTGGGGGAGAGATGCCGTGACGATAACTTTCAGTGAAGAGGTTAAGAGAGACTTTCCCGATCTTCATGTCTTGACGAGCTTTATCGAGAATGTCACCGTTAAAAGGTTCGATTCTGATCTAGAGACATTCAAAAAAGAGATAATTGAAGAGATAAAAAATGCTTATGATATCCAAACTCTGAAAGACAGACCGGTGTTAAGAGCTTATAGAGATTTCTTCTGGAGGCTTGGAGTTGATCCAACAAAGACTCGTCCGGCAGCGGAGGCTCTGATAAGAAGACTGCTGCATGATAGACCTTTGCCGACGATAAATACGCTCGTTGACGCCTACAACCTATCTTCAATAAAAACGGAGATAGCTATCGCTGCGTTTGATTCTGACAGAATAGTGGGAGATCTACGGATGAGATATGCTCGGGATGGAGAAGAATTTCTCGGAATAGGAATGAGGTCTCCTTTACGGCTCAACGGCAGGGAGATAGTTATATCGGATAATGAGAAGCTCGTCGCTGTATATCCTTACAGAGATGCTGACGATACTAAAGTAACGGAGATGACGAAAAATGTACTTTTATTATTCTGCGGCGTGCCAGGAATCCCGTTGGAAAAGCTTTTAGAAGCTAAGAGTGTAGCTGAAGATTTCATAACCAGATTTTGTGGAGGAACTGTTAAAAATTAGTATTCTAATCGAGAAAAGAGAGGAAGAGCATTATTGTCATTTAAGCGGTTAATGAATGAATCTGAAAGAAAGAGCGAGTCTAACATTGTTCTAGCCTTAGATAGTGTTCCTTCAGGTTCTAAAAATCTTCTATCCAAGGGACTTGAGATTCTCCGAAGAGTTCATCCCTATATTTGTGCAGTGAAGCTGAATAGGCATTTCCTGCTGCCGCTTGGACTATATGATGGAGTTAAAAGAATAGTTGAGGAGGCTCATAGCCTAAATCTACCAGTCATAATGGATTGTAAGATAAATGATATCGGATACACGAATCGAGTCATAGCTGAGAATTACTTCAACGCTGGTTTTGACGCTGTCACGGCTAATCCATTTGTGGGATGGGAGGCTGGTCTTCAGCCAGTCTTCGAAGTTGCGGAGAAAATGAACCGTGGAGTTATACTTCTCGTATATATGAGCCATAGAGCATCTTGGGAGGGATACGGCCAGACGATTTATGATTCGGAGACAGGTGAGAAAAAGCTGCAATACATCGCCTTCGCTGAAAAGGCCTTAGCTTGGAAGGCTGACGGCGCTGTTGTCGGCGGAACATATCCTGAAAAGATACGGGAGGTCTATGAAATTCTGAAAGAGAAGGTTCCGATATATTCCCCAGGTATAGGTGTGCAGGGAGGAGAAGTAAAAGCTGCAGTTTTATCTGGAGCGCGCTATCTGATAATTGGAAGGGCAATTACCCTTGCAGAAAGACCTGAGGAAGCTGCAAAGTTCTATAGGGACGCCGCTAAACCTCATGGAGATCTCGTTTCTTCATAGAAAAGGTAAATTAAGGTATTTATCCGTACATGTACAAAATACGTATTTGTGAGATTTCTTCTTACTTATCTTGAAAGCTAAAAAAAGGATGGAGAAATGAGTTTTCAGTCTATCTGCTCCAGAGTTCTCGTCTCAATAGATCTCTGACCGCAGCTCTTATC
>CAZEGS010000042.1:11313-13464 GCA_964512445.1 uncultured Candidatus Bathyarchaeia archaeon
AGTCTATCTGCTCCAGAGTTCTCGTCTCAATAGATCTCTGACCGCAGCTCTTATCGCTGCGCTTCTGCTAGGATACATGTTTTGCCTCACGAGTTCATCTAATCCCTCCAGATAAGCCTCAGGAAGAAGAACCGTTACGAGCTTCATAGTCTTCACGCTCTCATCTATCTCTGCATAACATGATATGGAATTATTTTTACCATAACATGCCTATAAGGCTTAAGTTTTTAAGGAAAACATCAAAACGGCGACAAATTATGAATTGTTGCTTAAAAGGAGAAAAATAATGGAAAAGGATGAAATGAAAGGAGTTTAGTCTAAAGAAGTTCTTTTATGTCAGATTCAGGAAGAAAAAATTGCAGATGATCGAGATAAAGGATGAAATAAAGACACAGCGTAACGTGTCTCCTAATCACCTGAGAAGGCATGGATCAGGCGAACCTATTTATTTTTAAGTAGGGAAGAGTCAACCTTGTGAGGAGAAGAAGAATGAGAGTTATTGTTCAACGGATAGAATCGATGAAGGATGCTTCGGGAAATCTCGGAAAACGAATTGAACTCGTCGAGGAAAGCGTGATTCCAAGCTTCGCTATAAGGCCTCAAAGCGAAGAGGCACGTATGGTTCAAGATATGGTCAAGGCTCTCCAGCAGCAGATCCCAATCTTTGGAGCACGTATGCAGTTTTATCAGCCGAAGATCATACTGTTTCTAACTGAGGAGGAATATGAGCAGCTAGGTGTAAAATTCGATGTGAACCAAGTCTACGACGTAGTGCTTTCTGATCAGGCAATAAAGTTTAGAAAGGTCACGTAGATTCAATCATTGAAGCTAAGAAGATCGCCTCAGCGCTCACTTATTCTTTCAAATCCGATATTAAAAAGAAGAAACGTTGAATGCGAGGCGGTCTTAAATTGAGGGTAAGAGCGCACGTCTTCATAAGTGGACGTGTTCAAGGAGTCTTCTTCAGATATGAGACTAGACGCATGGCTATACGTTATGGCGTCTCAGGGTGGGTGAGAAACCTTCCTGATGGCAGAGTTGAAGCCGTATTTGAAGGCGAGAAAGATGATGTCGAGGCTATGATTAGATTTTGTCATCGAGGTCCTCCAGCGGCCATTGTTAGACGCGTTGAAGTTTTCTGGGAGAAGCCTACAGGAGAGTTTCGGGGCTTCCAGATTCGTTATTAAACTTCTCTTTTTTAAACTGGACAGCGAAACCAAAAGGAATAATAAATGCTTAGGATATTAAATAATGAAGTAGTTGGAGAGAACCTTTCCGAAAGATAGTGGAGTGTGAATGTTTTGAGTCAAGGATGGGTTGAGACTTGCCAAAGAATCCTTGAGCAGATACGGCAAATATCGCAGAAAAGAGATAAGGACAGATTGGACCTGATACAATCTATGAGATTCTCCCTTTATGCTCTTCATAGAAGCATCCTAGGCTGGCTGAACTGGGTTAATAATCCGGATATTATGGTCTCGTTTGATCAGAAAGAGCTTGAAGAGATGAATAAGAAATTAACCGAGTTCATAACCGAGTTCATAAAATATGATATTGAAGTGACGGAGAAGGGAGCAAGCAAAGGCATGGCAGCGCAGCAGGCGAGAAGCGAAGCCGAAGAGAGAGTGAGAAGAGCTCCAGAAGATACATTCTACATATAGGCTAAGTTATTTATGAGATCTTTATCTGCAATTTTTTATGTCTTAGGTATTCTAAAGTGGCTGTCCCTTCCCGCGCTTATGTATTCTCCGCCCAGCTGATCTCGGATGATTGTAGCTATACGTCTGAAATTGTCTGATCCTAAATATTGTCTCGGCTTAACCAGAATATGCTCATCCGTATCTTCAAAGTAGAGTAGATTGATTAAATCAGGTGGGAAGAGCTTCTGAACACTATCTATGGTTAAGGTCTCGCTTGGAACACTCTGAGAAAGCGAAGATTCCTCTGGAACTATCGTCTGTTGAACTGAGATGGGAGGCTTCAGAGGCTCATGTTGGCGTTCCTCTCGAATAGCCGATGATGAGCCTAAAGAAGTTCTCAAAGTATTAGAGATCTCTGACAGATCGTCAGCGAGGAACCTTAAGATTCTTATAAGTTCATCAATTCTTCCAAGCAGATCCTCAATCTTTCTCTCATCTATCCCCATAAATA
>CAZEGS010000043.1:0-12187 GCA_964512445.1 uncultured Candidatus Bathyarchaeia archaeon
GCTATGTTTCCGCCTTTCCTAGCTCCCATAATAATAGATCCCGGCGGGGCATATACGACGGCAGCCGCTATGGTGGCTAAGGTTGAAAACGCATTAACAACCCATAAACTTGGAAACCTAAGCGATAAGGCCTGCGCGATCTTTGGAACAGGACCGGTTGGTAGGACCGCCGCCATTCTCTTGTCTAGACTAGGATGCGATGTGGTGATTGTAAGTACAAATCCAAACAGACCAGATGGAGAACAATACATCGACAGGGTCGCGAAGTCTCTCCTTAAGAGGTACGGCGCAAGCGTGGGGGGTGTATATGCGCCTAGACGGGAGGATAGAATGCAGGTATTGAAAAAGGCTGATCTCGTATTTTGCGCGGCTGCTCCAGGAGTTCGAATAATCGAAAAGGGTATGCTGGAAGAGTTGAAACTTATGAAAGTCATGGTGGACATAAACGCTGTTCCTCCTCTGGGAATAGAAGGGATGAAACTTGAAGACGATATGAGGGAGATTGCGCCGGGCATCTTCGGAGTCGGTCCAATAGCGGTTGGAAAGTTGAAGCATAAACTTGAAATTGAGATCTTGAAAGAAGCGATAAGGAATGGCAGAGGTATCTACGACTACAACGCAGCTCTACAGCTCGCAAGAAAGCTATTAGAGAGAAAACTAGCGCCAGCCGACCTCTCATTTACATTGTCATATCCAACTCGAAGAAAAGGGTCTTAAGTACATAAGACTTTTCAAATAGACTGTCTCGGCTTTTTTTATGCTTTTATCTTTCCATGTAGAAACGATCAACCGTAATGTCCGCTATATCCACTACGTGCTCCATAGTCTCTCTAATGTTGTCCCGTATAGAACATATGGCACAGGATAAGGCGGCATTTCTGGTCTTTCTCATGAAAAACCTAGTGGCAACATCTTGATCTAAACTTTCGATTGTATGCCGCAATTCTATTATTTTATTGGCTTCATCTACATCTCTTGAGAAGAAGGCTTTTATAGCTCTATCATAAGCATCTGAGACGGTCTCCCCAACTTTCAAGATTAGATCTAGAATTTGGCTCGGTATCCTTTGTTTCGCTGCGCTTAACAGTATTATGCATCTTGCAATGTTTGCTGCTCTATCTGCAACTTGCTCGATTCTGTGTACCAATGTTTGGTAATCTGGGCAGTCTATTGCTTCTATACCAAGATAATTTGTCAATTCGGGATTAAGAATCACGCTACGTATTAAGCGGAGAATGAAGAATGAGAAGTGATCAACATCATTATCCAAAGAACAGACGATCCTTGCAAGTTCCACGTCTTGGTTTCTAAGCGAATTTAAAGCATCTCGATACATTGAAACAGCAATTGCATGCATTCTGCGAACCGCTGTTTCGACTGATGCCTTCGTCTCATCAATTAGGGTCTGAATATATACTGACTTGGCGTCAGATTCCATAATTCGCATGTAAAGCTTCCTGGATATATCCCTGATCGCTCTCTGCTGAGGAACAGTGAATATCTTCTTTGAGGTCAGCCTTATTCCAAAGTAACCGTTCAGGTAACATGCGATTACCTTTCGAGCGATTGCTGCCGGATTCTCATCTGGATCTACATAAAGGGTTATTTTCTTGAGTTCTTCGCTTCTAGTTCCCGGGAAGATGACTAGGGAGCGGTCTCGCTGCACGGCCACTGAGACCACGTCTCCCTGCTTAAGCTTGTTCATCTCTATCCAATGTTTTGGAAGGGAAACGACTAAAGAGGATCTTCCAAGCGAAATGATCTTTCTCTGCTCCATTCTCGAATGCTCCATATATACGTATTTTCTATCGATAAATACGAACATTAATAGGTATATAGATATTTTTATTCTCTATTAGCAGTTTTTCGTAGATCATTCCAGATCATCTGGAAATATTCAATAACCATTATAGAAAAAGCCGGTTTATTTACAACCAATATTTTGAGATTCGATGTCGCTAAAATATCATTGAAAACGATTTAAACGGTATAATCTTTAAAAAGAGATTGTGAGAGGATGATTTATGTCAGGGGTAGTCAAACTTGGAGTTCTGAAAATAGGCTGCATAGGGACCTTACCATTGCTTGATATTATGCTGGATGAAAGAGCTGATCGGTCAGATATAGACATTAGGGTTATGGGGTCAGGAGCAAAGCTGAAAGAGGAGCAATGTAGGGAAATAACGGCTCTTATGATAGAACAGAAGCCTGATCTTGCGATTCTTGTGGGTCCGGCTCAAACGGCTCCCGGCCCATCAGAGGCAAGAAAGATGCTAAAGGAAGCGGATATTCCAACAATTATAATTTCGGATCTTCCTGCTAAGAGATTAATCGATGATGTGGAAAAAATCGGCTTTGGGTACATAATAGTTGAAGCCGACTCTATGATTGGGGCGAGAAGAGAGTTTTTAGATCCGGTGGAGATGTCATTATACAATTCAGACATAATAAAGGTTCTTGCCGTAACAGGCACTTTCAACCTTGTAGTTGAGGCTATAGATGAAGCTATAGAATCAATTAAGAGGGGAGAGAGCCCGAAGCTGCCAAAACTGATTATAGATGGAGAGAAAGCTGTTGAGGCAGCCGGCTTCTCGAATCCCTATGCGAAGGCAAAGGCTCTAGCTGCATATGAGATGGCGAGGGGAGTTTCAAGGATCACAACTAGGGCTTGCTTCAAGATTCAGGATCCAAATCTCTACATTCCAATGGTGGCGGCTGCGCATGAAATCATGAGGCTGGCGGCTAAATTAGCTGACGAAGCTAGAGAAATAGAGAAAAGCCAAGATGCTGTTCTGAGGAAGCCGCACTTCAAGGATGGAAGGATAGGGACAAAAAGAAGTTTAATGGAGAAGCCTATAAAGCCTAGTTTCTAGCGAAGGGTCTTCTTCGAAGAGTAAATGTGGCAGACTCGCCATTTCGGGGATGCCTTCAGGCGCTATCCATAACAGTTCGTGCGATAAGATCTTCAAAAGCATCAGGAAGTGCAGAGTAATTTTTCTACTTCTTTTTTAAACTTCTTTTCAGTTTAATTGATAATCTCGCCAGCTCACATTTATGTTGCCAGAAGAACGGCCTCGATGATTCTTAAAGTCTATTTTCTCCGCATCAACTTATATCGGAATTTCTGCTACATAGATTAGGACCTTAGAAGGGGAAAGTGTTTCTTCATGAAGAAGATTATCGAGCCTAAAAGAGAGACTCCCGTGGTTGATGAGGTCGACGTGATAGTTGCGGGAGGAGGCATCAGCGGAGTCGCTGCAGCCATAGCTGCAGCCAGAGAAGGCATGGAGGTTCTACTCATAGAACGTAACGGTTTTCTCGGAGGTGTGGCGACAGCCGGCCTAATGTCTTCTATGGGTAATAGATTCTTTGCAGATAACGATAAACTTGTCGTCAGAGGAATAGCCCTAGAGATCATCGAAAAATTGGTTGAGAAGAAAGGGACTTCTGCGGGTTGGAAATCTCCGCTTGTGCCGAAGATACCCTTCGATCCGGAGATCTTTAAGCTGCTGCTTCTCGAGATGGTGAAGGACGAGGGTATAAAGCTCTACCTTCATAGCTTTGTGGCTGATGTTGTGATGTCGAATAAGGAGCTGAAAGGTCTCATAATAGAAAGCAAGTCTGGACGAGAAGCGGTTCTAGGGAAAGTCGTTATTGACGCGACTGGCGATGCTGATGTATCGGCTAAGGCTGGCGTACCGTTTATTTATGAGCCTCCTGGAAGTAGCTCGCTTGAATTTAGAATGGGAAATGTCGATCTGCAGCGGACATATGAATATTTTAAGGAAAACCCGGAGAGATACCCATCAGATGTTGATGCGCCTCGAACCTTTGAGGAGTTTGAGAGGAACTGGCTTGAGAATGGATTCTTCTATTATCCGCATGGAGGAGGCAGAAGGCATGGCTCCAATATCTATGTTTTGGTTAAAAAGGCCGTTGAGAACGGAGAATTCTCAACGGAGATTGGAATGATAACGGGCTTAAACGCCTTTGGAATGGATGGCTTAAGGGATAATAGGACAGTGATCATCAATAGTAACTTCGCTAGGATCAACGATCTTGACGTTAGGGAAGCGTCGGAAGCGGAAGTTGAGGCGAGGAAGAGCTGCTTTTACGCCGCTGAGTTTCTCAGAAAGTATGTTCCAGGCTTCGAGGAAGCGTTTATTATCGAAACAGCCGTGGATCTAGGAGTTCGATATACGCGGAGAATTATCGGAGAATATACGCTTACTAGAAAGGAGATTGAAAGCGGCGCTAGATTTATGGATGTGATAGGTGTAGGCTCAACTGGCTATCCAGGGCGACCATACGAGATTCCATATCGATGCATCGTGCCAAAGGATGTTGAAAATCTTCTTGTAGCCAGCGGTAAGAGTGCCTCAACGGATCCACGCGGCTTGCTTAGAGGAATGACTACCTGTATCCTGCTTGGTCAAGCCGTAGGCGTAGCGGCTGCTGTCGCTGTTGAAAAGGAAGAGAAGCTGAGAGAGGTCCAAATCAAAGAGGTCCAATCTTCTCTGCTTAGACAGAATGTCTATTTGGGAGAGGAAGAGCGATTGAAGGAGCTGGGTCTTGTTTAATCGAGATTGATTAAAGATTTGCTCCCAAAAGATTTAGTAAATATTGCGAATTATAGTATGGGGTTGCTGGATGACAAGGTATATGTCAAAAGGATACTCGTTTTGGCAGGGTCTGCCTCCGCCTCAATACGTTTTTAAGAACCTCCGGTTTATAGGCGTGGCTCTTGAACCTCCAAATTGGGAGCCGGGATCGTGGTGTGGAGCTGGAAAGGCAATTGTAGACTATGAAAACGAGGAGTATCTTTTAACCTCTAGACCGCGGAAGATGGAAGGCGGAGTTCGAGGCTATGCGGCTGAGATCTATCGATCAAAGGATGGAGTAAACTTCAATCTAGTATCTAGAATAACCAAAGAGGAGATATCTGAAAAGAGCGGGACAAAAATCTGGAGTATAGAGGGAAATCAGCTCCTTAAGGATCCTTTAACTGGCAACTGGCATTTCTACTTATCAGTCGATACTGGACCAGAAAACATTGTTGGCGGAGTCTTCTGGGACACCATGCTATTCGTATCCGACGACCTTAAGGGACCCTGGAAGTTTCGAGGCTTCGCAATAAAACGCGGTCACGGCCGCGTCTTCGACTCGGTTCAAGCCAGAAACCCTACAATAGATATAATTGATGGGCAGTGGATGGCCATCTATAGAGCGACAGATCTCGATTGGAGATATCGAATGGGCTTAGCAACAAGTGCCGATGGAATCTTCTGGGAGAAGAAGGGTCCATTTACTGTTGATGGAACGGCGGAGCATACAAACTTCGCTACGATGGGGACGATTTTTGCAGGCTCGTCAGGCCCCATTCTTATGGGGTTAAGCTGGAGAAATCAGCAGGGAAGAATCGTAGCCGACTTCACGGCATACAGGGTTGACGTTGCAAATATGGATCTCCAAACAATATTCAGAGCTCCATGGTATGCGAGATCAAAGTATGAAGATAAGGAGAGACCTACCTATGGATACTACTGTAGTTTAGTGCATGACCAGCTCAAAAATAGAATATTATTTTATGTCTCAGCGGTTGATCCACGTCCAGAAACCAAAAAGGGCACATGGACAGGAGTCTGTGTAAGAGAGCTCGTCTATGAGTGTCCACTATAGCATGGATCAAAGTCGTCAAAGATGCTAAGACAAGCACAACCCCAAAATAATGATCTTTTATTTCTAGGCGGCTTCAAAAACATTTAATCTTCCAATAATTTTTATGGTTCGTATGAAACGTTATGAGCTACGTTAAGTATAAAAACTAGTGCGATCTCCTCTCTTTAAGGAGGTTCTAGTATGGTTTGGAATATATCCTTATGCTGGCTCTATGCTATTACAAAATATCGTTATGTCCCCAACCTAGAAGAGATCCTCGCCGCTATAGATGATGCCAAACGTCTAGGATTCCAATATATGGAGCTGGAGGGCGTAGGTCCCCAACTATACACGGTGGCTGAGAATAAAGATGTGATAAAGAAGCGCTGTGAGGCAAATAATGTGAAGCTGATCGATTTCGTTCCGGTTCTGCCTGACATCATGTCTCCTGATCCGCAGAAAAGACGTAAAGCTTTAGAGGATTTTCGAATAGGCTGCGAGCTAGGAGCCTACTTCGAGACTAGGATGGTTCAGGCAGATACTTTTCATCTGCCAGTTTATGTAGAGACTCCCTATGACATTTCCGAAGATTTCAAATTCGCGTATAGGCCGCCTTCAATCAATGTTGAGCCGAAATTCGACTTCTGGGATTTCTTCGAGAATGTAATAGTCTCCTCAATAAGTGAGTGTAATGACATGGCTAAGGATCACGGCTTAAAATTATGTATAGAGCCGAGAACTTGGGAGAGCATCTCGAATGCTTGGGCTCTAGAATTATTGTTCCGCGAGGTAAAAAGTGAGAATCTCGGCGCGGTTCTCGACGTAGCTCATCTGGCCGCTCAAAAGATGCCTCCCGTTCAATGCGTAGAGATGCTTGGTGAAAGGATCTTTTATGTCCATGCCAGTGACAGCAACTTCATGACTGAGGATCATCTGGAAATCGGAACGGGAAGCGTCGACTGGAAAAGCTTGTTGAAGGCGTTAAAAAAGCATAATTTCAAAGGATACATAGGCATCGATATAGGTGGAAAGAAGGAGTTAAAGCCGAATCTAGACTCGATGTACATCAATTCAAAGAAGTACCTTGAAAACCTGATGAAGGAACTTGGCTGATCCCAAGAATTTTTTAAACCTGCAGATTCTCAAGAAATCAACTAAAAATCTAGGTTTTCAAGTAAGATTCTGTCTTTCTCCGATTCCTAAAGTGCCGCTTTAACCAAATTTTATATCTCTTATGCAACGTAGAAAAGAGATTAGACATGTAACTTAAGCTGGGTGAGGTTGAATTGGAAAAGAATTCTCCAGAAATTTTGAATGCTGAGTCAGAGGAGAAGATAAACGAGCTGCTTTCAAAAATGACCTTGGAGGAAAAGATCGGTCAGCTAAGAGCGAAGATGATACCTACACGTGAGGTCTTTTCCTCCCTTTTTAAGGAATTGCCGGATGAGAAAAGGGAGAAGCTTCTGCATGAGATCTTTTCTGCGCTTCGAAAGGAACCTGAACTCATAGGCGATCTCACAACAGCTATAGTGAAGAAGAGCTGGAAGGATCTCTTGGAGAAGGAGAAGAACAGAATCGGCATGCTGACGGTTATTCTTCGTCACTTTCCTCCAGGAGAGAGCGCCAAACTAGCGAATGAGATCCAGGAATTTGCAACCAAGAAGTTTCGGCTTGGCATACCTGTAATGATTCATGATGAATGTCTGCATGGATGCATGGTTAGGGGAAGCACGATCTTCCCGCAGTCGATAGCTCTGGCCAGCACTTGGGATCCAGAATTAATGGAGAGGGTGGCTGTAGCGATTGGGAAAGAGACTAGAGCCCGCGGTATTCATCAATGCTTATCGCCAACCATAAATATTGCTAGAGACCCAAGATGTGGCAGGACAGAGGAGACCTACGGAGAAGATCCTTACTTGGCTTCCGCCATGGCTGTCGCCTTCGTTAGGGGAGTTCAAAGCCAGAAGGTTGTATGCACCCCAAAGCATTTTGTCGCTAATTTTGTTGGTGATGGGGGGAGAGACAGTTATCCCATCCACTTCTCAGAGAGAATCTTAAGAGAGATTTATTTTCCAGCTTTTAAAGCTGCGGTTGAGAAGGCCGGCGCTCTGTCGATAATGGCGGCCTACAACTCCTTAGACGGCATACCCTGCTCATGCAATAAATGGCTCTTGACGGATGTTCTGAGGAAGGAGTGGGGCTTTAGAGGATTTGTGGTCTCAGATTACGGCTCCGTACTGCATATTCAGACTAAGCATGGAGCTGCGGAGAGTAGGGCTGAGGCTGCTAAGAGAGCTATCGAAGCTGGACTAGACATGGAGCTTCCAGAATCCCACTGCTTCGATGAGCTATTGGCATTAGTTAAGAAGGGAGAGATATCTGAGGAATTAATTGACGAGGCGGTTCGCAGGGTCTTAAGGGTCAAGTTTTGGCTGGGACTATTTGAGAATTGCTACGTGGATCCGGAATATGCGGAGAGAATCTGTGATTGCGAGGAGCACAGGAAGCTGGCTTTAGAGGCAGCTAGAAAGAGCATAGTACTACTCAAAAATGATGGCACGCTTCCTTTAAGCAAGAACTTGAAATCCATAGCTGTTATTGGACCTAACGCTTCCGCGATGAGGTTTGGAGGTTACAGCGGCTATGGCGTAAAAACAGTCTCCCCGTTTGAAGGAATCAGAAACAAAGTTTCGCCGGGAACAAAAGTCTACTTTGCTGAGGGCTGTACATTAACCGGAAAATCAAAGGAGGGATTCAAGCAAGCTGGTGAGGCGGCAAAGAAAGCGGATGTAGCCATACTCTGCTTGGGAAACTCTGGTGAGACTGAAGGTGAAGGGAGAGACAGGTGTAATCTTGATCTTCCAGGAGTGCAGGAGGAGCTGATTGAGACAATCTGTGATACGGGTAAGCCTGTAGTAGTTGTCCTCATAAATGGAAGCGCAGTCACGATGACCAGGTGGATAGATAAGGTTAACGCTGTTGTTGAAGCGTGGTATCCGGGGGAGGAAGGTGGAAACGCAATTGCCGACGTCCTGTTTGGAGATTACAATCCCGGCGGGAAACTTCCAATCACATTTCCAAGGGCAACTGGACAGTTACCCCTCTATTACAATCATAGACCAACAGGTAGAGTTGATGACTATGTGGATCTTAGAGGTAAGCAGCCGTTATTCCCATTTGGCCATGGACTGAGCTATACTGAATTCGAATACAGCAATCTCAGAGTAGATCCGGAAAAGATAAGTCCAGAAGAAGAGGTCAAAATCAGCGTGGATGTTAGGAATATAGGCAAATATGAAGGTGACGAAGTGGTTCAATTGTATATCCATAAGAGAATATCAAGTGTTTCTAGGCCTGTAAAGGAGCTAAAGGGATTCAAAAGGATCACTCTTAAACCCGGAGAGACAAAGACCGTGAGTTTCATCCTAGGTAGGGAGGAACTAGCATTTTACGACGCAGAGATGAACTTCACAGTTGAGCCGGGCATATATGAAGTGATGATTGGGAGCTCCTCAGAAGACATAAGGCTTAGGGGAGAATTCCAAGTATCCTAGAAGTTTCCTCCCTCACTGGAGAGAATGTGAGCATTAATGAAAAATGAGCCTTTTCGGAATCAGTAGATGTCGGTGAGAATAGGGGGATGGAGAGGCCGAATATCCTTTGGGTTTCTTTTGAGGATACAAATCCCTTCTATGGTTGCTATGGAGATCCAATTGCCAGAACACCTAATCTGGATTGTCTGGCTTCAGAGGGATGTATATGGCTGAATGCCTTCTCCACTGCAGGAGTATGCGCCCCAGCACGCTCCGCAATAATAACCGGCGTCTATCCAATCTCGGTTGGGACGCATCACATGAGAACCACTCATACAAACAAGTTTGTGCCTGAGCTACCCACGCCCTACTCCGCTGTTCTTCCACCTTATATTCGATGCTTCACTGAGTATCTACGTGCCGCGGGATATTACTGTACAAACAACTTCAAGACGGATTACCAGTTTGAACCGCCCCTAACAGCTTGGGATGAATGTAGCCCCAAAGCCCACTGGCGCAATAGGCCTGATCCCAATCAACCGTTCTTCGCAGTTTTTAATCCAACAATAACTCATGAGAGCGGCATGTGGCCTGAGAAGTGTCCAGAAATAACCTTTGACCCAGAGAAAGTTGAGGTTCCACCGTATTTTCCAGATACTCCAAAGGTGCGGGAAGCCATCGCCCGGATGTACACCAATATAGAGCGTGCCGATCATATTTTAGGCGAGATCTTAGCTCAGCTGGAGGAAGACGGCTTAGCAGAGAATACCGTTGTTTTTCACTGGAGTGATCATGGACCCCTACCACGAGGTAAACGTTGGTTATATGACTCCGGCATTCATGTTCCACTAATTGTAAGGTGGCCGGGCCATTTAAAGCCGGGAAGCGTCAGAGATGATCTAGTCAGCACTATCGACTTGGCGCCGACTGTTCTTTCAATAGCTGGAATTGATATTCCGCCATATATGCAGGGGCAGCCCTTCCTCGGCCCATATGCTAAGCCTAGGAAGTATATCTATGCGTCTAGAGATAGGCATGATGAGGCTTACGATATGGTCCGTGCGGTGAGGGATAAAAGATTCAAATACATCAGAAACTATTATCCTGGAAAGCCCTATTTACTCTGGATTCCATATCGCAATAGACATCCGATTGTTCAGGAGATGTGGCGTCTATATCTAAAAGGAGAGCTTAAGGGCCCTCAGCTGCTGATGTTTCAACCTCGACCTGCAGAGGAACTCTATGATACGAAGAATGACCCATACGAGATAAATAACCTTGTAGGCGATCCCGCATATGAGGCGGAGCTTAACCGTTTACGTAAGGCATTAGATGAATGGCTGCGTGACGTTGGAGATATAGGCCGCATTTCAGAGGTAGACATGGTTCGCTCATGGTATCCAAACATGAAGCAGCCTACGACGGCAACGCCGCTTTTCATACCGATCTGCGAGGAGAATCCCGGGCTTGAACCATCCTTTAATGGAGGAAGATTCAAAGATCCCGTTCTTATACAGATTTATTGTGCAACGCAGGGAGCCTCGATTGCATATACCTTTCAGGAGACGGATAATAATCCCCGCTGGCTATTATATACGAAGCCTCTGAGGCTGCCTATTGGAAGGTCGGTGCTTAGAGCAAAGGCCGTCAGAATCGGCTATAAAGAGAGTAAAGAAGCTAGAGCCGTCTTCATTGTTACCCGATAATCCGTGCTGTTGATTCCTTAAAGGCGGAGTCTCCTCTCTGAAGCTAAAATGCGAAGTATGCTGGTTGAAAAAACAGAAAATGCTTGGAGGGGATTAAGAAGGCCATAAAATGATGTAGGGTTTCTGTAGCGTCGCTTCATCTTTCATCTTTCTTTGCTAAGGTTGAGACTGTGAGGGTTTCGGTCTCCGGCTCTTTAAACTGCATCTCGTACAAGTGACTGTAGAGTCCACCCTTCTTTATGAGTTCTTTATGGCTGCCTTCCTCAACTATTCTTCCATCGTCTATGACAAGTATTCTGTCCGCGTCGCGGACTGTTGAGAGTCTATGCGCAATAATTATTGAGGTTCTATCTTTAAGTAGAACCTTCATGGCCTTTCTGATGAGTAGGTCCGTGTAGGGATCTATGCTTGAAGTAGCCTCGTCCAGAATTAGTATCGCTGGGTTTCTGAGTAGTGCCCGTGCAAGAGATATTAGCTGTTTCTGACCTACGGACAGGCCTGCTCCACGCTCTCCTATCTTGGTATTGTATCCGTCTGGGAGTTTCTCTATGAATTCATGAGCACCTACCAGCTTTGCGGCTGCTATAACCTCTTCATCAGTCGCATCGATTTTTCCATATCTGATGTTGTCCATGATTGTGCCTGAGAAGAGGAAGGTCTCCTGAAGGACTATGCCAATCTGTTTATGAAGCGATTTCATCTTAACCTTTTTTAGGTCGTATCCATCGATTAGGACCTGGCCTGATTGAGGATCATAGAATCTGCATAGCAGCTTTATTATTGTGCTCTTTCCTGCGCCTGTTGGTCCTACGAGGGCTATCGTCTCCTTAGGCTTGATGCGGAAACTTATATTGTGCAGTACCGGATGTTCGGGTTTATATCCGAAGGATACATTTTTGAACTCTACTTCGCCATTTATTGGAGGTATTTCAACGGCATCTTCACTATCTTTTATTTCCGGCTCAACATCAAGTATCTCGAAGATTCTCTCAGCCGCTGCAAGAGCCGACTGAACAGTATTATAGAAGTTTGTCAAGTCAAATATGGGGCCGAAGAACATTCCCACATACATTACGAACGTGATTAGGGTTCCAACGGCATCTTCAATCGGCCCCAGCATGCCATTAAAGGCGAGCCATCCGCCGTAGACAATAACTATTCCTGTTCCTAAAGCCTGTATCAGCTGGATTGTTGGGAAGAATGAGCCCCAAACCTTCGTTGCCTGAAGATTCGCCTGGAAGTTTTCGAGATTTGCATTTTTGAAGTCTTTCATCACATCTTTCTCTCTTG
>CAZEGS010000044.1:0-11962 GCA_964512445.1 uncultured Candidatus Bathyarchaeia archaeon
ATGATGATCTTTGGCTTTGCACCACATGCTTCACATGCGTAGATCACTGTCCACAGGAAGTTGAAGTCTCAAGCATAGTCCGAGCTCTTCGCAACCTCTCCGTCAAGGAGAAAAGAGTGATGCCGAGCGTCTACAAAACCTTCGCTACGAATATTATGAGGACAGGATACGTATACTTGATGCCTGCTTCGAGGCTTAAGAGAAGAGAAGCAGAGGGGCTGCCTCCCCTTCCCAAATCGAAAGTTGAAGATGTCGCTAAACTCTTTGAGGCTTCTGGCTTCTCAGAGATCATTGAATCAGCGGAGAGCTTTGAAAAAGTAGAGGTAGGTGATTAAGATGTCGAATCTTGAATATCTCTTATATCTAGGCTGCCTGATCCCCTATAGGCTTGCCAGCTACGAGGTTTCAGCACGTAAAGTCTTATGTAAGCTAGGTGTGAAACTGGTTGAGATGCCGGATTTTAACTGCTGCGGATTTCCCGTAGCTCCCGTAAATTATGAGTTGGCGCTTTCTTTGGCAGCCCGAAATCTATGCTTGGCAGAGCAACAGAAAATGAATATCTTGACTCTATGTAACGGGTGCTTTGGAACACTAAATGAGGCAAATAAGCTGTTGAAGGAGGATAAGGCTCTTAGAGATAAGATCAATGAATACCTGCAGAAGATTGGAATGGAGTTTAAAGGAGAAATCTCAGTTAAGCATATTGTACATCTGCTAACAGAAGATATAGGCCTAGAAAGATTGAAGGAGCACATAGTTAATCCTCTGAATGGACTTCGCGTTGCGCAGCATACGGGATGCCATCTCGTCCGACCTGCAAGGAAGGTTGATCGAGGCGATGACCCTGATGAGCCTAAGATGCTTAAAGACTTGATAAGGGTGACAGGTGCAGAGTGCGTGGATTACATGGATGAGGCTGAATGCTGCGGAAACACCATAATTGGGGTGAACGAGGATGTGCCGTTCGAATTGGCAAGAGAGAAGCTTGAACGAATCAAAGCTGCTGGCGCTCAAGCTTTAATCACGGTGTGCCCCTCATGTCACATGATGTATGACTTTAATCAGCCGAGAATAGAGAGAAAATTCAGTGAAAAATTCGATCTGCCAGTTCTTCACTATACGCAGCTGTTAGGGTTAGCTATGGGCCTCCAGCCTGAGGAGCTCAGATTAAATCAGCTAAGAGTTAAACCCGTCGAATTGCTGAAACATATAAATGCATGATTGCAGCCTCATCATCTGCAGAGCGCAGCGTCAACTATTCCTTTATTATTTTGCCGAGTTCTCTTTTGATGAGGGAGACTAGATGATCAACTATTGCATTTACGGCTTTCTCTCCAAGCTCCGGCGACGCTGTCTCTCTAAGATCCTCTTTCCATTCCCAGACTGAATTCTCATGATAATAATTGTGCGGCGGATCAGGATAAGTATGAACTGTAACCTTTCCAGTCTTAAATTGATCAATCCTAGTAAGCTCAGGATACATATACCAGAACATTGAGGTCTCCCATTTCCCAGCGTGGTCAGCCGGAATTTCATCATCAATCTTTACACCTTCATATTCAGGCTGAACGATCACGCGAACGTCCCGATAACATCGATTGAAGTCTTCAGCAACACCTTTTAGGCAGTTGACCTGACACGGCCCATAATGTCCGGTGACGACGAGAATTAGCTTCGCGCCGACCTTTCTTAGCTGCTCGAACAACTCGAAAAATAAGATGCGAATCAACCCGTCACTGAAGGTTAGAGTTCCAACATACGTTGAGAAGCCTGGGCGGCCCCAATAATTAGGCGGCAGCACTATTCCTCCTCCAAGTTTCCATGCGACCCGGAGACAGATACCATATGCCTTTAAGGCATCTTGGCCAAGAGGCAAATGATCGCCATGCCATTCAAGAAGCCCTGTAGGAACTATGAAGACCGGCATTCTTTCCACAGCTTCTAAAAACTCTTTAGGCGTCATCTTTTCATACTCAACTTTCATAGCTCATCTTTCTCCATCTCAGTTTCAGCATCAAATAAAATTCTCTTTTCTACGCTTTCACAGTTTCGATTAACTTCTCCAGTAGAGATTCACTTTTTGTGCTCGGGAAAAAATTTCTTTATAAACTTTTTAAATGAGTCATATCTTTTTCATCATCACCATGAATGTTAAGTGTTAGAAAAGGCTGAAAAGGGAGAAGTTGGAGATAATTAAATATGTGAGCTTTGATTCTAGTACGTTTAGGAGATGATTTATTGTCAACGCTTGAGGAACGGAGGATACGCTGTCCCAGCTGCGGAAAAATGGTGCCAGCGATGAGATACTGCATCTACTGTGGAGCTAAGCTTCCAAAGACGCTTCTACAAATCAGTGAACCGCAAACTCAGCCTCCGTCTTCCATGCAGGCTCCAACCCAGCCTACACCAGTCCGCCCCGTCATAAGAGAATCTAGAAGACCTTTCTTTCCTGGAGCGAGGAGCGAGATTGAACAGTTAATGTCGGGAATTACGACGCTCTATGAAAGAAAGGCTTCTCTACTTGATCTTTTTAGGTCGGGGGAGGTCTCTGAGAGGGTCTTCTTGAAGCTCTACAAGGAATATAGTGGAAAACTCAATGATTTTTTGAAGGCTCGCTCAGCGAAGCTTGATGAGCTGAAAAGCAGCCTGGAAGAGAAGAGGAATCGCCTTGCCGAGATCTCGATGCAGCTTGAGGAACTTGAGATCCGCGCTAAAGTGGGGGAGATAGATCTCGCCACATATAATCAGCGAGCTGAGAAGCTGAAAGCTGAGGAGAGAGGGCTAAACGAGGTTGTTAACTCGATTAACGCTGATATAAAGGCTCTGGAGAATATTCTCGGAGATCTGAGGCCGATTGAGATTCGGGAGTTAGAGGCGAAGATAAGCTCTTCCAAATCCGCTCTTGAAAAGATGGGTGAAGAGGGAAGAGTGACGCGTCAGACTCTTGAGATGGTTAAGCCGGACATTGAAAGGATGCTTGAATTCATAGATTCTCTGATAAAGGATCGAAAGGAGAAAGAGAAAAAGCTTAGAGAACAGCTAGAGACTCTTCAAACCAGATATAAACTCAGTGAACTCTCAATAGAGGAATATGAAAGAAGAAAACGTGAATTGCAGGCTGAAATAGATAAGATCTGGGAATAATCTCAAATTCTGATGCCAACGATTTTCTAAGGCTCTCCAATGAGGATTCAGAGATCCTCCACTAGCTTCTCAACTTAGAATTCTAAGGAGGAGAATCAGCGTCATGAAGTTTATGGAGTTAATTGATTTATGCGAGAAGCTCGAAGCAACTAGAAAACGTGACCTTATGACCAGTATGGTTGCTGATTTTCTGAAGAGACTTAGCGAAGAAGAGGTTGAGCCTGCAGTCTCAATGATGCTGGGCCGTCCCTTCCCAAAATGGGATCCTAGAACGCTTGATGTGAGCTGGGCGACAATAAGCAGAGTAATTCGAAAGTTAACAGAGGCAAGCTGGAGAGACTTTTCAGAAGCATTCAGAAATACAGGAGATATAGGAGAATCAACGAAGATTATATTTGAACGTTACAGGATGCGGAGGCAATTAACTCTCCTTGAGAAGCCCTTGACCATTCTCGAAGTTAGAAAAATCCTTGATGCAATAGCTGATGCATCTGGGCAGGGTTCAAGAGAACGTAAAGAGAGGCTTATCGAATCTCTTCTCGGCAAAGCCTCTCCTCTGGAGGCTAAGTATCTAGTAAAAATAATGATAGGTGAGATGAGGATGGGGCTGCATGAGGGATTGATGGAGATCGCAGTCTCAAAGGCCTTTAACATTCCGCTTGAAAGAATACAAACGGCGTCTATGCTTACAGGCGATATAGCAGAGGTCGCGGCTATCTGCATGAAAGAGGGCTTAAATGGACTATCAAAACTAGGCTTCAGAATCTTTAGACCTATAAAGCCCATGCTTGCTCAAACAGCTGACAGCCCAGAAGAGGCTTTGAAGGAACATGGTGGGAAGACGGCGTTTGAGTTTAAACTTGATGGAGCTCGAATTCAGATTCATAAGTCCGGAAATAAGGTGAGAATCTTCAGCCGAAGGCTCACAGACGTGACGGAAAGCCTACCTGACGTTGTAGAGGTCATACAGCGTGAAGTCAGACCTAAGGATGCTATAATGGAAGGAGAGGTTATAGCGTTGGGAAAGGATGGCAGTCCACTTCCATTCCAACATTTAATGCGTCGTTTCCGCAGGGTATACAGCATAGAAAGGATGGTTGAGGATATACCGGTGGAGCTCCATCTCTTCGATCTGATCTACATGAATGGTGAGAGCTTGATAAATCTGCCATACGCTGAAAGGAGGAGGAGGCTAGAGGAGGCTGCTGGGGAGATTCCTTTGACGAGGCAGATAGTGACTGATGATCCGGCTGAGGCAGAGCTGTTCCTTGAAGAAGCAATCAACATGGGCCATGAGGGAGTTATGGCTAAGAGGCTAAACAGTCCATATACGCCGGGGATAAGAGGGAAACACTGGTTAAAGATTAAGAAGACCCTGGAGCCCCTTGATCTCGTTATAATTGCAGCCGAGTATGGAACTGGAAGGCGGCACCGCTGGCTTTCAGATTATCATCTTGCAGCTAGAGATGAGGAAACTGGAGAGTTCCTCATGCTTGGGAAGACATTCAAGGGTCTGACGGATAGAGAAATGGAAGAGATGACGAAGCGGCTTAAGCAGATCGCCTTGGAAGAGAGAGGCCACATCGTTATCGTTAAGCCTCAAATAGTCGTGGAAGTTGCATACAACGAGATACAGAGAAGCAGGAAGTATAGAAGCGGGATGGCTCTGAGATTCGCAAGAATCACTCGTATAAGAGATGACAAAAGCCCAGAAGAGGCTGACACCATTCAAAAAGTGCGGAGAATCTACGAAAAACAATTCGAGAAAAAAGCAAAGTTCCTATCTGAATAGGAACGTGACTCTCCTCTAATATAGACATACGATTCATGCATGAATATGCCATTTCTGTTTCTGAATATATCGATAAGATCTATCTTCACAGCAAATCCTTTTAGAAGATAAGAAACATATTCTCTTTGATAAGCAGAGGACGAATTAGGCATGTCTGAAAAAGCCTCTATTATCGCCGATGCACTATACAGTTCTGGAGCCCTAAAATTCGGAAAGTTCAAGCTCAAATCTGGAGTTGTCAGCCCATACTATATAGATCTATCCTGGCTTCTCTCATCTCCTGAAGACCTCAGAAAAGTTGTAAACATCATCGCAGAGGAGATTAAGAATTTAGCGTCGGAGAGAAAAGTGAATAAGCTAGCTTCGATAGAATTAAAAGGCGCTCTTCTCCTGCCGATAATTGCATACGAGTTGAGAATGCCATGTATCATCGTGAGGAAAGAGATGAAATCCTATGGGGTTCAGGGAAGAATAGCCGGTGGCATGGTGAAAGCTGAAGACCGCTTCATCTTCTTCGACGATGTCATTACAAGTGGAGAATCAAAGGTGGAGGGCATAAAACCTATTGAAGAGGCTGGTGGAAGAATCGAGACTATTCTCGTTGTGGTTGATAGAGAGCAGGGTGGAAGAGAGGAACTGGAGCGGCAAGGCTATAATCTTGTATCGGCGACAACAATATCTGATGTGATTCATTGTCTAATAAAAGCCCAAAAGATTCGCCGAGACCAAGCAGAAGAAATCTTTCAATACGTTAGAAAATGGCATTAGGATTCAATAAAGTTAAACAATGATTTTAAGCCAAAAAATAAACGAATCAAAGATTAGTCTTTACTGTTTAGACTTCAGCCATCTGCTGCATATGCGGACGCCTTCAACCGCATCTCTCGCAGCGGCGTCCGCACCTATCTTCTCAGCGTACTCCGGAGTTATCGGAGCGCCTCCAATAATTATTTTGACCTTATCTCTCAGTCCACTCTTCTTTAGGCTTTCAATCACATTCTCCATCTCTATCATAGTTGTTGTGAGCAGCGCTGACATCGCTACAATATCTGGATTATGCTTCTTTACGGCTTCGACGAATTGTTCTGGTGAAACATCAACACCTAGATCGATAACCTCAAAGTTTGCGGCTTTTAAAAGCGTAACCACAACGTTCTTTCCTATATCATGCAGGTCTCCTCTAACCGTGCCTATGACCACTTTCCCAGCAGTCTCTATTTCTCCAGCCTTAAGATGAGGCTCAAGAATAGCCATTCCTTCCTTCATAGTCTCTCCGGCCATTATAAGTTCGGCGAGAAAATATTCTCCGTCCTCGTATTTTTGACCTACAATCTCCATGCCCTTGGCCATTCCATCTATGACTGCCTTATAAGCGGGAATTCCAGCTTCTATGGCATCTTTAGCTGCCTTTTGAACAGCCTCTATATCAAGATTTACGATTGCATCTCTTAATCTTGTGAGAATCTCCTCTTCCTTTGACATTTCCAATATCCTCAATTTTTTTCTAATTTTACATAAAAACTAACTTAATTATCTTTCTATCATAGGCAGCGGCCTTCAGAATTCCCTTTCAAATTTCTGACACTTGTCTTTCTCATATTGCGAAGATCAGTAATAAGATGTCTTCACTTATTCTTTGCACGGAAGATTTATGTATATGCATCCCAAAGAATTAAGAAAAACCCAAAATAGGCTGTTTATACCTTAAGCAATTAACAAATCACGCTTTTCTGCGGAGGAGGATGAGGATGGAAGGAAGTGACTGTAATGGCGACCAACAGAGTCAACGAAGAGTATTCGCTGATGCGGGAAGATGCTTCTACGGAGATTACTCATCCGAAGAATCGATTTATCGAAACTCTTAAGCAGTCATTTTTTGCTCTATCGTTTGATCTAGGCGGGCTTTTAGCAGGTTCGATTCTACTTCTCTTTTCGGATCTTCTTTCATTTGCTCCATGGATAATCATAATTTACCCTAGCATCATCAGTATGCGTGGTGTGATAGGCGGATTCTTCAGCGGCAGATTATCAACTGCCCTTCATTTAGGAACTGTTCGACCATCATTTTTGAATAATACTAGAAACTTCAAGATACTGGTTTACTTGACGGCCATATTGACCCTTCAAAGCAGCTTAATGATGTGTGCTCTGGCTTATGCCGTAAATGTTCTTTTATGGGGAGTTGGAATGATCGAATCTCTCATGATTTTTTCAGCGATACTGACTACGATGGGGCTTTCTCTCTTTCTAGTTTCGCCAGTAACGGTTGGGATCTCGATCCTATCATTCAAGCATGGTTTAGATCCCGACATAATAGTTTATCCGGTTATGTCAACGTTGGGGGATATTCTCGTCACGCTCTGCTTCGTTTTCTCCCTAAAACTTTTATTCTCCGGTTTTTTAGGTTCATTGTCAGCTTGGCTCTTCGACGCCGCCTTCATCTTCTTCACGATTCTTCTCTTAGCAAGACATGGAAAACTCAATGAGATATCTAGAACTATAAAGGAGTTCTCACTGACCCTTTTCGTTGTAACCTTAATTGTCAATCTGACTGGAAATCTTCTTGGAAGAATCAGCGGGATAATAGGGAAAAGATCGGAGATCTATGTGCTTTATCCAGCGTTGATAGATACGATTGGAGATGTAGGCTCAATAGTCGGGTCGACCACAACTACCAAGCTTGCCCTCGGAACCGCTGATTCATCCTTTAAGGCTATTAGAAAAAGCCTCCCTGAGATAGGTGGAGCCTTTCTCTCATCCGCAACGTGGTTTCTTTTTTTCTCAATAATCTCTCTTTATCTGGCTCATAAAGTCATTATTCTAAATAATCTTCTCGAATTAGCAGCCATTCTGCTCACTTTGAATATTTTCGCAGTTCCTATTATAGCGGCGATTTCCTACGGCCTCGCCGTTTTCACCTTCAGAAACGGGCTTGACCCAGACAATTTTGTAATTCCATGTGAAAGCTCGCTGGCTGATAATGTGACAACAGCATGCCTCTTACTCGTTCTTTTCCTCTTTATGCGATAGGCCTTGTCTCCGTTTTGCCATCAATATCGAATCTAGCATTAAACAGGGTTATCGATATAAACGATTAGAATCTATGTGAATTAACAAATCTAAGGTGCCCTTCATGAAAGAAAGACCCAACATAGTACTGATAATGACAGATACGCAGGGAGTCAACGTTGTGGGATGCTATGGAAGACCCGAGATGAAAACCCCGAATATAGACAGGCTTGCCTCTGAAGGAATATTGTTCGATAGAGCCTACACATGCTGCCCAGTATGCAGTCCAGCGCGTTCCTCAATCTTTACAGGAAATTATCCTCATACAACAGGGGTGCTTGCCAACAACTTACCGCTCGGCATGAATATTAAGACCATAGGGGAACGCTTATCTGATGCTGGATGGCACACTGCATACATCGGCAAATGGCATCTAAGCGGAACAGACTACTTTGATGACGGAAGATGCCCTCCAAGATGGGATCCAAAATACTGGTATGATGGCCGATGCTACTTAGAAGAGCTAACGGTTGAGGAACGTCTTCTCTGGAGACAAAAGCTGCGTACACCAGAAGATATACATGAGTATGGAATTACGGAGGAATTTACCTGGGCTCATAGATGCTCCGATAGGGCGATAGACTTCCTTGAGAGATACGGCGGCGAATCGCCTTTCTTCCTAGTTGTATCATATGATGAGCCTCATGGCCCTTCAGTCTGTCCCCCACCCTTCTGCGATATGTTCAAGGATTTCGAGTATAGACTAGGTGAGAATGTGAGGGATCCGCTCATCAATAAGCCGGAACATCAGAGGGAATGGGCTGAATATGCTAATCTTCCAAGGGACAAGGAGACGTTGAAAAATCCCATGTATTTTGGATGCAACAGCTTTGTTGATTACGAGATAGGAAGGGTCTTGAAGGCGATTGATAAGCATGCGTCTGACGCGTTGGTGATCTTTACTTCCGATCATGGAACTCCACTCTTATCTCATGGTCTAAGCTCAAAGGGCCCCGCAATGTATGATGAGACGACGCGTATACCGTTCATCATCCGATGGGAAGGACATGTCCCAAAGGGGAAAGTCTGCAAATATCCAGTCTCCCACATCAATATTGTTCCAACATTACTTGAGGCAGCCAGCTTAAATGTACCTCCATTCATTGAAGGAAAGAGCATACTCCGCACACTTCTTGACCCTGAAATCAAACCTAACGATTACATCTTTATCGAGTTCACGCGATATGAAGTGAACCATGATGGTTGGGGAGGCTTTCAGCCTATTCGATGCATATTTGATGGAAGATACAAGCTCGTAATCAACCTCCACTATAGTGATGAGCTATACGACCTGAAGATAGACCCGCAGGAAATGATTAATCTCATAGATTCACGTGAACATGACGAGATAAGAGACCATCTACACGATGAACTTCTGAAATGGATGGATCAGGCCAGAGATGTCTTCCGTGGACCTATATGGGAACGAAGACCGTGGAAGAAAAGACTGCGCATGAGATGGAACGGAAGTGGGAAGACTCGGCCTAGACGGGATGATGGCTATGAACCTAGAGTTTTATTATATGAAACTGGACTTCCAGTTGAAAGGTGGGAGTATAACAAGAAATGACCATGATGATCCATACTCAAACATAAAAAGGCGATAAACAATAAAGGTTTCTAGAATATCATCCTGAGGTTAACTCTAATGAATACACGTGAAAACTTCTTAAAGGCCGCTGAGATGGATGGGCCGGAATGGATTCCCTGCAGCGTATCTATCTCTCCCCCTTTATGGAGCAAATACCGTGAAAGAATGGAGGATCTCGTGCTCAGGCATCCGAGGATCTTCGGAAAGTATGAGAGAGGAAGCATAGACTTCGACGATTTTGGCATTAGACGAGCTGGGAATAAAATAACCGATGAGTGGGGCTGCGTCTGGACCTTTCTAGTCGACGGCTTGCAAGGACAGGTTGTGAAGCATCCTCTTGAAGACTGGGCGAATCTGCAATCATACAAGCCTCCTGACCCCATAATGCTGGATAATCTTCCACAAGAGGGATTTCCTCCTACACCAGGAGATTTCAAGGAGGCTCTGAAAAGAATTCGGAGAGAAAAGGAGGAAGGAAGATTAGTTGTTGGAAGCTGCCCCCATGGATTTCTCTTTCAACGCCTTTACTATCTCCGAGGCTTCAGCAACTTGATGAAGGACTTCGTAACGGAGCCGCCTGAACTTCAAATATTGATAGATATCGTCGTCGATTATAATTTGAAACTGATCCGTCGATGGCTTGATGTTGGAATCGATCTGTTGAGCTGCGGAGACGACTTGGGAATGCAGGATAAACTGCCGATTCATCCGAGAATCTTTCGGAAATATCTTACTCCAGCCTATAAAAGAATGTTTACGCCTGTAAGGGAAAGGGGAGTTCACATACGCTTCCACAGTGATGGACACATAATGGAGGTCGCGGAGGATCTGATAGAAGCCGGTGTTACAATACTTAATCTCCAGGATCTCGTTAACGGTGTGGATAAGATTAAGAAGAATCTTAAGGGGGAAGTCTGCATAGACCTCGATATAGATCGGCAGAAGATAATTCCATTCGGCAAGCCGAAAGATGTCGAGAAGCACATTAAGCATGTGATATCTGAGCTCAGCTCTCCAGAAGGCGGGCTGATGATTACAGCCGGCATATACCCTCCAACGCCCATCGAGAATATAGAAGCGCTATGCCGAGCTCTGGAAGAGATGGGCTGTGGACCTAAATTCTAGAGAGCTCAGCTATTCTCTGGAAGTGCAGAGATTGGATGAATTCTTCTATGTCGTTGACGAGAACGATAACGTTGTTGGGAAAGCCTCAAGAGAAGAATGCCATTCTAATCCCAGCCTGATACATCGTTCGGTCTACGTTTTCGTGTTGAACAAAAGAGGCGAAATCTTCATTCAGAGAAGATCTTTAGAGAAGGATCTCTATCCCGGATTCTACACTGCCTCAGCAACCGGGCATGTAAATTACGGCGAGGATTACGAAGAAGCTGCCAAAAGAGAATTGAAGGAGGAGCTTAACATCGATGCGCCATTAGAGAGGCTCGGCAAAGTAAAGAGCTTCTCGGAGACTGAACGGGAGATCTCCATGATTTATATCTGCAGATATGATGGAGAGATCAGAATCAACAGGAAAGAGATAATCGAAGGATCCTTCATGAGCATGGAGGACATCGAGGAGGACCTTAAGACTGGAGATAAAAAGTTCGCTTATGGCTTCAAAGTGGCATTCAAAAAGCTCTCAAAATATCTAAAGAGTTTAAGAAAGGATAAAAGGTGAGGATGCTTCAAATTCAAATAGTAGTATAAGACAGATTCCAGAAATTCTAAAAGTGACAAATCTTATTGTTGTCGAAAGGTCTTGTACTATTAATTAAAGAGGTTTTGGAAATTTTTGCGAAAAAGCCGAAATTTGGGGTTTTTGCGAAAACGTTAGGCTTCTCTGCCTGTCATGCGGAAAATGGCTTTTCGAAGCTAGAATCAAGAGTCTACCGGAGAGGTCGCGATGCGGGGAATGCGGCGCAGGCTTATTGACTGTTCTGAGAGGAAAAGATACGGCTGATAGACTGAGAGATATTCTTAAAAGACGATTGAAGGGAGAAGAGCTGGGAGAGGATGAACTGAAGGAATTAAGCCTAGCCAGAAGAACTGCCGATCTTGTTTTGAGCTATGGGAAAAGGGCAATTATCGCTTTGCAGGTTAGAGGCGTGGGACCCGAGACGGCATTTAGGATATTAGGTAAAATGCATTTCGATGAGAAGGAGTTTTATCTGGACCTTTTGAAGGCTAATATCCGCTTCTTGAAAACCCGTCAATACTGGGATGACCAGACCCTTAAGGCTTCTTAAGATTTTAAGGTCACTTAATCGCGCCTAAAACAAGGGCTAGAAGAGCCATCCGGACAACAACCCCATTCCTAGCCTGCTCAAAGTATTTTGCGAATGGTGTTGAGTCCACCTCAACAGATA
>CAZEGS010000045.1:0-11805 GCA_964512445.1 uncultured Candidatus Bathyarchaeia archaeon
GAGGATTCAAGGTTCTCATAGTGAGTGTTCTTTCGAGCAGGATTAAGTGGTGAAGTCTGAGCTGATGAATGTATGGGTCGAGAGGGGAATTTTCTTTTTGCATCGGGAAAAAATTTCTTTAAATAGTTTATATACGATGCGAATTTTATGGTTGTGGCTTATATGCTTGTTTTGTACAGGTTTTTGATTGGCAATTTTAAGGGGTATTTTCATTGTCGAGATGATTTGAACTTCGATAGATCCATGTTTCTAGTAATAGCCGCAATCTCACCCACAATCCTCGGATACAATATACTTCACGCCGGCGTACCCATGTCTGTTCTTTACGACGGCATAGCGGTAGGATTCATGCTTTTTGCATTGATAGAGGCTTTAGGCCCTGTAAGCGGATGCTGCATCAATCCAGCCGTAACAATCGCTATGATGATGACGAAGGATATTCCTTTAAGATCAGGCTGCCTTTACATAATTGTTCAAATAATCGGTGGGATGCTCAGCATAATTGCTAGTCATCTGAATGTTCTATCATGTAGTTCCAACGTTGATCACCATATCCGATGTTACTAGACCCTTCGAATGTTGCCTTGCAGAGTATCTCGGCACTTTTCTATTAGTCATGACGATCTATGGATGCATGAGAAACAAATCTGATCGTACCGGTCTAGTTGTAGGCCTACTTGTAGGCGGGTCTATAATAGCAACTTCCAGCATGATGTTCGCGAATCCCCAAGTAACGATTGCAAAGATGTTTACTTACGCCATAGCAGGCATACGCCCAACAGACGCATCAGTCTTCATCATAGCTGAGATCTTAGGCGCTTTAACCGCCGCCGAGATCTCCCGCTACTTATATATCCACATCCCAAAATTCATTTGAGAAACGAGACTAAAGCGGGAATCACCACCATTTTTTTGTTTCTCCCGATACTTTAGATATATGAGTATAGAAAATATCAATCTGTAATATCTAAGGCGATGCATCAAGCGTAACGGTTAATGTGACTAAAGGCGAGATTCCGCTTTTGATTAGGAATTTAAGCCGAGATTTAGCCGTCAAAATCTACATGGAGAAAGATTAACGTCTCAAATGCTGAGAAAGAGATTATCTTAAGGCTTTCACAAATCTTATTAGATCCGCTCGAATTTATACATCAATATTACACTAAAACGAAGGGAGATCGATGAAATGTAGATTTAAGATAGTCGCTAAGGAGAGGTTGGCGCCGGGAATCAAACGTATGGTGATATCAGCGCCTCTAATAGCTCAGAAAGCCAAAGTAGGCCAGTTCGTAATCTTCAGAGTTGACGAGTTTGGAGAGAGATTTCCTCTGACTCTGGTAGACTGGGACGCTAAGGAGGGAACGTTCACCGTGATATTCCAGGAAGTAGGCGTCTCAACCAAGAAGCTGGGCAGCCTTGAAGTAGGTGAATGCATCATAGACGTCTTCGGCCCTCTTGGAAACCCATCTGAGATCAAAAATTATGGCGATGCAGCGGTGGTTGGCGGAGGAGTTGGAACAGCCCTGATGTATCCTCAAGTAAAAGCCTTAAAGAAGGCTGGGAACAGAGTTGTATCGATCCTTGGAGCGAGAACCTCCGAGCTTCTGCTCTTAGAGAAGGAGCTAGCTGAAATTAGCGATGAACTTTACATATCCACCGACGACGGATCTAAAGGGTATAAGGGATTCACATCTGATGTACTAAAGAATCTACTTGAGCAGGGAAGAAGATTCGATTATGTCTTTGCGGTTGGACCTGTCCCCATGATGAGAGCTATAGCAGAGGTCACGCGTCCATACGGAATAAAGACCGTTGTAAGCTTAAATCCTATCATGATTGATGGTACAGGAATGTGCGGAACATGCAGAGTTACTGTAGGAGGAGAAACAAAATTCGCCTGTGTGGATGGCCCAGAGTTTGACGCGCATGAAGTCGACTTTAAGGAGCTAATGAACAGATTACGCACCTATGTTGAGGATGAGAAGAGAGCTCTCTGCGCATATGAAAAAAGGGTTAGGAGGATGAAAGAGGATGTCTAAGCCGTCTCCACAGTCCATGCCAAAACTGAATGTTAAGGAAAGAATCCGATGCTTTAAAGAGGTTGCCTTAGGATATACTGAGGAGCAAGCGATAGCTGAGGCTTCACGATGCCTACAATGTAAGGTTCCAAGATGCGTCGAAGGATGCCCCGTTAACATAGACATACCTGCATTCATAAAATTCATAAGAGAAAGAAAATTTGACGAGGCTATCAAGAAGATTAAAGAGAAGAATAGCTTGCCAGCTATCTGCGGAAGAGTCTGTCCTCAAGAGAACCAATGCATGGGCAGATGCGTCCTCGGCGTCAAAGGAACCCCCGTAAATATAGGAGCTCTGGAGAGATTCGCAGCTGACTGGGAAAGGAAGAGAGGAATCAGCATACCTGAGATTGCGCCTCCAACAGGAAAGAAAGTAGCCGTAGTAGGCTCAGGCCCAGCCGGATTGACGGCTGCAGCTGAACTTGCGAAGCTAGGCCATGAAGTCACAATCTTTGAGGCTTTACATGCTCCAGGCGGCGTTTTGATGTATGGGATTCCAGAGTTCAGGATGCCTAAAGAGATAGTTATGGATGAGGTTAAGTATGTGGAAAGCCTCGGCGTCAAGGTTGAGACAGACGTGATTATCGGCAAAATGATAACTCTGGATGAACTTTTCAAAATGGGATTTGATGCGGTTTTCCTTGGAACCGGAGCAGGTCTTCCCCGCTTCCTCGGCATTCCAGGCGAGAACCTATGCGGCATATACTCCGCCAACGAGTTTCTAATACGAGTCAACTTGATGAAGGCATACAGATTTCCAGAGTATGATACGCCGATAAAAGTCGGCAAGAAGGTCGTCGTGATTGGAGGTGGAAATGTGGCTATGGATGCCGCTAGATCCGCTCTTCGCTTGGGGGGAGAAGTCACAGTCATATATCGTCGAACAGAGAAGGAGATGCCTGCGAGAAGAGAGGAGGTTGAGAATGCAAAGGAGGAGGGCATAAATTTCATCTTTCTAGCTACTCCAGTCAGATTTTTGGGGGATGAACATGGATGGGTAAAGAAGGTTGAATGCATACGCATGAAGCTTGGGGAGCCTGATGAGACTGGTAGGAGAAGACCGATACCTATAGAGAACTCCGAGTTTCTAGTGGATGCAGACACGGTCATCGTAGCGATTGGTCAACGACCTAATCCCATAGCTGTATATAATGATGAGAGGGTAAAACTTACGAAGCATGGCACAATCGTCGTTAATCCCGAGACCTACGAAACGACGTTTAGAGGAGTCTTCGCTGCCGGTGACATCGTGACTGGAAACGCCACGGTGATTTCAGCTATGGGCGCGGCAAAGAAGGCCGCTCAGGCAATCCATAAACTCCTAATGGAGAAAAAAGTCTCCTCCTAAAATTTTTTGGAGTCCAGCGGCTCTTAAGAGAATTATGGAATAAAAAGAGGGGTCTTTCTCTAGAAAGAAAATACCTGCTCATTATGGGAGAAGCGAGAAGAATCCTTAACCCGCTCATGTTATAACTTTGTAGGGGACCAAGCGGCTAAACCTTTTATTTTGCCTCCTTTCCAAAATAAGCCGTATGGAGGAGATTGTGAAGAATGAAGCCTATAGTTAGAGATGAAGAAGACCTGGAGTTAACTGAAGAAGGACCTTTCCCCGCAAAGATACTTTTATCTAGACAGGACACGTCGACTGCCAGTGTAAAGTTGGGTGTTCTTGAAAAGGGGAGAAGCATAGAGGTTCATATGCACGATGATTCTGACCAGATAGAGTATTATCTAAGCGGAAAGGCAGTGATGTTCATTGAGGGCTTAGGTGAAAAGACAATTAAGAAAGGCTCATTCACATATATACCTAAAGGCGTAAAGCATGGAATTCGAGAAGTGATTGAGCCGCTGAAGATCCTAACAATCTTCGTTCCACCGCTCTTTTAAAGATGGGAAAACACAGCATAATTGGCGGATGCTCCGCGAAAGGCCTAATATGATATAAGAGAGTAGTGCCCCACCGTCATATTATCTCGACTTGGCTTCCGAGAGCCTCGCCGGGAACTCCCTTTCTGAACCGTGCTCTCACAAGCCCCTTTTTTCCGTGAGGCGCAACGATCTTACCAATACATTTTCTCTCTCCAACAGGCCATGCGACTTTGCGTCCTATCAAACTGGAAGCTTCACTAAACGATTTTATGTGGGGAAACTTAAGGAGGCATTCCTTAGGCCTTTGAGTCTTAGGTCCTCTCCTATAGCTGACTATGAACCCTCTCAGCATCTCCATCGGGTATGCCTCCAGCAGATTTCAATATTTTTGAAATCTTCAAATCATTTATATATCTTCCCAAAAATAAGCAGCCTTTCAGACGAGGTCTCCTCTCCCTTTAACTCTCTGGATAAAGATGGGGATAACGTATTCTGATTTCTAAAAGTTTTATTTTCAAAAAATTTTGAGGAGGAGAGGGCTATCCAAGTAGGCCGAGCTTTTCTAACTCGTCAGCGACGCTCTTGAGGCCGAGCTCTTCGAGCTTCTCTCTTGTTGGACGTCCAGTATTTTTATTCCATCCTCTAAGCTCATAGAACTCGTCGAGAAGCCTTGCAAATTTAGCTGTGTCAAGCGATATACCATCTATGTCCGGTTTCTTGAAATACGGAATTACCGATTCGTCGTCTTTCCGTGTCCTTCCCTCCCTCACCATGATCGCCCTTTCCAAGTTTATTATTGTCTCACCGAACCTGTCAAGTTCTTCCTCGCTCTTCTTTATTCCAGTAACTGCATAGAGAAGGTTCGCCTCGACAGAAGTATCTCCATAACCCTTCTCCGAATATACCAGTGGAAATCCCATCTGGTCACATACGAGAAGGGAATCCTTGATTACGTCTCTATGCTGATGCCATATGGTCGGTTGAGCCTTATACTGATAATCACTATCCAATGCGACTGCCAATCTTGAACCGTAAACTCTCTCCGAAATCTCTTCGATCTCCTCTATTTTTAGAGGACCGCTTCCATAACCGTACCATCTAGCGATCTCTTGAGCATATCCGTGGACTAATGGATCCCTACTGTCAGTAGCCCACATCAAGGCCGAAACAAGCCAATGTGGATATTTCGGCCAACCATAATAATGACCATCCCAATGAGCAGCAAAGCCATGGGCGACATGCGGAATGTAATCCTTCGATTTCTTGAGAATCTCCGCCGCCCTAAGCATTCCTTCTGAGAGAGCATCTCCAATACCCTCTCTATACGTTATCTTTCGAAGCAGCTCAATCCAGAATTTCGGATCATCAACGTTAAAGGGCATTCCGAAGTCTTCTTCCGAAAACTCCCCCGCTGCCTTCGCCTTCCTAAACCAGCTATCTTCCCTAAAACCCATCCAGCTTATCTCCCAACGATTCAACCCATACTTGTCGCATAGAAGTTCAACCTTGAAGCCTTCATCTTGAGGTTTAAGCCTAACTCCAGGAGAGCAGCAATGAGCAGCTAGAACCTCTCCTGTGCTTCTTCTAAATATGCGCATCGAGCAGCGGGCTGCGCAAGTCATCGAACAGGCCTTTTGGTTTGGAGGAGCAGATGGCTGAGGAGGCCTAAGATCCTTTACATGATTCCACAGCTCAATTAGCTGTTCAGGATAAGCGATTCTGATCTCGCCTGACCCTTTAACGGCAATCGCCTTAAGGTTCTTCGATCCCATTACTCCTCCGAAGCCGCCTTGACCCGCAGCATTCTCTATACCGCTCTGGATAACCGCGATCCGCGATAGATTCTCTCCGGCAGGCCCTATACAGCAGACCTGCGTTCCCTCACCATGCTGTTTTATAAGTCTCTTCTGCGTCTCGAAGGTGTCTAGCCCCCACAGATGCTCAGCATCTCTAATCTCAACTTCACCATCCTCTATCCAGAGATACACGTGAGAAGAGGATCTTCCATACACTATTATTCCATCAAATCCAGCATACTTAAGTTCAGGTCCAAAATGTCCACCCATACATGAACGTGTATAACGGACATTCGGATATGTTTGAGGCGATTTACCGCAGACCATCAATCTACCAGAGGCGGGAGCCAAAGTTCCCGTGAGTGGACCAGTCATGAATATGAGTCTATTCTCCGGATCAAATGCGTCTATATGCGGCGGTATTTCCCGCCAGCTTATCCACGCGGCTATTCCCCTGCCGCCTATAAACCTCTCTGCAAGCGGCATAGTATCTTCAGTTTCAATCTTCTCATCGGTGAGATCTACCTTTAGGATCCTTCCAACCCATCCATAAGGCATGGATTCCTCTCACCTTTCCACCTCAACTATTTTTAGAGCTCCCGTTGGGCATATCTGGACACAAACTGGATCTCCATCGCACAAATCACATTTGAAATATACATTCTTGGAACGATGAAGCTTCAAGACCTTCCCCTCCTTATTGAATGGACATGCCTTAGCGCATTCTCCGCATCCGATACATGCTTCCTGGTTTATTGTTAAAGCCCCAACGCTGTTGATGATCATAGCTTCTTCAACCGGACAGCTAGCAAGACATAACGGTTTAGGGCATTGCATACAGAATGATGCTGAAACTTCCGCGTTAAATTGGTCTACATCAATAGAGATACGTGATAGGTAAGGGCTGCAGGAGCCTTCATGAGACAGGGAGCATATGAGTTCGCAGCTTCGACACCATCTGCATATTGAAGCGTCAAATGTCAGCTTAAACCTCGGCGAAACCTTGATCTCATCTTTATGTGTAGTCTTCTGCATATCCAGCACCATCAACTAGATCCATTACAGCAATATACATAATATGGCTTTTGTTCCCAATCAGAATGATAATTATCTGTTCCAGCTGGGTATTAAGCGGCAAAATTAAGATATGAAAAACTCTTTAGCTAGAAGATATTCTCAGATATTATATTGGAACTCAAGATTATCTGACAGATCTGAATTTATTTTTCAGCTACGTTTAGGATTGCTGTTGTCCTTGATTTGACTCTTTCTTGGGCGTAGCATTTAATATGATATATAGTATGTTGTTGCCTCGGAGGAGGATTTGGCCGTAATGGGCGAGTAGCTGACCGTTATAATGTTCTGATGCGCCTTCTAAGATTATATTCATGTAATTGTCACAATGTACCATTGTGCCTCTATATTCAATACCATTTTTGAGAACTATGCCAATGTAGGCGTTCATCTCTTTTACGAGAACATTCAATGGTTTCTTGCTTGCCTCCATAGGAATACCGCCAAATTTTTGTAATAGCATCATCAAGTTCTTCTTTTTCCCTATAAAAAGCTTATCGATAAGATTTTTAAAGAAATCCTTTAATCCGAAGGCGAAGAATCCCCCTTTATACAAGCTTAGAGAAGAGAAGAACACAAGAAAAAGGAGAGTAAACATTAAAGCGAAGGACACGTCTATAATTGTGAAAAGGAAGCGACTTGTTGAAGTGGAAATAATTTATGGATCTATCTAGCCCTAAGACGTTAAGATTTCTGATTCAAACAGAGATTCCGCATAGTCACCTCAGCGATCTGTTAAATTTCATTTATCAGAAAAATATTCTCCCACTGCATTCCCATTTCATCAATATACGGAGAGCTATTCTCGATGGAAAGGAGACGCTTGAATTTACTCTCTTTGAATCCGAAGGTCCATGGTATATCGATGTTGAAATAATAGCTGGAAATCCTATTGAGATTAAGATGACGCCGGGAAGCGCAACTCCGCCTCAGCTAATAAGTAGGTTACGAGAAAGCCTATTAATTTCTATTCAGCGATTTGAAGATGAAATAAGGAAGACTGCTCTTTACTTTGTTTGGGTTCCAGACCAAGATGGCATTTCTACCAAAACCTCTTCTGGAAAGAGAAAACTTCTACATCGTATCTTCACAGGTAATATGCTGTTGTTCTTTATCATCTTTCTGGCGCTCAGTTACAGCATATTCTTTGTACTGATAGAGCTGCTAAGACTTCCTATCAAGTACTTTCCATTAACACTTGTGATAGTACAGCTTGTCATGATCATGTTTTCGCATAAGATAGTTGAGCAGATGGGAGATTACCCAATCACAGAGCGATCTTCTCACGTCCACATTCTTCAGTGCAATTTTTCTCGATTGGAATTCTATGAGACGGTGAAGAAGTATCCAAAAGAGACGCTGCTGGAGATTAAGAAAAGAATCTATGATAAAACATTGAGGATGGGTAAACCTTTAGACGGCGACATTGTTAGAGAGGTCTTTTACGAGTATGGCATTAATGTTAATTCTGAAAACATGATGATTAAGTCAGTTAATGTTTATCGTACAGTGAAGGAAGCTGCGGAACGCTTCAAAATCCCGCCTCCAAAAATTATGCTTTCAAACATTCCAGTGCCAAATGCGGCTGCCACCGGTCCAAGTCCACGCTACGGTTTAATTCTAATCACAACCGGTTTACTCATCCAGCTAAGCGAAGAAGAGATTCTTTCAGTGATTGGCCATGAGCTAAGCCACATCAAGAGAAGAGACCCCATTGCCCTATTCATTCTCTCATCTACAGAGTATCTCTTAAGGGTCTACTTCTTCTGGCAATTCATCTATCTCTTCGGTTTATTTTACCTATTCTTTGCATTAGGACTCATTTATTTCATTGCAAAATTCTTTGAGTCCAGAGCTGATCTAGACTCAGCTATTGCGATTGGTACACCTCAGATTTTAGCCGACGCCTTGAGAAAGATTGGACATAAACGAATACAGGTTGAGCGGATCTTACCCAATAGGGTTGGAGGATGGTTAGGGTGGAATCCACATCCTCCCATATCCTTCCGGGTGGAAAGGCTAGAGAGAATAAGAAACCTAAATGAAATAAGGCATCCCTTCCTTAGGTCGATAAAAGACTGCATAAATGGACTTTTAGAAAGCCTATGAGAAACATGTCTTTTTCAAGAATCCTCGGTCACATCAATCTTAAATTTTGTTCCGTGAATGACAATAAAAAATAGAGCCTCGTTGGAGCCTTCGACACTGCAATCTTGATTTACGTCGGTTATTCCTCCATCTTAAAGGCGATCAACCTAAGTTCTTGCTGGTTTTCTTACCATGAAGGCTTCTCATAAACCCATGAGACTATGTCTCCATGATGGAGAGTGAACGCGTCAGCTGCAACAGGACCCGGATCCCACTGAGCAGTTGTAGAGTTCCAGATATACCACATCCAATAGTAGCCAGACTCTCCGCCTCTTCCATTAATCGCTGTTACGAATACTCCGAATGGATAAACCGTATAGTTCACATCGGCTACTTTTTCAGTGACGTTCAGTAGTGAAGCTCCGATTGGTACACGCGTCTCGTTATGCCATTCTAGCGTTCCATTGCCATAATTGATCAAGACGTTAACAAGCATATGTGTCTTTAGCTGCTTTAACTCCTCAACGGCTTGGTTATAGAGGGCTTGATACCTCGTGTACTCGTTATAGTAGTATATGCTTGCATACGATGCGAGGATCAAAGCGCAGAGCATCACCAATGAAAGCCAAAACCATATTGTTCTATTACCCAAATTTTTCACCTCCCATCACCAACATTTTCTGAATAATGTTAGCGAGCAGATTTCCCAGCAGGAAGAATAAGAGGAAGTTTGAAACCTCATGAACTAGCGTAAAGGGTATACCTGCAGCTATACAGGCGAGAAGAGGAATCCCGAAGACCATTGCAGTGACGACGTTCGTGAAAAGATCATATATGAATGTGAGTAGAAAGCCTATAATTCCAAACAGCAATTTTTCTCTCCAAAATCTTCCATCATTAGCATTAAATGATTCCGAAGAGGCTTTCAATCCTAATCTTTCAGAAAAGCCTCCAAAGATGCCATATAGGCTTTCACCTATGCATGTGGCGATTAGGGTTGGCAGGTTAAAGCCGTATGGATTAATAGTTCCATAGACTAGCCATGTTAAAACTCCGACTAAAGCCCCCGATAAGCTCCCCATCGTGTAGCCGCTTAGGAAAACAAAGAGGTCCATAAACTTTACGTTCGGGATTCCTATCATGAGATAATTTGTGCTGATGCAGAGTGAAGTCATGATGATGATGAAGCTCAGTTTCTTTATTGAAGTCATTTGGATGGATTATCCATCCAACTACAATATAAATTTTTTCACAACAAAAAAGATGTAGAGCTGCGGCTACTTTTTCAGCGTCGTCAATTCTTCAAGCTTTCTTTCTAATTTCTTCGCTCTATCCTCAGCTTTCATGAAAATTTCTGAGAGATCTCTTTTCTTGATGAGGCCGCTTAATCTTTCCAGTTCTTTAGGCAGGTTTTCTATGGCGGATCTCCACATCTTATCTGCTTCTTCATCATCTGAGAATATTTCAAGCGCTTCTTCTGGGCAGAAATCTACGCATTTCGGCTCTCCATCACAAAAGTCGCAGACATTAACTACGTTTTTATATGGATCCATTATTAGGCCGCCGTATGGACATGCTTGAATGCACCATCCGCATCCATCGCATTTTTCTTCATCCACAATTATCAAGTTGCCTTTTTCAGACTGCCTTAAAGCTTCACGTGGGCAAGCTTCCACGCATGGGGGATCATTGCAGAATCTACATGTCATAGATATATTAAGCAGGGGAGTGAGACGTATGACCCTTATCCTAGACAATGCAGGATTTGGGAAGCCGCTCTTCTCTAACGAACAGACATACTCGCATAGTCCACAGCCAGTGCATTTATTGGGATCTATCGAGACAAACTGTCTCATATTGTTCTCAGAGGTCTCTATATCTCTTTTCATAGCATCCTCACCCTTCACATTCGGCCCTTAGTTATGTTAATTTGGAAACTTCATAAGCAGATGTTAATTCTTGCTGAAAAACTTTTTCCGCAAAAATGTTGAATTCATAAGTCTCAGAGTTTTTGAGCAGGCATTCGATATAACTGTTTGAGAAAGAGAAATAATAGGAAGTATACACTTTATATTGTAGTGTTTACTGAGAAGTGTGGAAAATGGATAATTTTAAAGTGCAGAGCTCTGAGGAAGCTCAAGCTATCATTATGGAGAAGCTTAAGGCCGGGTATGGCCGCCGAATAAAAGTTGACTTTTCAAAAACAGAGCTGGAGACGGGTTTGGCTGATGGCAAAAAATTATGGGTGGTTGAGGGATATGCCCAAGTGAAGAGGTGGCTCTTCTTAAAGAAGTCTTGGCATTTCACATATTTTTTGGATGCAGAGAATGGCAGGATACTCATTATGCGTGCAAGAAGATGATTCTAATTTAACAAGGTTTTTTGTCCCGTTTTTAAAAAAAGATTCTAATGTGACTTTAGATCTTTCTTCTTAGAAGATTTGCTTATTACTCATTCTTTTTAAAGTGATAAGTCTTAAATAAGCGAAAATTGAGGATTATCTTAGTTTTTGGGGGATGTGAGAAAATTGGCGGAAATAAGCGTATCTAAAGAAGAACGTGAGAGGAGAATGGCTTGGTGGCGGGAAGCTAAATTCGGCATGTTTATCCATTGGGGACTTTATGCGATACCCGCTGGAATGTGGAAGGGAAAGCTGATTCCTGGAATAGGCGAGTGGATCCAGTTTCGCGCAAGGATACCCGTTAAGGAATATGAAAAACTCGCTAAACACTTCAATCCTGTGAAGTTTAATGCTGAAGAATGGGTTAAAGTTGCTAAGGACGCTGGGATGAAATATATCGTTATAACGGCGAAGCATCATGACGGCTTCTGCATGTTCCATACAGAGCTAACTGATTACAATATTGTCGATGCGACACCCTTCAAGCGCGATCCAATGA
>CAZEGS010000046.1:0-11626 GCA_964512445.1 uncultured Candidatus Bathyarchaeia archaeon
TGGGAAGCAAGTCCCTGTAAGGCGTCGAAGAGCGACTGAATTATCATCGAAACATGCAGCACCGAATAGAAAAGTGGAAAATCAGTTAATAAAGCTTATAGAAAAGAACTCCTTCTTTTTTTAAAGATGGTTCAAGGATCCTTTAAGAGCATAGGGATTTTTAGAAGTTGAATCGGAGATCGAAAATCTTTAGGCCTTTCTTCCATCGCCGTTTTGAGAAGTCCATGAAGAGCTCTATATAACCGATATTTTTGAAACCTTGCCGATAAAAGGACTTTATTGCCTCCACATTCCTTGCCACAGGCTTCACGCTTAGAAGTCTTATACCTAGCTTTTCAGCCTCAGCAATTACTCTTTTAACCAGTCTCCTTCCCACACCTTTATTTCGGTAAGGTTTACTGACAATTATAGGTTCTATCTCAGCTTCTTTCTCGTTGACTATTAATCCGATAAGTCCAACCACTTTGGAGTTGATAGTTGCAACCCATAGATGATCCGCTCCCACCTTTGCCAGATGCTCATCGAAGCATTCCTCGGGCGAGAACCCCCTATATTCGGATCTTGAATATTTGCCGATGCCACTCTGTAAGTTCTCTCCATAAACTTCGACAACTCTCCCTGTCAATAGGTGAGTATTTGCGGATTTCAACTTTATCCATGCACGTCAATTCTTCAACCTTCCGATGATATGAAGTTTTTCAAGAGGCTTAATGCATTTTCTATCAGTCTAACCTCGATTGGATACTCTCAGTTAGTAAATCTTGAACGAGTATTTGAGGGAGATGATCTGCTTTAAATATGCCTCGAAAGAAATATCTAGATCAGAGAGAAACTAGGATTTCGAAATAACCATCATTTTTCCTTCTCAATTACTATTGATGCGTAGCCTACGATTAGGTCGGTGGATCCTTGAACATCATAGCTCGTCGCATACTTTAGAAGTTCTCCTTTTGAAGCACCCATCTTCTTCGCTGCAACAATCATAGTTGCAACTGGGAGATACCCGCACATAGTATAATTGTTTTCACGGACCTTCTTGATGAGGCCTTCTGCATCAAGCGAGATTATCGTCTCAATTAAAGAATTGTCAGTCTTGTAGACCCATTCCAAAACTTTCCTGAATGGACTTGTTCCCACGGGAGTATATCCATAAAGGGATCCGTAATGAGTGAAGTCTGTACTACCGATAACAACAATATCTCTTCCCAGATCCTCAGCCGCCTCCGCAATAGCTGTTCCCACATTCTCACACATCTCATAGTCTCCATAGCCCACTGTGATAGGGACAATCTTGAATCTCTCATCGTATATATACTGTAGGAAGGGCAGCTGAATCTCGATTGAATGCTCACCCTCATGAGCTCCGGGGTTAATATCGACAAACTCGGAGTGCTTTACTATGGCTTTTGCAAGCTCCGAATCAACCATCACATCGCCCATCGGCATCCTCCAAACAGCGTCAAACATCGTGGCGAATCCCGGGTTGCCTCCATGACTAACCCCTAGAATGACAAAGGTCTCAGGTCTTCCATCTTTAGCTAAGCGATAATAAAGGTGGGACGCTATTGGACCTGAATAGATCAGCCCGGCATGCGGGGAGACGCCGCCTATTATGCGTCGAGCTCCTTCCTCGCAGATTTTAGGCTTACCGCCAGCTCCATGCTTTGAAAGGAAACATTGTTCTATTTCACGTCTTTCTTCATCTCGATCGAAGGGATGAAAGCCCCAGGCGGAAGCTCTTCTAACATACATGGATTATTCCTCAAGATATGTTTTCAACTCTAAGAATATAAAAGGTAGCATAGAAACCTAGATTCTTTAATCGGCAAAATTTATAATAAACATTTGAATTTTAATTCTGACAAATTTCATCGGCCTCTTTATCAGAATTTGTAGCTTGATGATCTTGGGGAGATGATGCGTCTTGGAGGAAAATCTGACCCCTACAGAAAAGAATCTTTACGAATTTATAAGAAAATCCGGCGAAGTTATGACGTCGAACCTTCCACCCAAAATGATGGGCGCTTTGCCTCAACTCATCAGAAAGGGACTCGTAGAGATCTATAAAAAGCAAACTACACCTTGGTCGACGAAGAAGAAAAAATTTGTTAGAGTCAAAAAATAAAACCCATAATAAATCATAACGATTCTCAAAACTCAAGAAAAGACCTTAGAGGCTACATGCCAAAACCCCACGAGTATATAAAGTATTTAAAGAAATTTTTTCTGGGCACCAAAAAGAACATTTACATTTCTATCTTTGACTATAGTTTTTTCATTCATAATGCATATAAGAACTTCGGGTATAGATTATAACTCCTCTATAACATTCAGGCCCGTGATTAATTATGGTTGGAAAACGATCGAGATTAGAGATATGTCTCGACGTTCTGGAGAAGATAAGTCAGGGAGTAAGCAAGCCGACTAACATCATGTATAAATGCAACTTATCATGGCGGCCTCTTCAAGAGATTCTAAACTCGCTTAATAATAGAGGATTGATTGAGGAAGTTAAAGAAAATAACCGTAAATATTATATGGTAACAAGGAGGGGAAAGGAAACCCTCTTCTATCTTAGGAAACTAATTCAGACACTTCATCCTAGAAAAGGCAGAGAAGCAATGATATTAGGTGAAAGACATAGGCTCTTGATCACCATGCATGAAGACCTTAACCTTCATCCAAGAAAACACAATAAAAGAGGGAATTATTAGTACTCCCTAAATCATCTCGATCCATTGTCCAAGATTTCCAGCGAGAGCTTTCTCATATACAAGCTTAGCTGTCACAGCATCTTGAATAGCCAATCCGGTAGAAGAGAAAACCGTAATCTCCTCACGAGATGTTCTCCCCGGCTTTAATCCAGCAACAACCTCGCATAACTCTCCATAGATATCCTCCTTGGTGATTATGCCCTTAGACAGGGGGACATTAACCTCTCCGGAATGCAGGGCTTGATCCCAGTCGTCAACGTAAATCTTCGCATGCGTGAGAATATGCGGGTCGAGCTCCTCTTTTCCAGGCGCATCCGCACCGATACAGGTTATATGCGTACCCTCAGAGACCCATTCATCCGAGACTAAAGGCTTCCTGGAAGGCGTCGCGGTGACAATGATATCCGCATCCTCCACTGCCTCTTTCGCGTTTTTAACAGGCAACAGCCTAGCTCTTTCTCCACATAAAGGAGACATTTCAGAAATGTACTCTTTAATCCTCGCCTCACTTCGATCCCACACTCTTACCTCTTCAAGCCTTTCATAAATGGACAATAATGCCAGCAGCTGGGTTCTACCCTGCATTCCAGCACCAATCAGCCCAACCACCCTCGAGTCTCTCCTAGCCAGATATTTTGCAGCGATCCCTCCAGCCGCTCCAGTCCGCATCGCCGTTATCCATGTACCGCTCATTATCGATAGAGGCGCGCCGCTCCTAGGATCAACCAGCACTATTATCGCCATGACTGTTGGAAGCTTAAATTTTTCAGGATTGTCCGGATGAGAATTTACAACCTTTACCGCTGAGATATCAAGCCTCTCAAGATAGGATGGCATAGCTCTTAGATCGCCATTATATTTCTCGTATGTAACATAGATTTTAGGAGGCATCTGTACGTGTCCTAAAGCTTTCTCTCTGAAGGCTGCCTCAACAACCTCTATAACCTCGCTCATCAAGAGAAGAGGCTTTATGTTTCTTTCCGTGAGAAAGAGAACTCGCATTCTTCTCATCTACCATATGGACACTCCATTCTCAGGATTTTTTATGACCTCCACGAACTTTTCTAAGATCTTCTTGGTTACAGGTCCCATCTTTCCCTCGCCGATCTGCCGCTTATTCACTTCCCTTATCGGCATAACCTCAGCCGCCGTTCCTGTCACGAACGCTTCATCCGCCCCATAGAGCTCCGCAACCGTGATTCCCCTTTCAACAACCTGATAACCCAGCTCCCGAGCTATCTCTTCAACGACACCGGCGGTTATACCACGTAATGAACCGCTAGTAGGAGGCGGGGTAATAATCATGTCGCCTTTAACAATAAAGATATTTTCAGCGGTAGCCTCACATATAAAGCCGTTAGAATCCAGAATTATCGCCTCATCAACCCCAGCATTATTGGCCTCAATCTTAGCCAGTATACTATTCAAGTAATTCAGCGATTTAATCTCATGTGTAGTTGCATCTACAGGGTCCCTTCTAACCCATGAAACTATCATACTCATCCCCCTCGCCCGCTTCTCCTCATCATATAGCTGCAACAACGGAACAGCAATTATAATCACTGAAGGTTTAGGACACTTTCTAGGATCCAACCCTAAGTCTCCCTTTCCTCTGGTAACAACAAGCCGGATATACGCATCCTTCAGATTGTTCCTCCTCAACGTTTCTAAGACGGCCTCTATCATCTCCTCCTTCGTCATAGGAATCTCCAGCATTATTGCTCGAGCAGAATAGTAAAGACGATCTATATGCTCCTTAAGCTTGAATACAAGACCATTATATGACCTAATGCCCTCGAAGACTCCATCTCCGTAAAGGAATCCATGATCGAAGACCGAGACTTTAGCCTCAGATTCAGGATAATATTTCCCATCGATATAGATTAGAAGCTCTTCTCGGGACAACTTAAGACACCTCAATTTTGAGTATTTCACTTTACGCCTAATATGTGTGACGATAAAAAAATGAAGGCTCAGCCATAGAAGCGGGGTCTTCTGGAAAGCCTCATTGGAAGGCTCAAAGGCTTGAAGGGTTTACCCGCCGTCCGCCTCTTTATCTCATCTATGAGCTCTTCAATCCTCATCATTCTTATCGCTCCACCCTTCTCGGCTCCCGAGATGCGTCTATCTCTTACGGATAAAACTCCGGATTCTATTTCCCTCTGTCCAACAACAACTATGTATGGAATCCACTCCATTTCAGCCTCTCGAATCTTTCTCTGCATCGTTAATGATCTGTCGTCCCAGTCAACCCGTATGCTATGACTAGAAATCTCCTCCGCGATCTTCTCAGCTTCACTAAAGAACTTGTCAGTCACCGGGATTACCCTAACTTGGGTGGGGGAAAGCCAGAGGGGAAGCATAGGCGGCTTTCCTTTCTTCTGCTCCCTATAAGCTTTCTCAAGCATAGCGTATAGGTCCCGCTCGATGGCTCCGCTTGGAGAACAATGAAGAATCAGAGGGGTTCTGCTCTCTCCATTCTCGTCAATGTAAGATATTCCATATCTCTTCGCATTCTCAATGTCTATTTGATCAGTTGATAGGGCGGATGCCTTATCTAGATTATCAACAAAATTGAATTCCCACTTTAAAACGAAATAGAAGAACCTCTCATTCCACATTTCAGCCAAAGCCGGTTTACCGAACTTCTTAACCAGCGAGAAGATAAAGTCCTTATTCTCTTCATAGAAGTCCCTTGTGAATCTGATAGCAAGCTCATAATCATCCCGGGTTAGTCCAAAACCCTCTAAAGTCTCAATGCTCAGCTGAAACCTCTTTAAAAACTCCTCCTTGGCCTGATCAATATCTGCACATATTGCATGAACATCAGGCATCGTAAAGCCTCTTAGCCGCCGAAGCCCCGAGAGCTCACCGCTCTTTTCTCTTCTGAAGCTATAGCGGGTCAACTCGTATATCTTAAGTGGAAGTTGACGATATGAGATCTGGGCATCATGAAGCATAAGGAACTGTCCGAAGCAGGCGCTGAACCTGAGGAAGAACTCCTTATCATCTGACCTCAAAATGTATTGCCGCGCTGGAAATCTGTGTAGATAATTCGCGAGGGCGGGATGTTCAAGGTCATACATGATTGGCGTCTCAACCTCCATGCCTCCATACGCGATTATCTTCTCCGTCACAAACTGCTCCATTAAAGATTTAACCAGTCTCCCTTTGGGGTACCATCTGAAGTTTCCAGGATCACTTGCAGGCTCATAGTCGACAAGCTCAAGTCTCCGCATTAGATTTACATGTGGGGGAGTCTGCTGAGCAGCTCTCATCTTCGAAATCTCGTAATCGGCGAATTTCCTCAAGTTCTCATGACCAGAAAAATCATACTCTTCAACTGGGATCAGCCTACCATCAGGCTCAATGATATACCAGAAGGATTTTATCTTCTCCTCTGCCTCTAGAGCCTTTGATACAACCTCCTCCCTTTTTTCTTCCGCGAGGACCGATCGAAATTGCTCCGCCAGCGGATGCCCCTTTATTGAGATCGTGAATTCTTTACACCATCCGAAAGGCGCCCGATACGTCTCGATCCCTAAGCTGTTCGCATAAGACTCCATCTCTTTAAGAATCCTCAAGGCTTCCGAGGGGCTTGCCAGATCGCTGCTTAGATGGGCATATGGATATATTAGGATTCTTTGAGATTTTATTTTATCCAGAAATTCCTTTATGTCGGCTATTGCTTTCCGCCCCGTTTCTATGGTATCTCCCTTTTCGACGCAGGTGAAGAGAACAACAAGTTCCTCGAGACGGTGAAGTCTCTCTTCACATTCTTCAGCGGAGGCTATCTCCTTCTCGACTGGACGGTACTCAATAAAGTTCGCGTGAAGCTGAAGTATCTTCACTTGTATAAGCCCCGTCTAATTTTGAAACTACTCTACACTTTTAGTTATGCATGTTAGATAAAGATTTTGTGAGCATAAAGAATTGTTAAAAGAAGAAATCAGATCGCTTCAAGAGCTATTTTTAGAAATAACAAAGACAAGATCGCTACGCTCACACTTCCCGTTTAAAGTCTTCATGGAAGAAACTATTCTCTCATAGATCTCATCCTGATCCCAATCTTTCCCCCAATCATTATAAACTAATTTCTTCTCTCCCCGATCAACTATGTATACGCCTGTACTGAGAACATTACATGACCTCTTGACTATGCGAGTTATGCCTACTTCTTCAGCCGCTTCTATTACTGCTTCAACAATCATTCTCTCCCGCTTTCTATCGCTTATCAGGCTAGAGGAGAGTATTAGAAACTCCATATAGACGCCCTCACATTTCAGGATGCTTACAATGTCACATTTGCATCTGAATCTTATCTAGTATTTAAGAAGTCTGTGAAGCTTGAGGGGGAGGGGGACTCAAAAACTAAAGAGAATATTAGTTAAAGCCTCATCTTCCCTTGAGGATTAAAGAAGCGTGCCTTTATATCGCCACTTTTCTAGAGTCTTTTCCTTCTTTATAGCTCTCTTATACTCTTTGTAGTGCTCCTTGCAGAGATAGACTTTTCGAGATCCCTTAACTTTTAAGCCGGTTTCTTCAACCTTTGCCGCTGATAATGAGCGGACAGCCTCTCTACTGCATCCATCGACGCTGCATAATACGCCTTTGGATACTCTTCCCATACAGCACACCAGCCAATAGGCTTAAAGATTATTATTGTTATTTGAGAAGAAGCAACTCTTAAAGATGTCTCCTCGCGATTAAGTTTAGAAATCCCTACGGAGACAGTCGATTAAAGACCTTTTCCAGCTGAAACTCCCTCGTATATCTGTGAGGCCCGCTTGTAAACGTCAGATCGCGACTTGAAGCCTCTAGGACCAACCTCCTCAATAACATAAGAAGCTGAAGCTGAACCTACACATGAACACCAAACAGGATCATCACCTTTTAAATACTCAGCCAGAAACGCCCCGATAAAAACGTCGCCGGCTCCTGTAGTATCAACAACTCTAGATTTGAATATGGGAATCTGATAGATTTTTCCGTCAAGACTTAACAAAGTGCTTCGCTCACCTCTCGTCACAATCACAATGCTAACGCCTAATGCATGTACACGACGGATAGCTCTGAGCATCTCGGACTCCCCAGTTGCCGCTTCGACTTCTCTCTCCGAAGCTTTGAATATATCAACTTTGCTTAGAATCTCCGGTTCATCGAATCTTCCCAGACATGTCCGGCCATCCTCACCAAATCTTCGGAGGAACCCTTGAGGATCTAGGGATAAGATATCTGCATGACGCCTCAGCCTCTTCATCACACCGCATGAGACTTCATGAGCGATAGGCGAGACATGTATTACGCTCGCTGAGAGTGATTCAGGTATATCATCAGGATTTATTGGGGGAGCTCTGGCTTTTAGGATTAGCCGCCGTTCACCATTATGGTCGTATATAAGCATGTAGCTTGTTGTCAAAGCGTCCTTAACGATCTTCAGCATGGAGAGATCAATCCCTTCCCTGATCAACCATTCATAATATTCTTTTGGAAAATCATATCCAACCTTTGAAATCACCGATACTTTCGCTCCTAAATTCTTTGCTGCAAGCGAGACGAATGTAGGTGGACCTCCTAAAGTAGGCTTTGAACCTGAATTTTTCATCCTAATAAAGTCTATTGAAAAGTGACCGACCGTTACTAAATCAAAAGACCTCATTTTTCTTTCAAGCGTTTCTAACTAGATAGATATAATTTATCAAGTTTAAAGGATTTAACTTTCGAGTGGAATCTAGTTTAATTCAGTCTTCGATATGAGAAAGATATAAGTGTATAATCTCTCTTTTTCTATGTGATTCGTAAAAAATAGAGTTAAGCGTGAAGGTTATGCCGGTCAAACGGAAGAGTAGAGGAAGATCAAAAGGACAGAAGGGTAGAAGCGGGTATGTTCAATGCAGCATGTGCGGAGAGCTTGTTCCAAGAGATAAAGCAAAGAAGACGACGAGAAGAATCTCTCTTGTCGATCCGACTCTCGCGAAGGAGCTTCGTCAAAAAGGCGCGTATCTACCGGCTCGTGCCGATACAAGATATTACTGCGTCTCATGCGCTGTACATTTAGGTTTAGTTAAGGTTAGATCCCGAGAATCTAGGAAAAGTAGAAGATAAATTATGTGTAGATTCGAAGAGGTAGAGATCTTCATCGCCCCTATCTGGATGAAACTTTCCTAAAGAAAAACGTTGCACGTTGAAGCACGGTGAGGTTAGTTAATAAAGCGAGAAGGAGAATTCCCCAACGCAAAGCATCCATCCATACAAGATTTAAAAGACTGGCAGCGGCAATCGTGATTATTCTTTCAGCTCTTTCGAATATGCCGATGGATTCCATAGGAACGTTTTCGGCCTCAGATCTTGCACGAGCATAGCTAGTAAGCAACGATCCTATCAAGGCTAAGAGCCCCCATAAAATATCGCAAAGCCCGCCCAGCATTATCCCCGAGTAAACAGCAGCGTCCACATAGCGATCCAATAAGGAATCGAGGAATCCACCTTTAATCGACGTCTTCTTGTAGAGTCGGGCAAGCACCCCATCCAATGCATCGAAAAATCCTGAAGTCAAAAGGAAAGCCACAGCCACGAGCAAATAAGCTCGACTTCCAGCCGGATCAGACAAGTTTATTCCCGCTAGATAATACAGGAAGCCAGAGATAACCCCGAAAACAACCCCTGCTATGCTAAGATGATTAGGCGTTAACCCGATTCTGTTTGCGAGTCTCGCCTCTACCCTAAGTAGAGACTGAATCTTTATTTTTATCTTTGTCAGCAACTTCCGTCTTTCCGTTTCATTGATCTATTCAATTTTAGAGAATCTTCGCTACATTCTTATCTCTCGGAACTCCAAAATATCTAGCCACAGTGGAGCATTTCGTCCTTAACAGAAGGAGATGAGGCTTTCTCAACTTAAGCTCTGTTAGAGTCTCCGCATGAGCCATACCTTTCGCCACCACAAAGTCTGAGGCTTCATATACATTTAAGAATTCCTCACTGCATTCTGAGGGGATCAGCCCTATAGCGTCTGATCCTGTCGTTATGATTGAGTCCGCAACTTTATCCATTCCAACGGACAATGCGTCTTCCAAAGTAGCATCATTAATTGTGGGTTTTCCTTTAACTGCAACGATTACTTCCCCATTCCTCGCAATGTTTTTAATCTCTCTTACAAGCAGAGTGTCGAAAGCAATCTCGCCTGCATTATCTGTTAAAAGGAGAATCCGCCTAGCTTTTCGTAGAATCTTGAAAGCTTCGGAAAGCTCATCGATCACTAAATCGTCTTCAGCACGTTGAATAAGATCTACAATCTCCTCAAACGTAAATTGGTGGCCTGGAATATCAAACTCGATGATGTTACCAACCATCGCTACTAGACACGCCGTTCTAAAACGCGATTCAGCATCCGTCTTTGACGAAATAAATCTATCAGCATATGGCAGGATCTTCACCGCTTCCCGATTGGAGATCCGCTTCTTCTTAGCGTATGGATCAGGATTCCCGGTTACTTCTTTAATCAATCTTTCTCTTTGGGTTCCTATGACTGCTGGCACCGCTGTAGAATTAAATGTCTCTCCAAGCAAGCACAAAAGTCTCCGAATAGCTTCAATTTGAATAGCCGGATCGCTTGTCGCTTCAAGAATAGCCTTGCATCCTCTCTCGAAGAGGCAAAGTGCGCAGTCAACTGTGACCTTCAAGGTTTAGACCCTTCATGCGGAAATTTTAGATGCTTTTAGCTGCCTCTGCAAACTCTTTCATAACTTTATATGGATCTTTCGCCTTCACGATGCCGCTTGCAACTAGAACACCTTCGGTTCCCAGCTTAAGGGCGGCGGCTACATCATCCCCATTAGTTATGCCGGCTCCGCAAAGTATTCTGACGTCCGAATTTATCTTTCTAACAGATTCGACGGTGCTTGTTACAACTTCAGGCTTAGCCTTTGAAACCGGTATTCCCGTGCCAATCAGCTCCGGAGGTTCAATAGCAATCATATCGGGATTCAAAGCCGCCACAGCCGCGCTTACAGAAGTATTGTTTGTGCAGGTTACCGTTAATAAGCCGATCTCTCGAGCTCTTGTAATAGCAGCATCTATATCAGCCAATCTTAATCGATGCTCCGAATGATTAATCAGTGTGCCTATTGCTCCCGCCTCCTTCACCGCCTCCGGCAGAATATGCCCAGTATGGCTTCCAGGCTTAATTGGGTCTATATGCTGAGCTAAGACTGGTATGTCAACAGTATTTGCAATAGCCGCTATATCAACAAATTGAGGAGCAACCGCAAAGCATATTCCCGTTTCTCGACTCACAGCCTCCGCGATTTTAGATAGCTCAACGGCTTTTCTCCCGGTTCCTTCAGCATACGTCTTAAAGTTTACAATTATGATGGGGGACTTAATCTGCGCCAATGCCATCACTTCTTAAGCAACTTACAAGAACATTTTATATAAACCCGTGGTTTTTTACTCTTTTTCTTAAAAGCATCATCCTCCCATTTTTCAGCTAACGAGCAAGTTATAAAACCGTGATAGACCTGACCTGATAAGAAAGCAAAATATTCTGAACATGCAAATCGTTTAATTTTGGTTTTCCAAAATAATGATGAAAATGAGAAAGGAACCGCCACTTTAGATTGAGATGATTTGATTGCCAAGCGGACTAATATTCAAAGATAGAAATAAGCTCTCACCACATTATATTCCGAAGCGGCTTCCATATAGAGAAGAGCAGATCCGTATTCTCCGATCTATTTATGAGCCGATGATTAGAGACATCAAAAATGCTTATCCAAGGTTCACACAGATAATCGGTCCGACTGGAACTGGAAAAACCTGCACAGCTATAAAGTTCGGCAGGCAAATAATGGAATACGCTGAAAAAGAAGGTGTTAATTTAAGATATATCTACGTGAATTGTAAGGTAGACG
>CAZEGS010000047.1:0-11579 GCA_964512445.1 uncultured Candidatus Bathyarchaeia archaeon
GGGTCTCTTTAATCTCCATGCGATGATATGTGACTGCCTTTACACCTACTTTCTGCAGATGTTTAGATGAATCGAAAGGTTCACCGTATATGGAGGCTTTTAGTTTATAGCTATGATCCGTCGCCTTTATTTCATCCACCTCAAATTTGGAGTATAATCTCCCATTTATCTCGAATCGAACCAGCAGCTCTTCAAGCCAGCTATATAGCAGCGCCTGCTTATCTTCTCCCTCCACCTCAACGAACTCCTTAATTCTCGGTTTAACATCATCGATATTCGTCATTGTCTCAAACATCGCTAACGCTGCATTCTCAAAAGCCTCAGCCAAATCTCGGCCGTATGCTGCTATGTAAATGTCTGCGGTATGCTCAAGAAATTCGAAGCCTCTGGGCTTTGTCATGAAACGCACTTCTCCTTCAGGCAAACTGTACATACAAAGATCATTAGATCTCATTAAGCACTATTTCTTATAGTTTTATGCGTCATCGCCTTTTATAAGGCTCTTCATAAACTAAAATTTCTTACACTTTGCCATCAGTCGGCTTTGCTCCGCTCTCAGGCAACTATAATACAGATTCGCCGCCTCTCGGACAACAATATAGAATAGGTTTCGCCGAGACAAGCAAGCCTCCCGAGCGCTTTATGCCTCACATCTCCCAGCTTAACAATCTCGGGACGAGCTAACTTCTTATAAAGATCCTCGCTAACCCATCAACAGACAAACTTCAAATCTCAAATGTTTAAAGATGTGAAAAATTTAACATTAAAATTGTTTTTTCGCAGATGCCAGATGCGCAAAACATCATTATCCTGAAAACCATAACTGCCCGTTTAAAACCGCGAGAACATACTCTCCATATCTTCTTCACCAGCCAAAACTATTCCCTCCTAATGAGATCTTTTAAGGCTTGCAGATGCTCAGCGGTTTCTCTCCCCAAATCAGTTAGGGAGTACCATGTCTTCACAGGAGTCACATCTTCAATCATTCGTTTTATCATTTTATCTTCCTTCAGTTCTCTAAGTGCTAAGGATAAAGTGCTTCTTACTGGAACCACGTATTTTAGAAGCTCAGAGTATCTCGCACGTTCTTTCTCAAGGAGATAGAGTAAAATCTTAATGTTACTTATATCAAAAATCGCATCCATTCTCATTCTTAATCAATTTCCAGATATCATAGCCTAACTCTCTGAATTAACGCATGGCTAGATAAATATCCTATGCGCGATATATAATGCATAGTGTAACATATTGTACTAAGTACAGTAACATAAACCTTAAATATTCTAGAAGTATATTTCAGAAAAAGATTCTGAGGTTGTTAAATCTGACTGGTAGAAACGCTCTATTTATCGGAACAAAAGATGGAACATGTCCTTTCTGCAAAGAAACTAAAAGGCTGTTTTTGTTTGAAGATGGGATTTCTCTATGCAGAGACTGCTTAACCTCATTTGTTAAGGAAGTTAAGGATCCCACGTCTGTAACGACTAAGAAAGAATCCTCGAGCAATCTAATTACGAAAAGCATGCGATCTCAAAACAATCTTTTTACCTATTTATGGCGAAATATGCGTGAATGTCTAGGACTTTCGGAATATCAAGCAAAAGTATACATTGCTCTCATCATAATAGGGCAATCGAAAGCCAGAAATATAAGTCGGATTAGCGGGGTTCCGAGAGTTAAAGTTTATGAAACCCTAAAAAATCTTGTTGATCGTGGTTTAGTTAAAGAATTGCCGACTAACCCCTTAAAATTCGTCGCATTTCCACCGACTAAATCTTTTAGAGATCATCTTCAACCCCTCGAAGAGAAAATAGAAAACCTCAGAAAACTCCTGCACATCTTAGATTTCTATCATCAGAAATCAAGCAGCACAGAGACTATCGAGCAGACTGAAGTCTGGATTCTTCAAGGATCAGAAGTTTTGAAGAAACTAAAATCAATCCTCTATGGAGCAGAAAAGTCCGTTATAACATTGGCCTCTACGCTCGGTATAATCTTCCTTTATAGAGATTTCGGCAAGATTCTTGATAATATTGCAGAAAAAGGTGTGAAAATCCAGATATTGACGCCTAGAGATTCATATGCTCATTATGTTGTAGAGGAATTTGCCCATCAGTTTGAAGTGAAATATACGGATTTTAAATTGCCAGTTCTTTACATATACGCAGATTGGAAAGATGCTCTCCTAATAAAACATGAACGAGAAAATTTCAACATGGAAATCGGAATATTCTTTAATAGCCCAAAATTGAGCAGTCTTATGTTTCAAATGCTAAGCGAAAATATCGATTCTGATAGAGCGATTCAAGTCGCAAAGGTTAGCGGCGAATCCATCCTCTAGTCCTTTCAAAGTGTCACTGATTCTTTGAAAGCAGTAACAACAGAGTTTTAGGCGTTGACCGAATAGATAGTCACAAGAGGAATATGTAGGAAATGATCGAAATAAATAAAAGATCTAGACTTCAGCTGTTTTTAGACGTTCTAAAAGTAATCAATGAAGGCGAATACAGACCGACAAGAATAATGTATAGAAGTAATCTTTCCTGGAATCCGTTAAATAAGATTCTGAAACAGATGATCAGCTTGAAACTAATAAAGAAATACGAAAATGGGAATCGACGGTTATTTAGGATAACCGAGAGGGGAGAAAGACTCTTAGACAAGATTGATGAAATAAAAGAGATTTTATGCCCTTCGATTCACAGAGCATCTTATAACCTTGACACCATTCTACATAACTCTTCTATTGGAAAAGAGTTACATCTTTGATATGCATTACAAAAACGCATTAAAGAATGCGAGACTTTACACTGAAACACAATCTTTCAATTTTTGATTCGAAGTCTAATCGACAAATTCTCGTAAGTTGTTTAAGCATTTGTATTGAATGTAAGTTTATTCAATAAATGACTTTTGGTAAAAATCGTGTATTAGCCTACGCTAATTTTAGGCTTTACTGCCTCCAGAGAATTCACGCTGAGAATTCTCTGATCCTCAATAGTCCTCGTTGAGGAGAAGAGTAGAGAGTCGAGTTCAACATTTCTAACGAATGGGCCTGGAACCAGCACACTCTTCAATTTATCTATACATTCTAGAAATTCTTCTCCTTTACTGGTTATGAAGAAGTATCTGTGGCTTTTCACGATTTTCTCTTCTACAAGTCCTAAATTAATCATGTTTTCTAAGATCTTTTTTAGAGGACTCCAGGACAAGTTGCTTCTATACATTATTCGTGTAGGCTTGTATTCTCCCTCAGCAATCACTCTTAAGACATCTTCGAAGATTTGAAGTTTGGATCTTTTGTTGGATCTTGATTTAAAACTTGTCCTGCTCATCTGTCCATCGAGACTAGTCTATATTTTAATATTTTATATGGATTAATTTGTAACAATTGTACGAACAAACGTCAATATGAGGCTTTAGCCGTGGAGGAGATTATAAAGACTCTGCAGAGATACGGGATGGACAAAGATGAATCACGAGTCTATATTAATCTGCTCGCTCAGGGCCCTGAGGGGGCAGGCGTCATCGCTAAAAGATTAGGCCTCAACCGAGTGAGGGTATACCGAATTCTTAAAAGGTTAGAAGCTAAGGGAGTGGTTAAGGCGGTTTTAGGAAGACCAGTGAAATATGTAGCGATATCTCTTGAGGAAGCAATAAACAGATTCATTGAGAGTGAGAGAAAGAAGATTCAACTAATGGAAGCTGAAAGAAAGAAACTGTTAGAGACTTACATGAAGATTTTTGAGTCTCATCCTCCGGTCGTCGCGCCTAAATTTAGAATACTCAACGGACGAAGATCCATCTTCAATTTCCTTTCTGAAATGTTTGAGGGGGCAAGGAAAGAAATATCTTTGATGACTACGGTGAATGATCTCTGCGGGTTTACTTATGTTGGGTTGGATGAAATTCTCAAAAGAAAGGCGCAGAGCGGAGTTAAAATAAAGATATTAACGGAGATTAGCGAAAAGACAATAGAGGTTATCGAGAATTATTTGGAGTTTGCTGAAGTCTCGCATAGAAGCCTTCCAGGATCAATTCGTTTCGTAACGGTCGATGGAAAAGAATCTTTCACTTCAATTTTAATGGATGATTCGGTTGGTATAAACGTAGAGAAAGATGCTGGGTTATGGACGGATAGCGCTGATTATGCTGAGGCGATGAAGAGATTCTTTGAGGACTTTTGGAGTCGGGGGGTTGAAGCAGTGACGCTTATCAAAGAATTAAGATCCCTCGCTAAGATTCGACGTTTTTTAATGAGTTTAAATGTAGAGATGGGCAGAAACGGCTGGATTCTAGAGATGCCTGGAGAGGAAGAGGGCGATTCCGGCATAAAGCATAGATTTGATGTAGTAATAAAGAATCTTGACGGTTCAAAGCTTCTGGTCGCTGATATTGTAGTTCGGAGAGAGAAGATTATGCCTTCTATTATGGCTTTGCATACAAAGGCGCTGGATGTTAACCCATCATTCAAATTTTTGATAATAGATAATTTTATCCTTGCTGAGGAAGAGGAAAACCTAGCTAAAAGATATCGAATAGAGATAATATCGGAAAATAATCTTAAAGACCTATTAGGCTACTTGAAATAGAAATTAGACATCCTTCAGATCCATTCATTTTTTGACTTTTACGCTAGATTTTTCTATTCCTCTTCGCCTCCTTCTTCAAGGATTCGTTTTGCCGCTTCAAAATCTTCCTCAGCTTCTTTGGTTGATGCAACTCCCATCATGCATGCGTCTGCTTTAACCTTCTTAAAGACGTATGTCAGAGCATCTTTAGGATTTATTCTACCTCCCGCAAAGGGCTTTATGGCTATTATCAGATTTCCCTGGCTTTTTGCTTTTTCCACGGTTTTTTCCACCTCTTTTTGTGTTGGAAACATCATGACTCCAAGCTTGTTAATAGGCGTCACATATCCATCGAAACCTCGCATCTTCACCTCCCTCAGCAATGGAGCCGTCGCGCCTAGATGATGCGAGCCGAGAAGACATCGATATCCTGCTTCCCGCGTTCTATCTATGATTTCTCCGAGAAGATCGATTCGTGCAAGCGCTAGAAAATCTGTTTCTGAGCCAGGTTCAATCCACGCTATTCTCCATTCAGAAAGCATGTCGATGCTATTCTCCCATGCCTTCCAGTCTATCTCAAGCCCTCTTTGAAGCTGCCTCATCGAGTAAGGCTTTGCGGCTTGGAGACCCTCTCTCCACCTGGGTCGACAGTTTAGGATAGGGTCATTAAGCGCCTTCTGTATGATATTTTCGCCGAATCTTTCTGTTTCGTAGGTAAGCTGTGTTTTCCATCTCCTAAAGTCATTAACCCTCGCTCCGCTCAATTGTATGGGTATGCTGATGCATGTTATCAATTGGATATCAGTCTCCTCTTCATCTTCAATCTCCTTCACAGCCTCCAGATAAAGTGGGGAAAGATCATTGAATCTATGTGATGAGGCTGAGAAGAATCTCACTCCATACTTTAAGGCGACCCGCATAACTTTTTTCATTTCAGACTTATCTAAGAATCTCTCCCTGTATTCTTCATCTCTTTCTCTACCCTGATAACTCACGCCGAGAAAGGGAAGATTACCTAAAACGATTTTTTGCATTTTTAATTCGAGCGCTAATCTAAACATGCCGACTCCTCCATCTCTGTTAAGGAAGCATAAAGTTTCATTTTATGAATTATGAACCATTTAATTGCTAATACTTAAACGCAGAGTTAATCTTTGAGTATCTCCCATATTTTTTACCGATCTCTGAAAGGGTTATGCTATTAACTGGTGGAACTCCATAGTATATGCAATTACTAGTTGTCAAGAAGTATCCGCCTCCAGCAGCTCCATCTCTTATACACTGCCTCGCCTCTCTAGCTACATCTTCGGGGCTTCCATAAACCATTGTAGAGGCAGCATCGACATTTCCGCATAATGCAACTTTATCCCCAAATTTTTCTTTGACCTCAGAGAGCCTCATTCCCGCGCTTGGATCTATGCTGTGAAGCGCATCTATTCCAGTTGCCACAAGATCACCGATTATGGGCCATATGTTTCCATCCGTATGCTTAATGAAGAATATTCCCTTCTTATGAGCTGCATCTACAAGCATCTTCAGAAAAGGAAAGATAAGCTCTTTGTAAACCCATAAAGAATAGAATGGGCCCTCCTTAAGGCAATAATCGGTACAGTCGAAAACGACCTCTGCACCTGCATCCGCCTGCCTCTTAATATTCTCGATCTCCTCCTTTATTCTCTCCTCCATCTCCCTCTTGAATTCGCTCGGCTTTCTATAGATCTGATAGACTAGATTAGCCATGTTCTTTCCATCGGGAATTCCTAATGTTCCGCCAGCTGAACCTGCAATCAGATGATCAGGTACAATTTTTCTAAGAATCCTTAAAGACTCCAATGGGTCGGGCACAAATCCGACTCGAATGATATCATAGCCCATCTTCTTACAGGTCTCAGCGAGAACTCTGCTGTTATGCTCAGTGACGTTTAGATTTCTACCTCGCCTAATCCTCTCTTTGTCTGTCTTCAAAAAATCCCTAAAGACCGTTACTGCCCATCCTGTTTGATTTTCACTTAGAACATAAGGCTCCCCGATTATCTCTTCAGGATACTGAAATTCAAGCTCAAACATTGGAACTCGATCGGGCTCTTCGAGCATTAGAGCTCGAATTGCCCTTTCCCTCGGCTTCATGAACAAATGCACCTAGATTAAAATCATGGTTCTCTCATATAACATTCTCTAAAAAGGCGGAAATGACCAGAAGAAGTCATAAATGCGGATTCTTCACGTTTTTCGGTAAGAATGCTGATAAAGATGACGTTAGCGCTCCTCTATATCTGCAAGATTTATTAGTCGAAAAGATGCAATTAGTCTTTCCGCCTTAAGTCTTTCAAGCGGCATGCTAAGGCGGCTGTGGACATAGATGATAGGTGAAGCTTTAGCAATCCTAACAGCTCTGATGTGGGCTGCTTCAACGGTGCTTTCAGCCGAGTCTCTTAAAAGAGTAGATCCCATAAGATCAAACGCTGTCAAGACCTTCTCATCATCCATAGTCATGTTGCCTCTAGCCCTTGCAATGGGTGAGTTGAGTAGGCTTTCAAATGTTAACCTTGAGGCAACACTCTTCATCGTTTTAGCGGCTATAATTGGATTTGGGATTGGAGATACTCTATTATATGGCAGTATAATTCTAACAGGCGTCTCCAGAGCCTACACGATTGCGTATACCTATCCTCTCTTTACGATGGTTATAGCTGTTCTGTTTCTCAGAGAGCCTTTCCTTCTGAGATACTTGATTGGAACAATCTTAACCGTGCTAAGCGTGGTTTTGATATCGATGGAAGAGGACAAGAGCTATGGGAAAATCAGCTTGAAAGGTCTAGTGATGGCTCTCGCCGCCGCCCTATGCTGGGCTGTAGGAACGATTCTTGTCGCTGTTGGATTAAGAGGCATAAGCATAATACTAGCAAACACGATACGATATCCTATCCTATTTTTATTCCTCCTTCTAATCTCAAAGCCGAAAAGGAAGTGGAGGATCAGTAGGAAAGATTTGGCGATTCTTTCAGCATCGGGAATTCTAGGCATGGTTCTCGGAGGAATAACCTTTCTTTATAGCGTACAGTTCATAGGAGCTTCGAGGGCTACTCCGCTTAGCGCCTCCTCCCCCGTATGGGCCTCCCTAATGTCCAGCATGGCCCTGAAAGAAAAAGTTACTGCTCGATTGCTTCTCTCAGCGATAATCGTCACTATCGGCATATACTTCCTCATATAATCAGCGGACACTAAAAAAGACGGCGGAGCAAATCACATTATAAGCCGCATCTAAACTTCTCAATCGCCTTAAGATTCACCTCAACGCCCAAACCCTCCCCACAGGGAACTTTAACTTCTCCGTTAGGCTCAAGGCGGATTGGATTCTTCAAGACGGCTTCGCGGAGAGGATTCTCAGACGTATCATACTCTAGCATAGGCGGCTTATCTCTGGTTCGGGTGCTTAGGGACGGCATAGCAGCGAGGAAATGTAGAGTTGCAGCTATATGTAAATCCGTAGCCCAGCATGAAGGCATATAGGTCACGTTATGAAATTGAGCTAGGTGCAAAAACTTTACAGATCCGGTGAATCCGCCTGCGCCTACAATTGAAGGTTGAACTTGATGAACAGTATGTCTTTCGATATGCTCAATGAGTGGATATGGAGCTCTCGCTCCGTAATGCGCTGTTATCCTCACGTTAAGCGATTGACTAAGCGTCTTATAGCCTTCAAAATCGCTGCTCGGCAGCGGATCTTCAAACCATTCAACATTAAGGGTTTCCAAGATCTTGCCTATCCGCCTAGCTGTTGAAATATCATATACAGTTGTTGCATCAACCATAAGCTTACGATTCTCTCCAAGTAATTCTCTGGCGAGTTTAAGCCGTTCAATATCCATCTTCAATGAGCGGCCGCCAATCTTCATCTTATAGGCTTGAAAGCCTCTACTGATCGATGACTGGACACAGTTTCTAAGCCATTCCAGATCGTCCCCTTCAACTGGATAGTATCCGCCCGTCGCATATGCGGGTATACATCTCCGAACTGCTCCTCCCAAGAGTTCATATACTGGTAATCCGAGAATCTTCCCCTTTAAGTCCCAAAGCGCGATGTCGACGCCTCCTATAACGCTGAGTGGGAGATTTTCTCTTCGCATTTTCTCCCAGATCACGCATGTTTCGATGGGGCTCTGCCCCTTCAGAATCTTCATCAGCCTATCCTTTATTCCTGAGGCTGGAGAGCTAGGACCCCAGCCTACCCGACCATCGCTCGTTTCTACGCGGATGAGAGATGCTGTTCGAGAGTACGCGTATCCATCTCCCCATTCAAATGGCTTTTCAACCTTCGCCTTAAGATTATAAAATTCTACATCTAAGATGCGGGGCGTCATAGTTTGGATTACGCATCAGCTCGATATAAAAGCTGGCGTTCCAGCCATTTTTAGTAGATCTCCCATAGAAAGAGGGCTTCTGTTGATCATAGATTCTCTATGCTTTGAGTTAGGATCATCTGATCAATTATAGATCCCCGCTCGTATAATCTAATCTCAAGCTCAGATGGGGCGTAATCTAAAGTTATGCTGTTACATAATACGTTTGAGTAGTTTCTAGATGGAATAATGATGCGTCTATCTACTTCTCCTCTTCTTTGATAGAAGATTGCTAATTCAAGATCTTCGGGGGAGACATCGTCGCATATAGGGACTTTAAGATCTAACTGTCTCCCTTTTAGCTCGGCCTTTATCATGACCCGATACTTCGCTGCCTTTCTGGACTTTTTAGGCCTAAAGATCTGCTCTTGCGTGATCCCGAGCTTCCTCACCATACGCCAGCCATATTCTAGCTCTCCAACCCTGGATGGTGTATGAGCTGAACTGCCAAAGGTAACCTTCACGCCTTTACGGAGACAGATCTTTATGAATTCTTCATTTGGTAGTCTCGCACCGCAGTTTATCTCGATTGCAACGTTTAAGTTTGCAGCTGCAGAGATTAGATCTTCGGACCATTCACGTGTTATAAGCTCTTCGGCTTTAGGCCGCAAAGATAATGGGAGCTGAGTTGGATGTGCCAACACGTCTGGACGTACATTTTCCATTGTTTGGATCATAGCGGTCTTCATTCTCTCTACGACCCGCCGTGGATCCTCTGAACGAAATGAGTATGGAGAGAAAAGCCATTTTCCATCAAGTCTATGAAGCCCAACCATTATGTAATCTAGCCGTTCCCTGATATTTGGGTAGAGGGGAAGCTCGTATCCAACATCCATCTCAACCCCGGCGTAAACTGGATATCTATTCAGCTCGTTTAGGTACCTCAAAAACTTCTCCGGTGTGCAGATCTTATGCCACAAAGAATAATGATCTGAGATTCCAAGGGTCTTTATCCCCTTTCTCTTAGCCTCCTCTATAAAAGATTCCACTGGCGAGTCTCCATCTGTGAAGGCCGTCTGAATATGTAGATCCGGCAGATCCAGAGGCTCCGTCATAGCTGCAACCTCAAATGCAGACTACGCCTGATTAGGATATAAAGGTTAGATTAAGTCCGCCATACTTCTTTGTTGAGCTGCTACATCAAATAGAGATCTTCCATGAAAAATTCGATTTTCACCCCCTATGCAACACATATTAACCTAAAATGGTCATATCATATCGATTCTATGAATCACAGATTCAGATAGGGGAAGTATATGAAATGTTGTTGATAGATGGGCATCTAGATCTGGCGATGAATGCGCTTATATGGAATAGGGATCTCACCAAAAGCGTCTATGAGATTCGCAGACGGGAGAAGGGTATGACGCAGAAGGGAAGAGCAATGGGCACGGTTGCTTTTCCGGAGATGAGGAAGGGAGAAGTTGGAGTATGCCTCGCCACGCTTATCGCTAGAATAGCGCGGGAGGGAAATCCATTCTCAGGATACAGCAGTCCCGAAATCGCCTATGCCATGGCTAAGGGACAGCTATCATATTATAGGATACTTGAATCGCAGGGAAGAATTCGGATAATCAAAGACTTGGAGACCTTGAATATGCATGTTGAAGAATGGCTTAGCGATCTCCGCTGGGAAGCCCCGTTAGGATTCATAATCTCGATGGAGGGAGCCGACCCAATAATAAATCCTAGACAAGTTAAGGATTGGTGGGAGGAGGGGCTACGAGTAGTCAGCCTTTCACATTACGGAGTAAGCACCTACGCTCATGGAACCGGAACGAAGGGAGGCCTAACCCCTCTTGGACGTGAACTGCTTGAAGAGATGTACTCGATAGGCATGATACTTGATGTCACCCATCTGTCTGAAGAGAGTTTCTGGGAAGCCCTAGACCTCTTTCCTGGCCATGTCATAGCCAGCCACAACAATTGTCGTGCATTGGTTCCGGGGGATAGGCAATTCTCCGATGAGCAGATAAAGGCGTTGATTAAAAGAGACGCGGTGATCGGTGTGGCTTTAGACGCATGGATGCTATATCCAGGATGGGTTAAGGGAAAGACGTCTAACATCGTGGTTAGCATGCAAGCCGTAGCGGATCAAATAGATCATATATGTCAACTTGCTGGAAACAGTCTTCATGCAGCTATTGGAAGCGATCTCGACGGCGGCTACGGTAAAGAGCAATGCCCTCACGATTTGGATACGATCGCTGACCTACAGAAGATTCCGACAATCCTGGAAGAGAGGGGATACTCCAAGCGGGATATAGAACAGATTATGCATGGAAACTGGCTGCGGCTCTTCCGCAAGGCATGGACGTAGCCTAACTAAGTGACCAACAGAAAAAATATATGATCTCTGAACCATAGCGTTTTTCTAAAGTTTCTCTTCTTGCCGCGAGAAAAAAATTCTTTAAATAGTTTATATACTCTGTCCTCCTCTTTCGGGAGCGTTTTATAAATGTCGAAGTCTTGATGACGTGGATTAATGGTTAAAACTGACATGCATGATCAGGCGTTTAGAAACAAGCCTATAAACGGGCTTCTTTCAAGAAAGGGAATGCTGAAAATGTTAGTTTCTGTTTTTGGTGCGGCCGCCGGGATTTGAACC
>CAZEGS010000048.1:0-11305 GCA_964512445.1 uncultured Candidatus Bathyarchaeia archaeon
CATATTCGGTCTCCGAGATCTTTTTAACTCCAAAGTCTCCAACTAAGTAGAGGTCTTCTATGGGGACGTCCCAGTTGAACGTGGAAGATAACTCAATGATGTTCTCGCCTACAATTACCTCTTTGGATATGTCGATCTTTCCAAACTGTTTATCCCAATACCACTCTGAGGTTTCTGTTGAGACTGAAACTCCGTTAACTTTAACTTTCCATATCGAAGGCTTCTCGATAACGAGGAATAATCGTTTAGGCTTAGTTTCTGATTTGAAGGATGCGCGAAGCCTCAACTCGAATGGCCGAGATGGCTTCACATTCTTTTCCTTAAGGACCCAAGGTTGGATTCCGACATATTTTTCTAGTCCGGACACTCGCCAAGCTTCCCGTCGAATCTTCCAAATCGGTGTTTTCGGTCTCCACTCTTCGTTGCCGAAGCAGTACTCGCATGAATCGATCACAAAGGAGTTTAGATGGAGACGTTTGAATCTCCATTCTTCTGGAAGCCTCTTCACTTCCTCTTCTATCTTCCTGGCAGGCAGCGGCCTTTCAGGAGCCGGAGATTTAAAAGTATCTATCACAAAGACGCGGCTTCCGGTTGGATGGAAGATGGTTCGTAGAAGGGTTTTTCCATTTTGAGTTACGGCCTCCACGGGGGAGACTTCCCCGCTAAATAGGTCCCATTCAGTCACTTCTCCTACTTGTGAAAATCTTATTATCGCTTCGTAGGTTTTCGTTCGGCTGGTATTTGCGAGGAAGTAGATGTGTCTCGACCCTTCAGCTCTATGATGAACAAGAATATCTTCGATTTCTTCTCCATCCCCACCAGTAATGCTTATCGTCCTCTCAAGAATCCTATCTAAGACTTCAGCCAGTGCTTTCCGCTCATTCTTCGCTTTCTCAACGTTTGGATGCGAGAGAATATTGCTCCATCTTTCTTCGTTAGGCTCAGCGTCGATTAGCCTTGGGGTCTCGCCGACGAATAGAACCTTGCCTCCGGCGTCAAGAAACTTTTCAAGCAGATTCACCGTTCGTTCAGACCATGTCAATGAAGGCGGGACGATAACAATTCTATATGCGCTTTTATTCACAATGAACTTGTCTTCTTCAACACATCCATGTCTTGAAATTATAATTTCATCTCCATAATCGAAGTCTCGATGTAATCCTAAAAGTATGCCTTGAAGCTTAGTCAGCTCCTCATTATATTTCCAGAGCTCAGGATCAGGCTTCACTGAGGAAGGATTGAAAGTTGCCCAAGCACTACTAATTGGATGGAGAACAAGTATCTCGGTCTCAAACTTTCCCTGCGAGCAGACGTAGCATGCTCGGGCAAAATAGTCATTTATCAATTTGAAGTGGTCCCAGTAGGGCTGATGATAGCTGAATGTTGGTGGAAAGTCTCTTTTTGCATCTCCTTTCATCGTGTAGAGGGTGAGATGTGGACAGAAGAACGTGATTCCCAGAGCTAGATGAAAGTCTCCAATCCACTTCTGATCCTCAAAGGTCATGCTATGCCCGCTGCATCCGAAGAGCTCCGAGAGAATTCTTGTACGGCCGAATTGGTGGGCAACACTTGAGCACTGCTTGAGGGTAAGCGGATCGTTAATGTTTCTTCCAAGATGATCGATTCCCGGGATCTGCATGTATTCGTAGTGCGGCATAGCAGCTCCGGTTCGTCTAATCTGAATGTCAAGATTATCCTCGCAGAGCATGTGGCCTGTCAGTTTTATTCCGTACTTTTCACAGCGTTCTGCATAAGGTTTCGTGAATGATTCAACGAATCTAAGCGTCACAGTTCTCCAAAAATCATGTCTGATCTTACGGTATCCCTTGCCCTTAAAGTATAGAAGCGGCAGCTTATCCAGCAGATCGTAACCATTCAGTCTTTTGAAATATTCTGGGAGTTCCTTGCTCCATGGAACACAGTTTCCACGGGCGTAATTTGGTTCATCGGTGAAGATCCCAGGCATAAATTCTCCAAACTCATTCTTGAATTTCTCCGCGTAAGCCTCAAGCGTTACCTTCAAAAACTCTTCTGTCGTCCTTGGATTCAGAAGATCCACATATGTTTCTCCGTTGAACCAGTTACTGCGGCTCCTGTCGATCTCAACTTTAAAGGCTAATAGACGGCCAGCTCCGCTGACCTCTTCAGGCCCGGTTATTCTTTTAAACTTTTCAAGTTCTTGAGATTGTGAAAATGAGGCCTCGAAGACTGCTTGAACGGAAGGGTCTTTCAGAAGCTCGCTTACATCGCTAGCCTTTATCTCTTCAATTTTAAGGAACCTCATACGATACTCTTCGCTTTTAGCTGGAACTAAACCTCCTGCAAACCCGCTTGGCCATTTATCCTCATCGTAAAGCCAAGATTCCAAATTCATCTTTTTTCCTTCTTCGAGGCAGGCATTTACGCAATTCATCCATTCATCTGATAGATATGGCGTGGTAAGCCCGACTCTTGCATGCATGAAGTATCCGCCGAATCCCTTCTCAGCGAACTCGTGTACTTGCCATCGAAGTTCCTCCTCATCTAGCTCGTCATTCCATGACCAGAAGGGGGAAGGCCTGTAGATTTTGCCGGGGTTTCTAAACTCCTTCATATCCATGCTTGTTCATCTCAGATTGACTATTTAGTGTGAAGAGTTTAAATGCATTTTCAGATATTTTGAGAGGTATTGAGGCTTCCCTCCCATCTGTTTATATTGCCAAAATTGTTATTTTCATTTCAGATATTGAGAGATGAGGCTTCCCTTATTTAACATCGTGAAGGATGCGTTTTGTACCTGTCTTCCAAAATACAATGTGAATCCCTATTTGGGTAGATGTGCACATCGATGCATTTATTGCTACGCGGTCAAGTTTCCAAGCTTTAGGGGGCCAGCTATTCCACGTTTAAGATTGAAGGATGAAATTATCAGAATGGCTGAAAATACTAAAATGCGCCTTCCAGTAATGTTTAGCGATGCGACCGATCCTTACCAGCCGCTGGAAAGAAGATATGAAGTTACTCGAAGATGCTTGGAGGTTCTGGCGGAGCGGGGATTTCCGCTCCTCATCGTTACAAAATCGGATCTAGTCACTAGGGACATAGATATTTTTAAGAAGACAAGAACGGTCGTTTCAATAACGATAACTACGCCTAAACAAGAAATAGCAGAGATTATCGAGCCTTACGCTCCTTCCCCTCAATCCAGGTTCTACGCCTTAAAGAGGATTGCGGATGAGGGGATACCTACCGTGGTAAGGATCGATCCGATAATTCCAACAGTCAATACGGATGAGAGGGATCTAGAAACGATCATTTCAAAATCAGCCGAGATAGGAGTTAAACAGATCACAGCATCCACACTTAAGCCTGTTAGGAGCTTCTTCTCTATATTAAAAGATAAAGATCCGAAACTTTTTGAGAAGTTGAGTGAAGCCTATAGAGATGGCGAGTGGATCTCAGGATATAAGTATCTGAATAGAGAAGTAAGGCTTGAGATTCTTAGAAAAGTGAGAAGAAAAGTTTTGGATTATGGGCTTTCCTTCGCCGCTTGCCGCGAAGGATTTCCGTGGCTCAACACTAATCTCTGCGACGGATCAGCCTATTGCAGAAGTACGTTAGAGAAATTTATGAAATAAAAGTTCCATATGTCTGTTATCTAAGCTTCATCGATGAATCTCTTTGCATCCGGAATCTCCGGAGGCAAGCCTCTTCTATTTCGTATTTCAGCGATAACTTCCTTGGCAAGGCTCTCCGGAACCTTTTCCCAATGATCAAATTGGCTCTGCCAGAAGGCATGGCCTGAAGTTGCGGATCTGAGATCGGCGGCCAATCCGAAGGTCTCCGCTACAGGTATGTAGCCGTCCACGGCCAATAGGGCTCCTTTCTGCTCCGAAGCCAGTATTCTTCCACGTTTTCTAGTTAGCAGACTGCTGACTTGACCGACCCATTCCGCTGGAACTGAGACCTGAATTCTATAGATTGGTTCCAATAACACTGGATTAGCTGTTAAGAATGAGCCGAATATAGCTCTTCGGATGGCTGGCATTATCTGCGCCGGGCCTCTATGTACAGGATCCTCATGGAGCTGAGCATCCATCAGTTTAACTTTTATTCCCCTTATGGGTTCTTCGCATAAAGGTCCTGCTTGACATGCCCATCTGAACCCTGAGATCACCATGTCCCTAACGTCCCGCATGTACTGAACTCCCTTTGTAAGATCTATCAGTATGTTTCTGTGCTCTTCGAGAGCCCAGACGTTTCTCGCCTCCTCCACTGGCCAGCCTGCCTTCTTATAGAGGATCTCTCCCATTCTTCTTCTACCCATGACCTCATCTATTTCGCCATCTTCAATCATCTTAATTACCTTCTCTTCTAGAGGCTCAACTTGAACCCAGAACCTGTTATGCTTGTTTGGGCTCTTCGCCATCGCGATTATCCCTGGTTTACTGACTGTTTCTCTGTAAACAACTATCGGCTTTGACGTTATTATCTCGAGTCCAGGAGCATAATCCTTCATGAATTTGATGGCTATCTCTAGATGAAGCTCACCCATGCCGCTGAGTAGATACTCGCCAGTCTCCTTATTAATTGTAGTGACTAGGTTTGGATCGTCAATTGAGAGTCGATTCATCACATCGACTAGACGTGGCAGATCCCTGGGATGCTTCGGTTCAAGAGCTATCGTGACTACAGGTTCAGACACATATGTGATTCTCTCAAAGGGCACCATTACATCAGAGAATCTTGCATCTACAAGGGTCTCTCCAGCTCTTGCTTGATCCAGCCCGAGAACAGCGGCTATATTCCCCGCGTCTAGGTGATCAACAACTTCTCTGAAGGCCCCCATATACATTGAGACCTGCTGTACTCTATAGCCTTTCTTTGCTCCGACGAGGTATACTTGATCTCCCTCCTTAAGATCTCCTGAGAAGAGTCTTCCGGTTGAGACTATTCCGGCATGAGGGTCGAGTTGAACATTTGTTATACACATGACTGTTGGGCCGTTGGGGTCGCATCTCAGCATGGCTTGACCTATCTCTGAGTCTATGTCGCCCCTCCAGATCTTCGGTATTCTGTACTTTGCGGCTTCAATTGGGTTTGGAAGGTGATTCACAACCATTTCGAGGATTGCTTCGTGTAGGGGGACAATCTTCTGGAGATCCTCGTAGCGGTTCTCTTGATACGCCTTGACAATATCATCGAACATTATCCCCTTCTTCTTCGCAATGTCTATTGTGAATCCCCATCTGTGAAGGGCAGAGCCAAACGCAACGCTTCCCCTAGCCGCATCAACCTTCCATTCCTTTTTAAATTCAGGCTCGCCATAAACGTCTATTAAATTGTTAAAGTCCCGGATTATACGCATAAGCTTCTTCTGCGTCTCTTCCGGCGTAAGTTTAAGCTCTTTAATCAATCTGTCAATCTTGTTAATGAAGAGGACAGGTTTCACCCTTTCACTTAACGCTTGCCTAGTCACGGTCTCCGTCTGAACCATGACTTCCTCGACGGCGTCTACAACTACAACTGCTCCATCTATAGCCCTTAAGGCTCGGGTAACTTTACCTGTGAAGTCCACATGTCCAGGAGTATCGATTAGATTGATTACATAGCTCTTACCCTCAGCCTCGTGCAGCAATGAGATGTTCGCCGTCTTGATCGTTATTCCTCGTTTCTGTTCCTCCTCAAGATAGTCTAAAGCTCGGGCCTCCCCCGCGATCTTTGGTGATAAGAGTCCAGCCTCAGCTAGAAGACTATCAGTCATGGTGGTCTTTCCATGATCTATATGCGCGATTATTCCTATGTCTCGTATATTCTCCTTGTTTCTAAGGAGCTTCAGTATACGTTCTGTATGTCGGAATCTTGGCATTAATCTTTCACTCCTTCATTGCCTTATTAACTATTCAGATTGAAAGTTAACCTATTAACTTTGCTGAATGAATCTTTCCTGATCTACTTATATCTTGCACGTCTTTTTTGTCTCTTCTTCTTCTGGCGACGTACCCTTTTCTTTTTCCATTTGGCGCGCATCTTTATTCATCTTTTTATGTGAATTAATCCTGAATATTTTTAGCAGCTGAGGAGCCGCTGCAAACCTCGGAAAAACGAGGTTTTTGAGAATCTCATGTTTCTATGCTTTTAAACCTTTTGGATTCTCCCCGTTAAGCTTGAGCTGCTTTGGAGTTCTTATATATGGATGGTAGGGAGCATCTAGAATTCTCTTAATCTTGTAGGATGTTTTTCTGCTTATTCCTTTAACAGTTGATAGCTCCGCAGCAGTCGCGGCGAAGACTTTACGAACCGACTTAAATTCGCTTAGAAGCCTCCTCGCAAGTTTAGGTCCCACCCCAGGTAGAGACGAGACTATATGAAGCTGCATCTTCTCCGTATCCTTAAATTTTGGCTTCGTCTTCACTAAGGGACCTTCAAATCTCGAAGTTTTCTTTCTTCTCAGCGTATAGATGAGACGGGCGGTCTGCTCAGCGTTAGGCGTAAAGAAGATTTTCAACTCGTAATCGAAAGCCAGCGTGGCTAAGGCGCCCCAAAATGCAGCTGGCATTATCTTGCTTCCCAAAATTGTTGAGATGTTGCCTTCAACTATTAGAACGGGGTTCTCGTAGGTCCCGCTTAACTTTTCAGCTTGATCGAAGATTCTCTGGGAGAATAATGATCTCAAGAAATCTCGGATCTCCTTCCTTTCAATCGCGTATCCCGGCATTATGTAATCGCCGATCTCAAGCATTCGGAAATCAACAGTCATGCCTAGATCTTTTAGCAGCATCGGGACCCCTGAGGGTTTTTCACGTTCATCTACTATAATGCGGGTCTTAGACAAATGATCACAACCGAGATGTTGATGGAAACAGTGACATTCAAATCTGAAACTTATTCCTTATAAGTCTCAGCAGCCATATGCGCAAAATGCTATGCCAAGAAGGGGTTAAACGCGATGAAAAGCTATTTGCTCTGTATCCCATGCACTGTTCGAACGGCTTATGACGTCGCCGTCAAAGCTACAGAGGATAAGGATCTGCAGAGAAAGATAGTCCATGAGACTTTAAAATGGTTAGCTTCGAAGCAAGACTTAATGAGTGAGTCTCCTCCGAGACTTCACACTTATGTTCAAAGATTAGCCCGCAAAATCACAGGTAACGAAGACCCATTTAAAGAGTTGAAATGGAAATCTAACGAGATAGCCTTGAAGGTGATGCATATTCTGGAGCAGAGATGCCGGAAAATGTGTTTCGAAGACGCCTTTAGACTTGCAGTTTTAGGAACGATATGCGGCAACACTATAGACTTCGAGGTTGAGGGACACAGACCCTCTATGAGCAAGCTTGAAGATGACTTGCTGAAATGCCTAAACGGCAACCTAGCGATAGATGACACACCTAAGCTTATGAACGCAATTTCAAAATCGAGGAGGATCCTATATCTTCTTGATAATGCAGGTGAGATAGTCTTCGACAAGTTCCTGATGCAAATGATCAAAGAGAATTATCCTGTGGAGATCTTCGCCGCCGTGAAGAGCGCACCGGTCTTGAACGATGCGACTCTTGAGGATGCGGGGCAGATCGGTCTTGGAGAGATTGCTGAGGTGATAACCACAGGTAATGACCATATTGGGATAAATCTGGGCGAGTCTTCAGAGGAGTTTCTGGGGCATCTACATGAGGCGGACCTGATAATAGCGAAGGGGCAGGGAAACTACGAAAGCATAACTGAGATTGAACATTTGCTCTCTAAACCAATCGTCTATGTGCTTAGGGCAAAATGCATACTAGTCGCAATGTCCCTCGGCGTCCAGCAACACGGAAACGTTGTTAAAGCCGTCATGTAATGCAGAGAAACCGGAACGCACCGGATCAATGTCCACTTTAAATCCTTAAATCCTGAAATACCCGCCTTGCGTTTTCAGTGGTTTCCTCCGCGATTTTCTCCTTGCATATGCCTTTTAGCTCCGCGACTGCCGATAGGCTCCTAAGCACATATGCAGGTTCAGCCTTTTCTCCGCGGTACATGACAGGCGAGTCTGTTTCCAAAAGGAGGTTCTCAAGCGGCGTGTTTCTGATCGCAGCTCGGTGTTCCCTACTGTAGTTTGCGGCGGGGGTCGCTGAGACGTAGTATCCGTGGTCTAGAAGATTCTTTAAAGCTTCCTCAGGCCCCGTGAACCAATGAAAGACGGCTTTCCGGACTTCCATTTCTATAGTTATCTCTACGCAGTCCATCCATGCACCTCTGCTGTGGATTGAGACTGGCTTCCCGTTCTCTTTCGCTATTCTTAGAAGGCTCTTGAAGAGTTCTTTCTGTTGTTCTTTTTTCTCCGGGTTCTTCCTGACCTTCCTATACCAATAGTCGAGTCCTATCTCCCCTATCGCCACGGCTCTATGAGCGTTCTCTTCGATAAACTTGACTTCCCTGTCGATTTCTGAAGAATCTAAACTCCAAGGGTGAATTCCAATAGCTGGATAGATCTTGAGAACTCTTCCCTGACGATTCGCGCCTTCACTTAGCGCCCAAAGATTAGATTCGCGGTCAGAGCCCATGGTGATAATAGCTATGACTCCGGCTTCCTCGGCTCTTCGAATCGCCTCGTCAAGATCCCCCAGTTCCTCTAGATGAGCATGAGTGTCCACTAGATTCACTTAAAGAGCCCCGCGAATAAAAAAGAATTGTTTACTTTGCAGCTTCGACAAGCGACGGAATGAGCTCTTCATAGCCTACGGACATTACGTGGCATCCGGCTGCGGAGGTCGTCTTTTTAAGCTCTTTGATGAAGTCTGAAAAGTACTCGAGATTTATGCTGTTGTATCTTTCACGCTTCTCTTTTTTGTCCGATATCTTCTTTGCCGCTCTTAATTTTTCCATAAGCTCCTCCGGCACTTTGACTCCGGGCACCGTCTTATCGAAGTATTTAGCTATTCCATAGGATTTTAAGGGGAAAATCCCTATCAAGACAGGGACGCCGTATCTCTCGGTTTCGCCTAAGAATCTTTTAGCTGTCTCAATATCGAAGACAACTTGAGTTTGGAAGAATTGAGCCCCAGCTGAGACCTTTTTAGCGAATTTTATAAGCTCAGGCTCAAGGGGATCAGCGTTCGGATTAGCCGCGGCTCCGACGAAGAATTTTGGCGGTGATTCTATAGGCTGTCCATTTATGTCTTTGCCTTCATCAACTATCCGCCGTATCATAGATATGAGCTGAACGGAGTCAAGGTCAAAAACCGGCTTTGCCTGAGGCGTGTCGCCGAGGGTTGTGTAGTCCCCTGTGAGAGCTAAGATATTCTTGATGCCTAAGGCTCCGGCGCCTAAAAGATCTGAGAGCAACCCGATTCTGTTTCGATCTCTACAGGTCACCTGGTATATAGTCTCCATCCCAGTCTCCTTTTGGATTAGGTATGAAGCGGCTAGGCTGCTTATGCAGGCAAATGATTGAGGGTTATCAGTCACGTTGCATGCGGTTACGTATCCTTTAAGTCTCTGAACAGATTCGAATATATGCTCAAGATTAGTTGTCTTCTTAGGTTCAAGCTCACCTGTGAACGTGAACTTCCCAGATTTAAGATTCTTCATAAGATCGCTTATTATCTCTCCTGTCATCGGAATTTACCTCCCTTTTTTTGACAAAGATTATTTCTCTAGGTTCAACTCCAAGTTTAGAGTTATCTCTGGGCGGACGATAAGCGCGATATGTATCCAGCATTCCGAGCTCTTTAAGCCTATTATATATGAGAACCCAGGCGCAGTCTCGTTTGTATCCGCCCACCTCACACTTCCCTTCGAACATCCCTCCGCAGGGACCATTCAGCATGCCCTTCGGGCATCTAACAATTGGGCATATGCCGCCTGTCTCGAAGAGTATACATTCACCGCAGGCTCGGCATCGTTCATAGAACTCGCCGATCCTTTCTATTTGGCCTATAAATTTCGTGTTCAACGCTGGAGCTGAGATTTTCTTCAAGTGTTGAACAACGGTTTGTACGCCGGCTCCGCACGACATGCATAGTATAATCTCCGCCTGGTCGATTTCGTCTCTTTTTTCACGGGTGTCTCTTCTCAGTATCCTCGCATCGCAAGGGGACTCTACAACGACGGATCCCGTTATCTCTTTTCCCTCCTTTTTCAAAATTTCAGCCATCTCTTTAACTTGTTCTTCGCCTCCCGTTTGGCAGGTTGTAGCGCATGTTCCGCAGCCAATGATGAAAATCTTCTTGAAAGGCTCAAGCATTGATAGAATCTCTTCTTTAGGTTTCTGCTCCGTGATGATCAAATCTTCTACATCTCCTTAATGACCCTAAAATAAATTATAGAACACTCATATTTGATATAAAACATTTTCACATATCCTTCTTGAAAATAATTTAAGCATAGAAATCTTAGAAAAAAGGGAAAGATGAAGCCTAAAATGTCAGATATTGTTAAAATCGGAGAGTTCTAAAAATCGGTTGTATAGGGAGCTTGCCGCTACTAGAGGTGATGCTGGACGAACGGGCTGAGAGATCAGACATAGACATGAGAGTCATAGGATCCGGAGCTAAACTCGGGCCTGAACAATGCAGAGAGGTCTCTGAACTCATGATAAAACTGAACCCTGATCTCGTGATACTCATCGGCCCAGCTCAAACAACCCCTGGACCATCAGAGGCAAGGAAGATGCTGAGAGAGGCAGGTTTGCCTACAATTGTGATTTCTGACTCTCCCGCTAAGAAGCTAGTTGATGAGATGGAAAAATCCGGGCTGGGGTACATAATAGTTGAAGCCGACTCCATGATTGGGGCGAGGAGAGAATTTTTACGTGAAAAAGTACGCATCAAGAATCTGAAGCTAGGCTGCCTCCTGACGGCACGTCGATCTATTGAAGATGCAATTGCCAGAGTAAAAGATGCTTGGGACTTCTTCTTCATGAGACTCGAAGAGAAATCCCTACCAGCATTAGAACAGATAGCTAAAGAATGTAAACGTCTAGACAAGCCGATTTACGCATACTTCGTTGTAGGGACGCCAAGAAATGCTGAAATTATAAAGATGATCGGATGGCCGGTCACAACAACCATGGAAAAGGTTGAAGAGTTTGCAGCTAAATTAGAAGGTACATTGGATGGAATAATAGCAACATGCGTTGGAGACTACGAAGGCGATAAAGAATTATTGGAGAAACTCCAAAAGTTCCGAGAAAAATAATTTTATGAAAACCTTCAAAATGCGATGTAATTTTTTGTATCTGGATCTAAATAGATTTCTGTATCAGATTAAAAAATGGACGGATGGATATTTTTTAAAGGTTAACATTTCTGTTGCGTGAAAAAGATTATTTGAAGTAAGGAAA
>CAZEGS010000049.1:0-2637 GCA_964512445.1 uncultured Candidatus Bathyarchaeia archaeon
TTCTCCTCTCCTCACCTTGCTTCTACAATCAATAGCGTAGATGAAGCTCTCCCCAAGCTCCGTATGGATTAAATATGCTAATTCACGGGCCGTCGTACCCTCAGGAACAAGCCTCGCATCCGGCAGAACCCTCCCGTCATGATCGGTGAGTTTCTCAGGATCCTCAACGGTATAAACCACAATCATCCTAAGAAGCTTGAAAAATGCAGCGTTAATAGCATCCTGCACACCTGTTGTTCCATGCCGCTGTAGCACCCTCTCCCGAATAATCTCTAAAGCCCTCCTTTGCTTATCAGTAATCTCAGCGGACCTTAAGATTGAGAAGTCGGGGTCTCCTGGCCTGTATCGTATAAGCCCCTTCTCCGAGGCTCTTCTCAACGCAAGTTCAGCCTCGGCGCTGCATGGAACTACTAGATAGCCGGAATCCTTAAGCCTCTCTAGATTCTCTTCAGCCGCTGGAATATCAATCTTGTTTGCAGCTATCAGCATGGGCTTAGAGATTCTCCGCAGCATATCTACAAACCTAAAGAGGTCCTCTTCGCTCCACCCCGACGGCTTATCCGCGTTAAGATCCGCTCTTCTCAGAGCCTCAGCGATCTGCGCCCTCCTTATAGAAAGCCCGCTTAGCCTATTCTCTAGAAGCGAATGTAGATCCGCTCTGCGGGACTCCACGGTTCTCGCGACTCTCTGCCAATCCCGCCTTATGATCTGCATCATCCACATCGTTATCTCTTTCTCAAGAAACCTCACATCTTCGAGGGGATCATGCATTCCAGGCTTCAAGATTCTCCCTTCGAGATCCGTTGATCCAGAAGCATCTACAATATGGATCAGCGCGTCAGCCTTTCTTATCTCATCTAAAAACTGATTTCCAAGTCCCCTGCCCCTCCAAGCGTCTGGAACCAGCCCGGCCGTATCTATAAGTTCAACCGGGATGAGCCTAACACCATCTATACATATAGAATTTACAGGATTGTCTTTAACATTAAATTCTCTACATACGCATTGCGTTCTGAGGTAGCCGATTCCCACATTAGGCTTAATAGTTGTGAAGGGATAGCTCGCAATCTCAACTGTTGCAAGCGTAGCCGCGCTGAAAAAGGTGGATTTCCCAACGTTCGGCTTGCCAACTATTCCCACAGAGAATGGTATTTCCGGTCACCCTCTAAGAATTCTTTTCTAGACTGCTCCTTTTTTAATTAAGCCCCTTAACATTAATATCACTAGCTCAGATGCCTCGTCTAAATTAGTCGAGACTAATAGAAGCGGCATGTAAAGAGACTGGATGATCACCGTAGATAGCCAGTTATTTAGCCTCTAATTACGCTTTGAGGCTCCCTTCTCATTATCTCTCTTGCAACGATGACCCCACTTGCGCTTGCTTGGATGAGTCCACGCGTTACACCTGCCCCGTCACCTATCGTGAAGAGATTTTTAATCTTTGTCTCAAGATTCTTGCTTAGCTCAAGTCGCGAAGAATAAAACTTCACCTCAACCCCGTATAGAAGAGTATGTCTACTATAGATTCCAGGAGCAACCTTATCTAGGGCTTGAAGCATCTCCCGAATATCCACCAAGTAACGGTAAGGCAACACGAAGCTTAGGTCTCCTGGAGTAGCCGTCTTCAATGTAGGCTTCACAACGCTTCTCTTGATCCTCTCTTCAGTTGATCTTCTACCTAAGATCAGATCTCCCAGCCGCTGAATTATAACTGATCCGCTGAGAAGATTTGCAAGCCTAGCTATATATTCTCCATAGGCTATTGGCTCCCTGAATGGGTAAGTAAATGACGTGCTTACGAGAATTGCGAAGTTCGTATTCTCCGTCTTTCTATTCGCATAGCTCTGCCCATTAACACTTATCACTCCGCCATAGGATTCCGTTATCACCTCACCGTATGGAGCTACACAGAAAGTCCTTACCTTATCATCGAATGCCCGAGAGTAATATATGAACTTAGGTTCATAGAGAACGTTCGTTAGGTTCTCCATCACCGAGGCAAGCGTCTCAACTCTGACTCCAACATCCACAGGATTATTCAGGGTCTTAAGGCCTAAAGCCTGGGCTTCACATTTAAGCCATTCAGCGCCGACTCTTCCAGGAGCAACAATCACGTATTTACCCTGGAATCTCTCGCCGTTCACAGTTTCAACACCTATAGCCTTCCCGTCCTTCACAAGGAGACTCTTAACCTCAGTGTTTGTTCTAACCTCCACGCGATTGTTGATGTCCTGTCTCATCTTTTGAAGGACCTCTCTGCATTTATCAGTGCCTAAGTGCCGAATCTTCTGTCTTATCAGTTTTAAACCTGCCAGAGAAGCCTTCTTTTCGATTTCCTCTACTTCTTCGAGATCATATCCGTAAACGATGGAAGAATCAGCATATTTGGCATATATCCTATCCACGTAGTCTAAAAGTTCTGATAGGGCCTCTCTGCCTAGATACTCGTCAAGCCACCCTCCAACTAAGGTTGAAAGCGTCAATTTCCCATCGCTGAATGCTCCTGCCCCTCCCCATCCTGAAAGTAGCTGACAAGGATTGCAGTTGACGCATCCTAGTCCCCTGCTGGCGGGGCACTTACGCTTATCGATGTCTGAGCCCTTCTCCAGCATAAGTACGTTTAGATCTGTTTTATTT
>CAZEGS010000049.1:2737-11085 GCA_964512445.1 uncultured Candidatus Bathyarchaeia archaeon
ATTCTTTCTTTAGATTGTGTCACGGAGAACCGTACGTATCCCTCGCCGTACTTACCGAACCCTATTCCCGGAGTTGTAACGACGCCTGCATCTAAGAGTTTTTGACTGAACTCCATCGAGTTTCCTCCACACTTGACCCAGACATAAAATGTTGCTAGAGGCTTTCTACATTCAAGTCCAAGCCGTTTAAGCCCCTTCAAAAGCTCATCTCTTCTCTCGCCATATATCTTAGCGATGTTCTTGACATATTCGGGAGGTTCCCCATTCACGTAGCTTTTCAATGCTCGTATAGCTACCCTCTGCGTATATCGAGGTGGACCTGAATCTATTTGGGCCTTAACTTTTAAGAGTCCGCCTATGATGTTGCGGTTGCCAACTGCGAATCCTATGCGGTCTCCAGTCATGCTGAAGGTCTTTGAGCATGAATGGAATTCTATGGCAACCTCCTTTGCGCCATCCGCCTCAAGTATGCTTGGCGCCTTGTAGCCGTCGAATGTTATCTCCGAGTAAGCGTTGTCATAGCATACGATAATGTCATTCTCTTTTGCAAATTCTACGATTCTTTCAAGAGTCTCCATGTCCATCACGCTTCCAGTAGGGTTGTTCGGGTAATTAAGAAACATCATCTTAACATTCTTCAAGTCTCTCTCAGCAAGCGAATCAACATTGGGTTTAAAGTCGTTCTCTTCAAGAAGAGGCATATCTACTGGTATTCCCTCGCTTAGTATCGTAGCTCCATTAGCATAGACTGGATATGCAGGGTTTGGAACTAAAACCTTGTCGCCTGGATTAACAAATGCCCGAGCTATATTTGCTAATCCCTCCTTAGATCCTATAAGGGCGATCACTTCGCTCTTCGGATCCAAATCAACTCCAAATCTTCCACTGTACCACTCCGCTATCGCCTCTTTAAACTCAGGCTCCCCTTGACTGAATGAGTAGTTATGATTATTTGGGTTTGAACTCTCCTCCGCTAATGCTTCAAGAACGAATTTAGGCGGTGGAAGATCAGGGTCTCCTATGCTAAGAGAGATCAAATCTATTCCTTGGCTCTTCTTCTCGTTTATGATCTTCTCGAGCTCAGCGAATATGTATGGCGGAAGCTTCTTCACCCTTTCCGCAAGTTCAATCCTCATCGATCCACATCACGGCTCCTTTATCCTTGGATATTTTACCCAGCAATCACTTGAGTCTTACGGTGCATCTGCTGACTTGGATCTCAGACTCACCCGCCTTAAAAATAATAAATAGTTAATTCGCCATTAGATTCACGATGTTCTTCCCTATAGCTTAAAGAGGTGAAAGGGTAGTGATAAGAACGAATGCAGATAAGCTTGTTAAGATCTCTGTGATGGGTGAAGTTTCAAGCCCCATATTTGCACGTTCAGCCTATCGCATATCTGCCGATGGAAAACCAATGGTTCTGCCCGGTGTAGGAGGCATAACATACAATATACGTGTAGGCGACTTAGCTACGGGATGGATGGCTGATCACGTTGAGCCGGGCGTCAGCGTCAAAAACAAGGAGCGGTCAGAAGGATCTCCGAGCGCAGCTAACATGGCGCTAAACATACTTGCATGTGTTGGAAATGAAGCTAAGGTTGCCTCTGGAGATGCGAAGGGAGAGAAAGGAGTGGTCACCGGAAAACATGGAGGAATAGAGCATGTACTTGTAGATTTCACACCTGACGTTATGGAGAAGATGCTCATCGGAGATAAAATCCTCATAAAAGCCTTCGGAGTAGGCTTACAGCTTCTAGATTATCCAGACATCAAAGTTATGAATATGGATCCCCGCTTCTTAGAGGCTATTGATCCTCAACCGAATGGAGATAAGCTTGAGATTCCAGTTACACATGTGATTCCAGCTGCGGTTATGGGTTCTGGACTGGGAGCAGATCAGACATACTCTGGAGACTACGATATTCAGCTCTTCGATAAATCGACAGTAGAGAAGTACGGCCTAGAGGACTTAAGACTCGGCGATTTAGTTGCAATTCAAGACGCCGATCACTCTTATGGAAGAATATACAGGAAGGGAGCTATATCAGTTGGGATAGTTGTTCATTCCGACTGTGTAATCTCGGGTCATGGACCTGGAGTCACAACCCTCTTCACATCCCCGAATGGAAAAATAATCCCGCAGATAGATCCAGACGCCAACATAGCGAAGCTCCTAAAACTCAGAGACGATATCTAGTTCTCTTTACTTTTATAGAAGAGAGGAACTCAAAAACTTCAGGTTTTCCGCTAAACTCATCCTTTCTAATCAGATCTCTAGGATTCCCTCATAGGATTTCTCTGCTGCTCCAGACATCAGAACTTTATCTTCTTTATATTCTATCTTCAAGTCTCCTCCAAGCAGATGAACAATGCATTCGCCGCTTACTTTTCCTAGAAGATTCGCAGCTACCACAGATGCGCATGCACCTGTCCCGCAAGCCAGCGTCTCCCCAACACCCCTCTCCCAAACACGGATCTTCATCTCATCTTTCCGCATTATCTGAACAAATTCTACGTTTGTCCTCTTTGGGAAGACCGGATGATTCTCAATTCTCGGCCCAGATCTTTCTACAGGAAAGTTACCCACATCATCTACGAAGATTACGCAGTGGGGATTACCCATCGAGAGACATGTGACCCTAAACTTTTCTCCTTCAACCTCTAATTCTTCATCTATGCATCTTCCCTCGCCAATCATCGGGATCTGCCGCCTCTCAAAGATTGGTGAGCCCATATCTACAGTGACCGATCTGACCTTCCCATCCTCAACGTTCAGCCATACAGTTTTAATGCCCGCCAGCGTCTCTATCCTCAATTCCTTCTTGTTTACTATGCCATTCTCGAAGCAATATTTAGCGAGGCATCTGATGCCGTTTCCACACATCTCAGCCTCGCTTCCATCAGCATTGAAGATCCTCATCTTTACATCAGCAATTGAAGAGCTGCAGAGAAGAAGCATCCCATCCGCTCCAACCGAGAATCTCCGCTTACAGATCCTCTTCGCGATCCTTCCAAGATCCTCCATATCCAGTTTTCCATCCATGTTATCAATAACGACATAGTCGTTTCCAAGCCCATGCATCTTCCAAAACCTTATCCGGATCATAAGCATCATCACCTGCAAGCGAAAGGGGAGATTCTAACCTTCCTAGAGAAACATATGATCCCTTATTAGTCTTTAGTTTTCGGAACGATTGTTCTAGATGAATGTCAATAAATAATAGTTGAGACAAAAGCTAAGCTAGAGATGGCGTTTCCAATCTGCAGTTTATATAGAGGTGATTTCTTGGGAAGACGCTCCATTGCTGTTATGGGCTGGACGCTATGGGATGGACATGGAAGAACCCCTAATGGAGCGGCTGTTGTAACTTATGAGCTTACAAGGAGGCTTTCCAGATATTTCGACTGCGACATGATATTCGAAACTAGCGATAGGGAAAAGGCTGGAAAGATCGAAGACTTACCTGATGGATTCAGAAAACGCTTCATTCTTCGAACAAAAGAGCCGCCTCTCATAAATGAGAGATTCATACGCGACTATGATATGATTCATATCTGGGATTCGTCTCCCATCTTCACATATAGGACTTTCACCTCAACTATGCTGCCGCATTGTTACACGCTTCATTCATCCATCTCAATGATGGATTGGATAGGACTCGCCTCCGCCTTTTATATTCCTGATTACGACACGATATCTGTGGGTAGCCGATGCCTAGCTGAGGCTTTACAAAAATTCTGGAATGTGCCGGTAAACGTCATCCCCTACGGCGTTGATGTCAATTTCTTCAGGCCGATGGATAAGGATGAGTGTAGAGAAACCTGGAAAATTTCATCGGAAAATCTTGTTCTTGGATATCTTGGAAGAATCTCGAAGCTAGACGTCAATTTAGCCTATGAGACGATAAGAGAAGTTAAGAAGCGTCTACACCGAGAAGACATAATTTTTGTGGTTGCTGGGGGAAGCCGGAAGATTAAGCCTGTCCAAGTTAAGGACGACTTCATCTATCTAGGCTATCTGGAGCCCCATGATCTCCCAAGATTTCTCAATTCCTGCGATATCTTTTTCAATCCAACGGCTGGAATCCGCGAGGGATTCGGATTAACTGTGATTGAGGCTATGTCATGCGGCTTACCTATCGTTACAGCCTCATGGAATGGATATTCAGAAACAGTCCCTCCAAATGTTGGTTTTCTAGCCCGTACTTGCTGGAGAGATGGTGATGTGTGGATAAACGTGGAAGATTTGATCTCGGCCTGCATTAAGCTGATATGCGATGAGGATCTGAGGGAGGAGATGAGCAGCAACGCCCGTCGTAGAGCAGAAAAAAATTATCGTTGGGAACAATGCGTCGAGAAGTATCGAAGCCTCTTCCTAAGGTTGATGGAGAGGACCTCGCCAGAAGGCTTCCAAGAGAGATTAAAGTCAGGCAGAATCACGATAAGATTGAGAGGGAAAAGGTTTTCAATCTCCGTTAAGGAGGCACTCAGCAACCCCAGTTTTTTCAGAGCCGATTTTGAAACTCTCTATGAGGGATTCGTATCTGATTCGTATAATGGAGCGGAAGGCTGGAGGAGAGTAAAATGTATGGACAATATTTTGAATCTTCCAAAATATAAGCCTGATATGAAGAGTGCCTTGGAGGATCTTGGAAGCCAAATCTTCTCCGAGTTTCCTTTATTGGTAAAGGTGTTGAGGGAGACATAACTTCCAGACATAGATTCAAAGGATGCATGCAGCGGATAATCGGATAGAAAGGCCAGTAGCATACTTATTTTTAAGCATCTCCATCATAAATGGTATGTAGATTTGATATGAAAGACTATCAGACGCAGGAGAAGTTTTGGAGAGACGCTGAAGAGGAGATCTGCCAGATCTTAAAAAGGACAGCTGCATTAGAGTTTGGAACATTCAAGCTCTCAAGCGGAAGGATAACTCCGTACTATATCGATCTACGGGTTATTCCAAGCTTTCCACAAGCCTTTCGTAAGGTTTCAGAGATTTATGTGGAGGCTATTAAGAGAGATATAGGTCAAGAAAACTTTGATAGAGTTTCAGGTATACCCGTTGCAGGTATGTCCTTTGCAGTCATAGCAGCCTTTCATCTCAACAAGCCTTTCATCTACGTTAGACAATCTAGGCGGTTGAGGGGAAGAGAAAGAAGAGTTGAAGGGGTTCTCATGCCTGGAGATCGAGTTTTATTGATAGATGATCTCGTGACAACCGGGATAAGCTTGGGTAGGGCTGCTAGGGCGATAAGAGCTGAGGGCGGAGTTGTCACCGACGCCTTCGTCTTACTTGACAGAGAGGAGGGTGGGAGGAAAAGATTATCCCGTGCTGGTATAACTCTCCATTCCGTGCTTAAGATTACTGATGTAGCGAAGAGACTTTATGAGATGGGAACTATTGACGAGGATCAGCTTGAAATCATTCTGAAGCAGGTAAGAGAGAAAGAATCCTAAGATTTATTGGTTGCTTTCGTATTCATCTTTTCAGTTAACATAGATGAATCATAGGAAGGGAAGCAAAGCTACAAAACTGCTAAGAGGCCGTCAAACTTATGCTGATAAAAGAGATAATACTGGAGAACTTCATGTCGTATGAGTATGCTAGAATACCGCTTAAACCAGGCGTTAACATTATATGTGGACCTAACGGCGCGGGGAAGAGCTCGATTCTTGTGGGAATATCGGTTGCGCTAGGCCAATCCTATACTGAAAGATCAAAGAGGCTAAGCGATCTAATCCGCCGTGGAAAAGATATTGGAAGAGTAACCTTGGTTCTAGATAATTCTAGAAGAGGCGGTAGAAGGCCAGTTCGGAGGATTAATAAGGATCAAATATACCTCACTAGAGTTTTGCGGAAAGATGGGAAATACTGGTTTGAGATCGATAATGCTCATGCAACTAAAGCTGATGTTGTACGTCTCCTCTCCCACTTCAATGTAGACCCAGATAATATGCTCATCATAATGCATCAGGATATGGCTGAACAATTTGTTGTTCTATCGCCACAGGAGAAGCTTAGATTAGTTGAGGCGGCAACAGGCCTTGAATCTTATCGTAGAAACGTTCTGGAAGCGAGGAAGAAGCTCAGCCGAATCCTCAGCCAAGAGAATTCGCTTAAGAAGATGCTTGAGTCTGCAGAGCAAACCTTGAGGTATTGGCGTGAACAGTATGATCGATATCAACAGAAGCAGCAGCTCCTAATGAAGAGGAGATTTCTTGAACGTGAGCTCGCTTGGGCTGAGGTTGCGAGGATGGAGGAGGAGCTCTCGAACGTGCAAAAGAGGCTCAGCAGCAGGAGATCTAGCTTGAAGAGAATAGTTGAAGAGATCAAACTATCCGAAGAGGAGCTCCGAAATCTATATGACGATCTTAAAGAAGCAAAAAGCGAATGGCAAAGATTCTTTGAAGAAAGATTACATCTTGAGAGGGAGAAAGCCAAGCATGAATTTAACCTCCAAACCGCCTCAAAGATATCAAGCGATATGGAAGTTCTGGTGGAAAGCGGACGGCAGAGAATAGAAGAGTTCTTGGAGATCACTCGCTCCATTGAGGAAAACTTCAGAGGCTTAGGGTCAGAAGCGGTTGGAGACCAAACATCGCGTATCCTATCCACTGCAGAAGAGATGAATGATTGGTCTCAGATGCTCGTCTCAAGAATCAAGAGACTCCGAGAATCGGTGAAGGAGTCCGATCAAAAAATAGCGGTTTTAGAGGCTCAACTATCAAATGTAAAGGATAGAATGCAGAAAACCTCAGAGATGATCGAAGGAATTAACAGTAGGATTCTTGAGAAGAGAATAGATCTAGCAATACTCCAGTATCGTCAAAAAGAGACGGAAACGGAGATCCTTGAGATAGAGCGGGCTCTTAAAACCTCAGAATCGAAAGTCGCCGAAGCGATGAGAAGAGCTGAGGAGAGAGGCCCACGCGTCGCGACTCTTCGTAGCCCAGAGGAGATTCTAGACGAGATCAGAGTTGTAGATGGCTATATTGCAGCTATGGCGGATATACCTGGCAATGTGGAGCGCATGTACGAGTCCTACTCGAAGCTCTACTTAGAGCTTCAAGAGAAGGCGAGGCTGACTGCTGAGAATCGGGAGAAGGCCTTGGCAGAAATCGAACGTAGAATGATAGCTTGGAGAAGGCTGATTCGAGATCTGCTTTCAAGCGTGAGTTCCCAATACCAGAAGATTCTCTCCCAGGCGGCTGGAACTGGCTATGTCTCTTTAATTAATGATCATGACATAGAGGCAGCTGGAATCGAGATACATGTAGGATTCAAAGGTGCCAAGCCTGTTCCCTTAAATATTTATTCTCAGAGCGGCGGTGAACGTAGCACGGCTGTTATGGCCTTTCTCCTAGCGTTGCAGCAGCATATTCAATCTCCGTTTCGGGCGATTGACGAATACGATGTTCATATGGATCCTAGAAACAGAGAGGTCATCGCGAATCTTTTGATCTCAGCGGTTAAAGAGGGAGGTGTCCAATACTTAGCCATTACGCCGAATCAGATGTACTTTGAAGGTAAGGATGTTCATATGATAACTGTCCAGAACATTGAGGGAACATCGACGATAATGGAGGTTACGTGATGAGCAGAAAACCTAATCGAAGGAGACTTGCCAAGGAAGAGCTTCGCCGCATAATCGAGTTCTGCCGCTCCATCGAGAGTAAGGGATTGAATCCTTTCCTCGTCGACGTTGAGGATCTCATCTCCGTCATAAGGGAATACTTTCCGAGCTTGAAGGATACTGAGGAGCTATCCCTAGATGCCGAGGCGCTAAATCAGGTTGCTTCAATAATTAAGATGCAAAGTGAATGGGTGAAGCGGCGTGCCACATCACTCTACAGGGATCCATTCCTTATCGAGGAGAAGCTTCGAAGCCTGCCTATACGAAGACTTGCAGAGGTCTTTCTTAAGGCTTGGCATCCCATTGTTGAGCTTGAGCAGATAACTATTGGCAGTTTGAGGTCGGCAATGAAGTATTGGGATTCGCTTGCGCCTATAGATGAAAGATGGAGGGAAGAGAGGCTTTCCGAGGTGGAGGCCGGGGCAACTACACGTGAAGAGCTGATCAAGCAGGGCATCCTACGCGATGAGACGTTTCTTTCAGAGATTGAAAGATTATGGGATGAGTTGAAGGAGGCTGCTGGCAGAGATGGCATGGTGGATTATTGGGATTTCATTGGAGCTGAAAGTTATGGAGAAACAATCCGGCGTGCTTATCTCGTAAGCTTCCTCATAACATATGGATATGCAAGATTAATAATTCAGCCTCTCGAGGAGAAGATCTTTTTGAAGCCGAATGAGGCTCCGATCTCGAAGACAGATGCAC
>CAZEGS010000050.1:0-10681 GCA_964512445.1 uncultured Candidatus Bathyarchaeia archaeon
CAAAAAAGACAAAGATAATAATGGATGTTAAAGATGCTGGAATACTCTACAAGATAGCGATAAAAGTTGCAAAGCGAATCACATTCTCAACAATCAAAGCAACCTTCGGTTTAACTGAAAGCTCGAATATAGGGATAATCTTCTTCCCAGCTATTCAAGCGGTTCCAAGCTTTATTGAAAGTGAACTCGCAGGGGAAAACGTGCCATGCCTAATCCCAGCAGCCATAGATCAAGATCCCTATTGGCGAGTTACTCGTGACGTAGCTCCAAAGATAGGCTACTTTAAGCCTGCACAGATTCACTGCAAGTTTCTTCCAGGACTAGGCAAAGGAGGCAAGATGTCCGCATCACTTCCCGAGACATGCATATTCACAACCGACACGCCTGAAATAGCTGAGAAGAAGATATGGAATGCTTTTACTGGAGGTAAGCCTACAGTTAAGGAACAAAAGCTTTATGGAGGCGACCCATCCATCTGTCCCATCTACTTCTATGATTATTATCTCTTTGAAGAGGACGATGAGAAGATTAAGGAGATCTATAGGAAATGCAAGAACGGAGAGCTCCTTTGTGGAGATCATAAAATCATGCTCGCCGAGAAAGTTAAGAAATTCCTGAAGGAACATCAAAAAAAGAGGGAGAAGGCAAAGGATTCTCTTGAGGACTTCCTATTCAAAGATAAGTGAATCCTATGCAAATTTGACATAGACTATCTATTTATAAGACCTACATAGTTTCTACCGAATATCTCCTGTAGATAAGATCAAGATAGAATTATAGTAAGGTGAATACTCAAAATCGGTCTAGAGGTTTCCCGTTAAAAATGAATAAGACATCGTTGAAAACATATTTATTGTATGTAAGCCTTTATTGAGTAAAAGTCATGGAGATTCGTGGCGAATGGCCAATTCGACTGGAAAAGAATCACAGAAGATAAAACGGCAACCAGAAGTTAACATAGGCACAATAGGACATGTAGATCACGGAAAGACCACGTTAGTTGAATCGCTTACAGGCGTTTGGGCGGCGAGACACAGTGAAGAATTAAAGCGTGGCATCACGATCAAGCTCGGATACGCAGACGCGGCCGTTTATAAATGTCCAAAATGTGAGCCTCCTCGAAATTACTCAACCACGGAGATCTGTCCGAGATGCGGTTCAAAGGGAGAATTTGTAAGGGCTCTTAGCTTTGTTGACGCTCCAGGCCATGAAGCCTTAATGGCAACCATGCTTTCCGGCGCAGCTGTTATGGACGGTGTGATACTAGTCATCGCCGCTGATGAGCCTTGCCCACAGCCCCAAACACGTGAGCATCTCGCAGCAATCGAGATTGTAGGAATAGATAAAATAGTCATTGCCCAAAACAAAATAGATCTTGTCGACAAGAAACGAGCATTAGAAAATTATGAAGAGATAAAGAGGTTTGTAGAGGGGACCATAGCTGAAAATGCACCGATCATACCGATATCTGCTCAAAATAGAGTAAACGTTGATCTTTTACTTTATGCGATGGAAAAGTATATACCTACACCTGCCAGAGACCCTTCTAAGCCTGCGAGAATGCACGTGGTTAGATCCTTCGATGTGAATAAGCCTGGCACACCAATTGAGAAGCTTGTCGGCGGAGTAATTGGCGGATCAATATTTCAAGGAAAATTTAGGGTAGGCGACGAGATAGAGATTCGACCTGGCATCTCCACCCCCACTTCTCATGGAAGAAGCGAAACATACAATCCGCTTTTCACAGAAATTATCAGCTTACATGCGGGAGGCCGGCCAGTAAAGGAAGCTTATTGTGGAGGTTTAGTTGGTGTGGGAACGCTCCTAGATCCATCTCTTACAAAGGCTGACGGTCTGATAGGTAATGTTGCCGGAGAACCTGACACGCTTCCGCCGACAAGATATGAGCTCTCACTTGACATTAATCTTTTCGAACGAGCTGTCGGAACGAAAGAGATGGCTGAGGTTAAAAAGATCACCGTAGGTGAGACGCTTCTTCTCGACGTTGGCACGGCTCCCACTATTGGTAGAGTAGAAAGTGTCAAAGGAGATACGGCAGAGCTAAAGTTGGCTCGGCCTGTTTGCGCTGAAGAGTCTTCAAGGGTAGCCGTAAGCCGAAAGATAATGGGCAGATGGAGATTGATAGGATTCGGAATTATTAAATAGCATCTATTTTAAGACTTGAAAGGCGGGAAACGGTACACTATAGCATCTGGATATTTCGTTCTTAATGAATTTAGAGGAATTCCTTTGAGATTTTTCGTTACTCTTTGGTAACACAGATTAAAGTCTGTGTGTTACAGACTCCATCCACACGATGAATCTTATTAACTACGAGCTCTGCTATGTCTGATACCTTATCAACCTCAATAACTGCGACTACGTCGTAAGCTCCAGTTACAGCGGAGGCGTTCTTTACACCTTCAATTTTAGAGACTTCTTCAACGACGTTGAGAGCCTTTCCTAATGCTGTCTGAATCAAGACGTATGCGCATACCAAGACTACATCTCCCCGAAGTTATCTTCTTCAAACAATTAATTATGCTTTACGTAGAGGATCCAAAAAATCGAGACAAGTTATCCCTTACTGAAGTTTCTACTTCAATTCGCATTTTCGTGCATTTTTCGCGTTATATAGAAGATATTTAAAGGTGGTATGCTTTAAGATACCATCTGCTTTTCTTTGGCTATTTAGAATCAGTGGTGAACCGAAGGAATGTTGAATAGAACTCGTGTAAAAAATGCGGTGGCGTTCGCCTTGATTGGCGATCGATACCACAACTCTGACTATATTCGTACAGCATTAACGAAGACTCTAATCAAAGAAGAGGGTCTCTCCATCGATTTTACAGATGATGTTTCTTTGCTTTCTGAAGAGACCTTAAAGTATTATAAGATGCTAATAGTGTTTCGTGATGGAGCCGTATGGCCGAATGGCTATGGGATGGATGAGAATATAATAAGTGTACCTCCACTACCGAAGATTGAGGAGAAGCCTGAAGCATGGATGAAACCCAGCCAGGGAAAAGCAATAAAAGAGTTTGTTGAAGACGGCGGCTCCGCGTTTTTCTTTCATAATAGCAGCCATATCTCTTTATCGAATGATGATTTCCGAGATGTTGAGGGAGCAATATACACGGGTCATCCGCCTATAAGACCCTTCAAAATTAAGATAACAAACAAGAGCCATCCGATAACAAGGGGAGTAAACGACTTTATAGTCACAGATGAGCAACACTACGTAAAATATGAAAAGGATCTGGAATATGTCTTTATGATAAGTGTGAATGAGGATGGTTTATCTTTTATCAGCTCGATTGGAGATCAAGGCACATCATGTGAAGCTGGCTGGGCATATGAGTATGGAAAAGGTAGGGTATGCTTCATGGCGCCTGGACATACCATAGCGGCATTATGGAATCCAGAATACAAAAAACTCCAGAAAAATGCTGTTAAGTGGCTTCTAAGAAAAATATAATTCTCTTTTTATAGAATCTTTCCTGGCTTCATTTTTTAGGGTTCAGAGATGAGAAGACATCCTATTTTTCGTACTCGAATGATTCGCCCGGATTAAGAACCACAACTTTTGTGAATGGTGCCCATGCAGAAACCATCTTCTTTAGCTCTTCAACATCTGCCTTCTGATCGGGGAATGTTCCATAATGCATAGGAATGAAAATTTCAGGTTTTACAAGATAAGCTGCGTATGCAGCTTCTCTAATGCCCATATTATACTTTCCGCCAACGGGCATTATCGCTATATCCGGCTTGTAAAGGTCTGATATAAGTCTCATGTCGCCGAAGACCCCAGTATCCCCAGCAAAGTATATTCTCACGTTTCCTTCAGTAACTATGATATAGCCACATGAACCTGAACCTGCAACAACATCCTTTTCGCTCACCATAATGTCGGATGTGTGAACAGCATTGGTCATAATTATTTTTATGCCTTTTACAACGCATGAACCTCCAATATTAAGGGGGCATAGATCTCCTCCCTCCGTTGGAACGCCACATTTTTGGGCATAGAAGGCTAGCTCAGGTGTTCCTATGAAGACTGCTCCCGTCTTCTTTACTATCTCGATGGAGTCTCCAATATGATCTATGTGGCCGTGAGTAACACACACAATATCAGCTTTTGTTATAGAGTCTAAGCTAAGTTTAGATGCTGGATTCCCCTTTATCCACGGATCAAGATAGATTATCTTTTGAGTTTCCGTTTCAACTTTGAAGCTTCCATGACCAATCCAGGTGATTTTAACTCCCAAAATTGTTCACCATTGTTGAATTGTTCATGAAAAAGTTATAAAGTTTCTCTAACTAATTCCGAAGTCGAGACATTTTTAGATAGAAGCCTAATCTCCCATATGGGGTTGTGAAGGGAGAGATAGAGATTTACAATGTCAAGATACCGTTCTTCATTGAAGGAGCAACATCGTAAATATCAACTTGGCAGCAGAACCTAACATCTTCTTCGAATCCCATCTTAACAAGGTTTTGAGCATGCTCTCCCCTCATAATACAGTCTAGTAGAGAATCTTTTGCTTTCTGAAATGATAGAAGTGAAGCCAATGCTGAATCTGATAAGGCGACATCTCTCCTAATCAATCTTTCAGCAATTGCGCCTCCACAAAGAAAATCCTCTAAAGAGAATTTTCCTTTCCGTCCCGAAGGAATTATTGATATTCCTCTCTTCTCCTTTAAAGCGATCCTCAGAGCCTCCGAAGCAACCGAGCTTACATTTAAGAAACTCGCAATCAAAGTTCTTTCAGCATTTATGCAGCGAGACAAGGCAGCGGTTCCGCTTGTAGTGGTGAAGATCAACGTTTTGCCTTGAACCTTGTCTCTTGTAAATTCAAGGGGCGAGTTTCCAAAATCGAAGCCCTTAGGTTTTCTTCCTCCTCTCTCGCCAGCAAGAAGATAGCCTGGATATTTTGACTTTAGATCATAAGCCTCTCTCAAAGTCCTAATCGGTATTATTCTTTCAGCTCCATTCGTTAGTGCATTTATCATGCTTGAAGTACACCGTAACACATCGATTATGATGATTACATCTCCTCTCCTAACAGCCTCAGCAGCCTCTCTTGCTTTTAGCTCAAGCCTCACAAATAGATTCATAGAGTTTCAGCCTCCTCTATTCTTATGCGCGGATTCACGGGTTTATTAATAAGGCGGATCGCCCCAGTCTGGAATTTTAAGTATCTTTCCGCCTAAAAGTGCTGATTGATGAGCGATGATTCCTGGCGCACAGTAACGTACTGCCTCCCAAACATTGATTCTCGGTAATCGTTGCCTTTTAACAGAATCCACGAATTCATGAACCAGATAGGCATGTGACCCGCCATGTCCACCTAGATTTGATGCTAGGGGCTCAGGCAGCCACTCATGATGACGCGTCGGCTTCACAATCTGTTTGCCGTTCTTATCTGCCCAGACGGCTCCAGCTAAGTTATATTCGAAGCTACCCTCGGTTCCATATATCCCGCTTGTTCTTTCGCATCCAGGATGTCCTACACGGCGAAATTCACATATTAAAGATGTGGCTCCGTTACTCATCATAAAGAGAGCTGTCTCGTTAGAAAAGATGTTTCCGTAGATTGTGTCTTTCCGAAACCAATCATCATTGGGATATACATATCCCTGTGCGGAAACCTTTGTCATATATGCCTTCATCACCGAGACTGGAAAGCAGATCGAATGTGTCGGGTAGTGCATCGGTATCCCTCCAGTCTTGTCTCGCCCCCAATTCTTTCCCCATCTATTTTTTGCTACCTCTTTTAGACCATGGCTTAGATCATGAAAGTACTCGGCACGACAGTGTATGAATTCGCCAAAGGCTCCTTCCTCAGCCTTTCTTCGGCAAAAAACAGCCTCAGGGCGGAAATAGCTTGTTTCGCCATTCATGTATATCATGCCTGTTTCTTTCACTGTTTTGACAAGATCATCGCATTCTTTGATTGACTGAGCCGCGGGGACTGCGCAGTAGACATGTTTACCCGCTTTCATGGCTTTGATTGCCTGCCGAGCGTGTAGCCAAGGCTGAGTTATAATAGCTATCGACTCAATATCCGACTTGCAGATATCGTCGAGGCTGCTATAAGTCTCACATATATCGTATTTTTTAGCCCAATATTCAAGCCGGTCCTTTCTCAGATCGCAGATAGCAAATCGCTCAACGTCCGGATGATCTTTAAAGAGTTTTATAAAAGCTTGGCCGAACATGCCAAGGCCGACGAGTCCAAGACTTATACCCATCTTCAGTTGCTCCTTCTCTTCTTAGCGATTAATCTTGTTATAATCTTAAGATAAGTCTATTATAGAGAAAAGTTGTCTAAACGATATTTTGTAGCGAAATAATTTTTAAGAAATCGCATTCACATATTCTTCAAGTCTAATTTGTAAAGGCATGTGGGGTATGAAGAGATCTACAAGCGACGTTAAGATAGGACTTGAAGTTCATGTACAGCTAACAAGCTTAAAGACTAAACTTTTCTGCGGATGCTCCTCAGATTATAGGGGAAAGGAGCCTAACACTTTAGTCTGCCCAGTCTGTTTAGGGCTTCCAGGCTCGCTTCCCGTTCTGAACAAAAAGGCAGTTGAATACGCCGTAATGGCTGCTCTCGCACTTAATTGCAAACTTTCAAATCGTATGCTCTTCTTCCGTAAGAATTATTTCTATCCGGACTTGCCGAAGAACTTCCAAATAACGCAGTACGACAGGGCGGGTGGCGTTCCCCTAGCTACGAATGGCTACCTATACATAGAACATGAGGGAAGAAGAAAGAAGATACGTATAAGCAGAGTTCATCTTGAAGAGGATCCTGGAAGACTTGTCCACCTAGGTCCTATAGATCATTCTCCATACACGCTTGTCGATTATAATCGATCGGGCATAGCTCTATTAGAAATTGTGACAGAACCTGACATAAGATCACCTAGAGAGGCAAGAGTTTTCCTTCAGAAATTGAGATCTATACTCGAGCATCTAGGGATCTTCGACGGCAGCCTAGAGGGGGCTTTGCGATGCGACGCGAACATATCTCTTGCTGGCGGAACAAGAGTTGAAGTGAAGAACATATCTTCCTTCAAGGAAGTTGAGCGGGCTTTAAGCTTCGAGATAACAAGGCAGAAGGGGCTTCTAGAGAAGGGGATAGCCGTAAAACGAGAGACTCGCCATTGGGATGAGACTAGAAGAGTAACAGTATCTATACGAACAAAAGAGACCGAACAAGATTATCGGTACTTTCCAGAGCCCGACTTGGTTCCAATCGAACTTACTGAAGAATTTATTGGACGTATAAAGGAGCAGATGCCGGAGCTTCCAGACGATCGAATGGAGCGATTCATACATCAGTATGGTCTTCCAAAATATGATGCAAGCGTCTTGGTGAGCTCTAAGGCTCTAGCCGACTTCTTTGAGGAAGCTGTGAGGCTTTACAAGAAACCTAAAGAGATCAGCAACTGGATGATGAGCGACCTCTTAAGATATCTCTATGAAAACAATCTTGAGCTGCAGGAGTCGAAGATTACCCCTGAGAAGCTTGTGGAGATGATACGTTTAATCGATGAGGGAATAATAAGCGGAAAGATCGCGAAGAGAATACTGCCTAAAGTGATTGTAACCGGAAAGAATCCTAGAGAGATTGTTGAAGAAGAAGGAATGATTAAAATCAGCGACCGTGATTTTCTCGAAGAGTTAATAACCAAAATCTTTGCTGAGAATCCCAAGGCAGTTAAAGATGCACTAGTCGATGAGAAAGCAGCTCATTACTTGATTGGTCAGCTCATGAAAGCAACGCAGGGAAAGGCAGACCCCGTCTTGTCGAGCCGTCTAATAATGGAAAGGCTTAACCGACTTCGAAAGGGTAAATCATAAAAGGTGAAAAGGAATCTCCGCGTGGAGAGTTAAATAATAAGTGCACTTGAGAGAGTTCCATTTCTAAGCGATTCTGGCAGTTTCTACATTAAGTCTCCGGACTCATACGTAGCTCTTTAGCCTTCATCTCAGGAGTATAGTCGAAAGTGACGGTTCCGGCTCCCGTCTCTACACTCGCAAAATACTTTATCTTATTTCTTTCTCTGTAGGGAGGATAAAATTCGATGTGGAAGTGATAATAAGGATATTCTCTCCCGTCAGTCGGCCTTTGATGAAGAACCATCATGTATGGAAACCTCATCTCGAAAAGATTATCGAACTTTCGAAGGATTTTTTTAAGAATGGATGCAAGCATGGTTTTTTCTTCTTCGTTTAGATCAGGCAAAGCGCCTACATGTCTTTTTGGATATATCTGTACTCCATATGGCCAATGAGCGAAGAATGGAAGGAAGCATATGAAACCCTCATTTTCGCATACAATACGCTCGCCAGAAGTCTTTTCTTTTTCGATCACGCGGCAAAACAGACAATTTCCGGTGCGTCTCCAATATCTTCTGCTCGACGTCAGCTCTCTATTTATTATTGGCGGGATGAAAGGGAAGGCATATATTTGTCCATGTGGATGTTCGAGTGTAACTCCAATTATCCGCCCCTTATTCTCAAAGATGAATACGTACTTGATATAGTCTCGACTTCCGAGCTCTACAAATCTTCGCGTCCATAAATCAATCACGTCTTTGATGTTTTCCACGCTTAGATCCGCTAAAGTAGCGTCGTGCTTGGGAGTATATATTACGATCTCACAAACGCCCTTAGCCGGACGGACCCTGTATAGCCTATCAGACTTTATACTTGGAGGCGGAGGTTCAGGCTTTAAAGCTGGAAACTTATTCGGTAAGCTCAGCACCATCCAGTCTCCTTTAGGTATCTCTTCAGAACCGGGACAGAATGGGCAGTAATTCTCTGGCAGCAAGGGACGTTTGCCTCTTTCACCCGAGACTATGATCCACTGCCTCATTATCGGATCCCATCTTAGCTCCAAATAAGTCACCTCGATAACTAACCTAAGATGATTGAATTTTTCAGCAATAGACTCTTTTATCTTTTCTTTCCAATGGAAAAATTCGGGTTTAGAGATATCTCTATATGTTATGCTTATGAAAAATTAGTCTTGCTGAGAAGAAATGTTTGAGGAAAGTATGACTCCGAAAGAGCGGTGGCTAGCAGTTCTCCAACGGCGGAAGCCGGATCGTGTTCCTATGGATTATTGGGCTACTCCAGAAGTAACGGAGAAGCTTATGAAGCATCTCTCTGTTAGAAGTCTCAAAGAGATGTACGAGTGTTTGCATATAGATGCCGTTATCACGGTGAATCCTAAATATATCGGGCCGCCGATCCCTGAGGATTCTGACATTTATGGATGCCGCTATAGAAATGTAAGGTATAGAACAGGCACATATAGGGAATGCGTATATCATCCTCTAGCTAATTTTAACTCTGTCAGTGAGATTAAGAGGAAATTTGAATGGCCAACCGTTGATCTATATGATTATTCTGTAATTCCGGATCAGATAGCCGGGTATGAAGATTACCCGATTAGAGGAGGCGGGTCGGAACCATTTCTTATCTATAAAAATCTTCGTGGACAGAAGCAAGCCTTCATTGACCTTTTTCTACATCCGGATATTGTACATTACTGTCTTGATAAGTTATTTGAGTTTTGTTATGAAAATACGCGGCTTATATACAAGGAAGTGCCGGGAAAGATCATGCTCAGCTATGTTGCCGAAGATTTCGGCTCTCAAACCGGGCTTTTATTCTCACCTGACCATATCCGTGAGTTTTTTATTCCCAGAATGAAGAAGATGATTGATTTGGCTCACCGCAATGGGGTTTACGTCTTCTTTCACAGTGACGGATCAATAAGAAGGATAATTCCAGACATGATTGAAGCGGGCATAGATATTCTGAACCCGATTCAATGGCGATGCAAGGATATGGATCGTAAATCTCTTAAGCGCGACTTTGGGGATAAAGTTGTTTTTCACGGCGCGATGGATAATCAGCAGACATTAGCATTCGGCTCAGAAAATGATGTTCGAAGAGAAGTCCGAGAGAATCTTATGATCCTAGGTAGAGATGGAGGTTACATCTTAGCTCCCTGCCATAACATTCAACCCATCACTCCTATAGAGAATATTCTTGCAATGTATGATGAAGGCTACAAGAAAGGATGGATAGATTGATCTTTGAATCCGTATCTAGCGAGATTAAAGTCTATGCTAATATTGAAAAAATCAGCTCTATGATATTTCGGGTCTTCTCCACATCAGTTGTGATATTTATAGGCTTTTGAGGAGGAAAAATCCTAAGATCTATCATCACTTTCAGAACCGATGGAAGAGACTTGTCTCCCAGCTCTCCGGTTTTACATTTTTCATAATTTTTTCGAAAAATAATGGAGGACTAGCGTCCGCCAGTTAAGAAAGAAATACCAAAAGGTATTTTAATTCAGATTATGCAAAAGGAAAGAGACGTAAATGTAGAGGAGTAGATCGCTGAGGAATACTGTGATGAAAAGTGATAGGAAGATTAAGGTTGCCTATCAAGGCGAGCCGGGAGCCTACAGCGAAAGCGCCGTTTATTCATACTTTGGATCTTCAGCTCAGCCTATGCCTTGTAGGAGTTTTTCTGATGTATTTAGAAGTGTTGAAATGAATAGAACAGAATTTGGAATAGTTCCTATAGAGAACTCCATTGAAGGAAGCGTGAATGCTGTTTATGATCTTTTCTTAAAATACGACC
>CAZEGS010000051.1:0-8919 GCA_964512445.1 uncultured Candidatus Bathyarchaeia archaeon
CATATTTGATGGAAGATACAAGCTAGTAATCAACCTCCACTGTAGTGATGAGCTATACGACTTGAAGATGGACCCCCAAGAATTGATCAACCTCATAGATTCTCCTGAACATGATGAGATAAGAGATCATCTACACGATGAACTTCTGAAGTGGATGGATCAGACCCGGGATATCTTCCGTGGACCCATATGGGAGCGGAGACCATGGAAGAAGAGACTGCGTATGGGATGGAATGGAAGCGGGAAGACTCGGCCTAGAAGAGATGACGGCTATGAACCTAGAGTTCTATTATATGAGACTGGGCTTCCAGTTGAAAAGTGGGAGTATGACAAGAAGTGATCGTAATAATTTAATGCTAAGCATTAAAAGCAATGAAAGATAAGTTTCCTAAATGCTCATTGCGAGGTTGGCTCTCATGAATACGCGTGAAAACTTCTTGAAGGCTGCTGAGATGGATAGGCCGGAATGGATTCCCTGCAGTGTATCCATCTCCCCTCCCCTATGGAGGAAATATCGTGAAAGAATGGAGGATCTCGTGCTTAGGTATCCGAGGATCTTCGGAAGATACGAGAGAGGAAGCAGAGACTTCGACGATGTTGGTGTTAGACGAGTTGGGAACAAAATAACCGATGAGTGGGGATGTGTCTGGACCTTTCTAGTAGACGGCTTGCAAGGACAGGTTGTGAAGCATCCTCTTGAGGATTGGGCGAATCTCAAATCGTATAAGCCTCCAGATCCCATAATGCTGAATAATCTTCCGCAAGAAGGCTTTCCCCCAAGACCGGGAGATTTTCAGGAAGCTCTGAAGAGAATTCGGAGAGCAAAGGAAGAAGGAAGATTAGTTGTTGGAAGCTGCCCGCACGGATTTTTCTTTCAACGCCTCTACTATCTTCGAGGCTTCAGTAACTTGATGAAAGACTTCATAATTGAGCCGCCTGAGCTACAAATCTTGATAGACATCGTTGTTGATTATAATCTGAAACTGATTCGTCGATGGCTTGATGTTGGAATCGACCTGTTGACCTGTGGAGACGACTTGGGAATGCAAGATAGACTTACGGTTCATCCAAGAATCTTTCGGAAATATCTTGCTCCCGCCTATGAAAAAATGTTTATACCCGTAAGGGAAAGGGAGGTTCACATTCATTTCCATAGTGATGGACACATAATGGAGGTCGCTGAGGATCTGATAAAAGCTGGTGTTACAATACTTAATCTTCAGGATCTCGTTAATGGCTTGGATAAGATTAAGAAGAATCTAAAAGGCAAAGTCTGTATAGACCTAGATATAGATCGGCAAAAGATAATTCCATTCGGCAAGCCGAGTGAAGTTGAGAGGCATATTAAACACGTTATATCTGAGCTCAGCTCTCCAGAAGGCGGGCTGATGATTACGGCTGGCATATACCCTCCAACACCAATCGAGAATATAGAAGCGCTATGTCGAGCTCTGGAAGAGATGGGTTGCGGACCGAAATTCTGAGCATTCAGCCTGGAAGATGCAGCGAATGGATGAATTCTTCTATGTTGTTGATGAAAATGATAATCTCGTTGGGAAAGCTACGAGAGAGGAATGTCATTCTAACCCTAACTTGATACATCGTTCGGTCTACGTTTTCGTTTTGAACAGGAAAGGTGAGATCTTCATTCAGAGAAGATCCTTCTCTAAGGATCTTTATCCCGGATTCTACACTGCTTCAGCAACTGGACATGTGAATTACGGCGAAGATTATGAAGAGGCTGCAAAAAGGGAATTGAAGGAGGAGCTCAACATCGATGCTCCATTACAGAGGATCGGCAAAATAAGGAGTTTCTCGGAGACTGAGCGGGAGATCTCCATGATTTATATCTGCAGATATGATGGGGAGATCAAAATCAGCAGAGAAGAGATAACCGAAGGGTCTTTCATGAGTCTAGAGGATATCGAGGAAAGTCTAAAAACCGGAGATAAAAAGTTTGCATACGGCTTCAAAGTTGCATTCAAGGAGCTCTTAAAATACCTAAGAGGATTTAGGAAAGGATAAAAAGTGAGGATGTCTCAAATAATAGTATAAGACAGTTTTCAGAGGTAGATTCATCTTAGATGAAACGGTATTTTCACTTCTTACAGAGGAAATCCGCTCCATACTAGATGATTTCGGATTTTCTAAACCTGCCGAACCGCAGAAAAAGGGCAATTCCTCCAATTCTTAAAGGAGAGAATGTTCTTCTGATCGCTCCGACGGGAAGCGGAAAAACTGAGGCTGCACTGCTTCCAGTATTCTCCAAACTTCTAAGCTCAGAAAGCAGAGATGGAATATCGATTCTGTACATAACGCCGCTTAGAGCTCTAAACCGAGATATGCTGAAGAGAGTCTCAGAATGGTCTGGTAGGCTCGGCTTCCCAGCTGAGGTTAGGCATGGAGACACAACGGTTAAGATTCGTTTCTTGAAGACCCGTCAATACTGGAATGATCAATCCCTTAAGGCTTCTTGAGATTCAAGGTCATTTAATCGCGCCTAGAACAAGGGCTAGAAGAGCCATACGGACAACAACCCCGTTCCTAGCCTGCTCAAAGTATTTTGCGAATGGTGTTGAGTCCACCTCAACAGATATTTCATCGATTCTTGGAAGCGGATGTAATACTATCAGATCCTCCTTTGCCTTTTTCAGCACATTTAAGTCGATTACATAGCTTCCCTTCACCTTTTCATAATCTGCGAGATCTGGGAATCTCTCTTTCTGTATACGTGTAACGTAGAGCACATCTGCATCGGGAAGCACATCCATGAGGTCTGTATGCTCCGAGACCTCTATGCGGTCTTTAATATCTTCGATAACTTCCGGCCGCATTTTGAGGAGATCTGGTGAAACAAGATTGAGAGATACATCATAGAGCGAGAGAGCGTATGCGAGGGAATGAACAGTTCTGCCATAGCGAAGGTCGCCCATCAAGACTATGTTTAAACCATCTATTCTGCCCTTATACTTAAGGATAGTATAAAGATCGAGAAGCGCTTGTGTAGGATGCTCCTCAGCTCCAGAACCAGCATTTATAACGGGGACTTTGGCGTATTCAGCTGCGAATCTCGCAGCTCCCTCAAGTGGATGTCGAAGGACAATTACGTCCGAATAACTCTCAACTACTCTTACAGTATCAGCCAATGACTCGCCTTTCCAGACAGATGATACTCCAGGCTCAGCGAAACCTATCACGTTTCCACCTAGCTTATACATTGCCGTCTGGAAGCTGAGCATTGTTCTGGTGCTCGGCTCAAAGAAGAGCTCCGCCAAAACCTTTCCGCGGAGCATATCGGATCCCTTCTCGACAAGCGGCTCCATCGTATTTGAGACTTCAAGAATATAGTCGATCTCTTCTCGAGTAAAGCTTCTGATCGAGATTATGTCTCTATTAGTGAAGTCGTAATCTCTTCTCATGCAGAGAGACCACCTAAAAGCAAATACATGGATATACGATTTAAACCTTAGCGATCAAGTTTGCATATTATACAGAGACGTCCGAACAATTCTTTTTTTCTGGAAAATATGTGGAGAAAGGTTTCTCCCGGGAAACCTTTATTTGGTTTTTCAGGTACGTATGAAACGGTTGATCTTCATGTCTAAAAGAACCCTCAAAGTTTCAAAAATCAGAAATGGGACAGTTATAGATCACATCGCGAGGGGACGTGCATTAGATGTGATCAAGATCTTAGGCATAAATGGACGTTCCGGAGGGGTTGTAACGATAGCTATGAACGTGCCGAGCAAGAAGCTCGGGACAAAAGATATGGTTAAGATTGAGGGGCGGGAGCTGAATCCCGAGGAGGTTGATAAGATAGCTTTAATATCGCCGAGAGCTACAATAAACATCATCCGGAATTATAAGGTTGTGGAAAAGCAAAAAGTGAAGCTTCCACCCGTAGTTCAAGGAATAATCAAATGTATAAAGCCTTCATGCATCTCAAATAGTACAAGCGAGCCAGTTAAACCAACATTCTATGTTGAACAAGAGGATCCTCTTAGGCTGAGATGCCATTACTGTAACAGCATAATAGAAGAGGAGGATATACTGAAACAGTTTTAGCTTCGCTAAGAAGGCTATTAAAGACTTCACAGATAGCCTCTCAAGATCTTTGATTATTTCAAAGATTATGATAGGAATGATTCCGTGATTCGCGTTGAAGGTCTCTTTCTTTTTAACGGGACGGCCGGGAGTTGGTAAAACAACAGTTCTACTCAGGATTGTTGAACGCTTAAAGAAGCGAGGGTTGAAGGTGGGAGGATTAGTCAGTCGGGAAGTTAGGGAGGATGGATCACGCGTAGGCTTTAAAGTGATTGATTTAGAAGATGGAAGGGAAGGATGGCTTGCTCACATAAGACAGCCTGTAGGCCCAAGGATCGGGAAGTATAGGGTATGCATGAGGGATTTAGAATCAATCGGCGTTGAAGCTATTCTAAAAGCGATTAGAGAGGCAGATGTTGTTGTGATTGATGAGGTAGGCCCAATGGAGCTTTTTTCTCAGTCTTTCAAGAGAGCCGTTTCCGAAGCATTAGAGAGCGACAAGATTGTTCTCGGAACAATTCACTATAGAATTAAGACTTCATTTATCTCAAAGATTAAAGAAAGACAAGATGTCGTGATATTTGAGGTGACGAGGGAAAACAGAGAAGGTTTACCAGAAATTATTATACAGAAAATTCAGGAAATCCATGAGAGATAAGTTTAGATCAAACTAAAGAAGGGAGTGCCTTTAAGATTCGCATGCAACCTTACTGGGTGATCGAGGAGGTTTTAAAGCTCTTTATGAAGAATTGAGCCTTTAGAATGAGAGGAATAATATGCTAATAGCTGGAGTTGACGATGCTGGAAGAGGCGCCGTTATAGGTCCTCTCGTGATTGCGGGGATACTTGTCGACGAGAAGACTCTAGAAAAGATTACGCTGTTGGGAGTTAAAGATTCTAAAATGATCATGCCTGAGAGAAGAAGGTATCTAGCTGCTGAGATTCTCAAGATAGTGAAGGATCATCATATAGTAAAGCTGTCTCCGAGGGAAATCGACCACGTTGTTGAAACGGGAAGAAAGCTACATCGTCTGAATAGACTTGAGGCTAAAGCCATGGCTGAAGTGATTTCACGTCTCAGACCAGATATAGCTTACATTGACGCCTCAGATGTTTTACCGGAAAGGTTTAGCCGTCACATCTATGAAGAGCTAACTTTTAAGGTTAAGATAATCTCGGAACATAAAGCTGACAAGACTTACCCTGTGGTCTCCGCTGCCTCAATCATTGCAAAGGTAGAGCGGGATAGAGCAATTGAAGATCTCTGCAAAAGATATGGAGAGATTGGTTCAGGCTACGCGTCAGATAGACGGACATTGAAGTTTCTTGAGGAATGGATTAAAAGACATGATGATTATCCTGATTTTGTCCGTAGATCCTGGGCACCTGCAAGAAGGATAAAAGCGGCATACAGTAGGGCTCAAAAAAGACTCTTCTAAGAGGCTCTATGGCCTATACGCCTCGAATTTAGAGGGATAATATTGCTTAGCAATGCAGAGTTTTCTACTAAATGTTATATTTCGAAACGGTTGAATTATCGATTATCAGGAGGCATATCCGCCGTGAATGTGATACTTATAGTCTCTGACACCTTCAGATATGACCATCTTGGATGCTATGGAAATGACTGGATTAAAACCCCATATCTAGACGCCTTCGCAAAGAAGGCCACCGTTTTTGAGAGAGCCTACGCAGCTTCCTTTCCAACGGTTCCGCATCGCCATGACCTCTATACTGGAAGGTACACTTTCATATATTCGGATTGGGCGCCTCTTCCTAAGAACGAGATGGTTTTAGCTCAGATGCTTCGTCAATCTGGATGCGTAACACAGCTGATAGCAGATACACCTCACATGCTAAAGGATGGATTCAACTATGACAGAGGATTCGACGGATGGTTATGGATACGTGGACAAGAGAATGATAGGTATATGACCGCTCCGCTCAGGGTTAAGCTGCCATGTGATCCAAGTAAGCTTAGATATGGGGAGAGAACGGTTACTCAATATCTGCGGAACGTCTCGTTACGTCGACATGAGAGCGACTATTTTGTTGCGCAAACCATGACTGAAGCTGCAAGATGGCTTGAGATGAACTATGATCAGCATGAAAAGTTCTTTCTGCATGTTGACACGTTTGACCCCCACGAGCCTTGGGATCCTCCAAGATGGTACGTAGACATGTATGACCCGGGTTATGAAGGCGAAGAAGTTATTTATCCCGTCTATGGACCTTGTGACTATCTTTCTGAGGAAGAACTAAATCATTGCCGGGCTTTATATGCTGGCGAAGTTACGCTTGTCGACAGATGGATTGGCATGCTTCTTGAAAAGGTTGAGGATCTTGGGCTTCTAGAGAATACGGCGATAATCTTCACAAGCGATCATGGATTCTATCATGGAGAGCATGGTCTTATTGGAAAATCAATCATAAAGCCTATGGCTGCCGGTAGCTCTCCGCTTTATGAGGAGGTAGCTCATGTCCCGCTGATAATCTATCATCCCGAAATCAAGGGAGGCAAACGATGCGAAGCTCTCGTTCAGCCTCCAGATATCACAGCTACAATTCTCGAATTGTTAGAAGCAAAAAATCCGGCGCCAATGCATGGAAGATCTCTGCTTCCGCTTCTACGTGGAGAAGAAGTGGAATGGCGTGACTTTGCAGTCACCTCTCCAAGCATAATTCACGGTCCAGTTTCGGGACAAAGAATCACCGTTACCACGCATGAATGGGCTTTTATATATGCAGGTCAAGTGGAGGATGCATTGAAAGATAATCCTGGCAGAAGAGCTAATTTTGAGAGACTTGAACAGATTGCGGGAAAGATCAGAAATGAACTGTACAATCTGCGTAAAGATCCCAATCAAGAAAGAAACGTCTTTGAAGAAGAGAGAGATGTGGCTGAAGAGCTACATAAAAAGCTTCTCAGTTTCCTTCGAGAATTAGGGACAGAAGAAAGATACCTAAGGTACTGGACAAAAATATAGTGAACCTTACATCTTTTTTCTTCACTCTACAAAAAAATTATATCCATGCTGAATCATACCATGGCAAACCTGGTCGGCGAATCTGATAATGCGGAAGAGCCCCACCCGCATCTGATAATATACGCTTATACATCTTCTCACATATCTCCGGTTTTTCCTGCGCTATATTCTGATGCTGATCTGGGTCTTCCTGTAAATCATGCAGTCTAGCATCGCCTCCATCGAGATTAGCGATGTATGCATACTCCTCATCACGACACCAAACATATCCACCATAAATTGAGGTTATATACTCTCTTCGATCCTCCTTTTCTCCAGTCACCCATTCCCAGATATTTCTTCCCTCCATCTTAGCGGGAGAGGAGACCCCGGCGAGAGCCAGCAGCGTTGGAGCAACATCATGCGTACTTACATACGCATCACAAGTTGTTCCCGCATACTCCTTGTCAGGATGATAGATCATGTACACAAGATCTGTTAGTTCGGGATATAGACATAGGGGAGGAACCTTATGTAGAACACCATGCTCCATTATTGGATGTCCATGATCAGACATGATCATTATTATGCTGTTCTCCCAAAAGCCGAGCTCCTTAACCTTGTCCAGGAGCTTACCGACATACTTATCGACTAGGGTGACTTCCCCAGCGTATTGGGCTCGGGTATACTCCAATTCGCCTTCTCGGAACTTAAAGGGTCCGCTGTGAGTATTTATGATTCGTCTTCCTTCATATTTTTCAGTATCAAAATACAGGTCCAATATTGGTTTCGGAGCACACCAGGGTTCATGGGGATCAAACTCATCGACAACCAGCAGAAACTTCTCAGCGTCCTTGTTTCTCTCAAGCCAGTCTATAGCTTTGCCGAAGGTTTTAGCTGGAAACCAGTCTTCCTCTCCCCTCCAATCCTGCATGTTCGCTAGGCAACGGTCAAGACCATGCCCAACACATCCGAAGGCTAGATCGCAGGGGAGATTCTTTGGGTCCTCTATGTCTCCCTTAATGGGGGTTCTGTACGGATCATGCTCTTGCCCACGTATCCATTCCCAATGCGTGAAGCCCCGGTGAAAATTCATCGAAGGCTTAAACATATGATAGGTGGAACAGAAAAGCGCGGTTAGATATTTTTCATGCCTAAATATCTCAGACATAGTCACTTGACTTTCAGGAATAGGCTCCCATCCAGGAATCTTCACATTATCACCTTTCCTAGGTACATATCCTCTGTTAGGAAATGTACGCATGCCCGTGTGCATAGCTCTTCTAACAGGAATCGTAGGAAGAGCTTCCGGGAAAGCTCGAGTGAATACTACGCTTTCCTTCGCGAATCTGTCGAGGTTCGGCGTATGGATCCATTTGTTACCATAGCATCCAACATGATCCTTTCTTAAACTATCAAGCATGATAACTATCACGTTCATCTCTCTTCAATTCCTCCCAGTTTATGTCCTATCCGCAATAAGGTATACTAATTATTTTTTCAATTTCCCGCCAAAAATAGACTTTCCAGCCATATTCGCTGAGGAAAAATTTTTACCTCTTCGGCTTCAAATATTCTATTCTCCGTTTTACCCTTTCAAGTTCCTCTTCGTATCCTCTCAATTTCTTTTCAATCTCTTGAAGCTTTTGCTCTATGGCTCTTCTCTGATTGGAGATAACGTTTAACCGCATCTGAAGCCGATTATATTTATACATGTCTCGACACTGACGAATTTCGTCGTAAATCTTGTTTTCCTCTTCCTTGATGGACGAGTATTTTTCATCCACTTTTTTCTTCTCTTCCCTTAGCTCATTTATCCTCTGCATAAGCTTCTTTTGCTGCTGCTTAAGTTCCGCAATAGCATACATGGAAGACATGTTTCAAAATAATTTGCAAAAAACAATATAAA
>CAZEGS010000051.1:9019-10638 GCA_964512445.1 uncultured Candidatus Bathyarchaeia archaeon
CGCCATCGCCTCTCTCGCATCCTTTGTTAGAGAGGCTATATGCGGGGTTAAGACGACATTCTCTAGCTTAAGCAACGGATCGTCCGGTGGAACCGGCTCCTTTTCAAAGACGTCTAATCCCGCACCGGCTATCGCCTTTTCCGCTAAGACTTTAGTCAAGGCTTTCTGATCGATTATCGCCCCTCTTGCAGTATTTATCAGATATGCCGTTTTCTTCATCAATCTAAGATGCTCCTCCTTGATTAGTCCACGAGTCTTCGGTGTTAAGGGCAGATGAATCGAGACGAAATCAGACTCTTTCAAAAGATCCTCTAAGCTTTTTAGCTCTGCACCCAGCTCCTTCTCCGCCCTCTCGTTGCGGCGAATATCATAATAGATGACCTTCATATCAAAACCTTTCACGCATCTCTTAGCTACTTCATATCCGATTCGACCTAGTCCAATTATCCCGATGGTCTTCCCCTTAAGATCAATGCCATAATCTGGGTATCCCGGTCCCCCCTTAGCCCATCCCTCCCTTACATATCTGTCGGCTTGAACTATCTTCCTGTTACAGGCCAGCAAAAGCGCCAGGGTCATATCCGCAACCGAGTCTGAGAGAACTCCAGGCGTATAGACAAGATACACTTTGTGCCTGGTCAATGCTTCCACGTCACAGTCATCATATCCTACGCCATGCCTAGCAACAACCTTCAATTTTGGGGCTTTTTTAAGGGTCTCCTCACCGACTCCATAGCCTACCATTCCCTCAGCTTCTGCAAGCTGTTCCTCATATCTCTCCTCAGAGAAGAATTCTATATCTGCAACGTCCTTCAATATATCCAGAGCTTTTCTGTAGACAATATGGGTTCCCCATTTTGGAGGCAATAAGACCTTCGGCTTCATAACCTTCCCTCATACTGATGAGACTGCCTTCTCTACCTTATCGGATGCACATTCATCGAATTTAAGAGTATAAAACCTTTTTGTTAGAAAAGAAACCTCCTCAACATTTATGTAGAAGTTCTTATTTCCTAAAGAGGAATAGGGAGGTCGGATCATGCCCGCTATCGAGGTTGGCAGAATCTGCATTAAGACTCGTGGACGTGAAGCTGGGAAACGATGTGTCATTGTCGATTTGATTGATAAAAACTTCGTGCTGATAACGGGGCCGAAGTCTCTCACGGGTGTTAAGCGTCGACGAGCAAATATAAGACATTTAAGCCCTACAGAGGAGAAGATCGATGTAAGGCGGGGAGCATCTGACGAGGAAGTACTTCAGGCGCTAGGAGTAGCCGAGAAAGAAAGCCGAAGCGAAAAAGCAGAGGCGAAAGAGAAGGAAAAGGAATAGGGAGGATAGACAAGCCTTTTTAACTTTTCAATATCATTCTTTTCTCGAGGAATATAAATGCCGAGGATACCTGCTCCATGGACCGTGAAAAGGAAGCTTCTGGTTAAATCTGAATCAGAAACTGATCCGAACTTCGGATGTAAACCAGAGGAAAGACCATATCCCGATCTTGTTAGATTCGGCGTGATAAATCTAGATAAACCTCCTGGACCGACAAGTCATGAAGTTGCGGCTTGGATAAAACGTATATTAGGAATTAAGCATGTTGGGCATGGAGGGACCCTAGAGG
>CAZEGS010000052.1:0-10580 GCA_964512445.1 uncultured Candidatus Bathyarchaeia archaeon
ATGTTTCGATGATAATTCAGTCGCTCTTCGACGCCTTACAGGGACTTGCTTCCCAAGATAATACGATAGGGCTAATTGTCCAGATTCTTTGGTTAGCCTTCTTTGTCCTATACATGCTGTATGGACAGAAGCTCCAAGTTAAAATCATGCTAAGAGAGATTGAAAGCTCACTCTTTAGGCTAAAGCTCATCAGAGATCGAGGCAGAGAGATAGCTATATCCACGATTAAGAAGATGTGTAAAGGAGACAACGACCCGACGGAAAGGGTTGATCGTATTTTAGAACATGTCTATATTCCCCCAGTTAGTCTTGACCCTTCAGGGATCATAAAGCGGCTAGAGCATCTAATCGATGTTCGTGACTTCAGACTTAAAGATGAGATTAAACTAATGATTCCCGACGCGGATGAGACAAAAATAAATAATATGGCCAATATGCTTGAGGCTGCTTTAGCACTGAACCAAACGTATAAAATAGTCAGGCACTTCTACCTCATGGGGAAAAAGACCTCAAGTTTCTATATTATATTGCAGCTTCAGATGATTCTTCCCCAAATAATGAAAGAGTCTCAAGCTTTTGCAAGCGCCTTAACAGCCTTCAGAACAGGCCAGCCGATAGGTGACGGAATCGGTCCCTTGGTAGCTGCGAGGCTGATGTATGGAAAGAAGGGATACGAGATAGTAAGAGACACTGTTGTTGGAGAGGTTCCAATAGAGGGAAGAATGACATACGTAGTTAAGGCGAAGGGGCCTGGAGGAAATGTGGGTAAGCCTGGCGAAGCGATAAGGCAATTGCTTGAAGAAAAGGAGGGTAGGGTTAGTAGAATAATAGTTATAGATGCTGCTCAGAAACTCGAAGGTGAGAAGCCTGGAGAAGTTATTGAGGGTACCGGTGTTGCCATAGGAGGGCCTGGAGTAGATAAATACAAGGTTGAAGAGGTTGCAACAAAGTATAAGATCCCGCTAAGCGCGATCCTGATAAAGGAGGGCATAGAAGATGTTGTCTCAACGATGAGAAAAGAGATAGCTAACAGCGTTGATGAAGTTATAAAAAGAATAAAAAGGATAATTCTTGAAATGACAAAAGAGGGCGATCAAATAATTATTGCAGGTATAGGAAACACTATTGGAATAGCGCAGTAGGCGACCTATATGGGGAGCAACTCTAACACTGCGAGAAGAATACCCTTCTTTCTAATAGCGATCATAACAGTTTTGATCGCTCTCTCATTCGTCACGATACTTCAAATATTCAAAATTTATAAGGAGACGGGATACGCTGATTTCTTGGCTCTCACTCTAAGCCTAAGCGCTATCGCCTTTTCAGTCTACATGGCTTTTCAGATAAGAAGGGAGCCCCTCAAGCTCGGTTTCGAACAGCCGAAAGTCTCCACGTTGATTCGATGCTCTCAGTGCAACTATGAGATCACAAGAGAATTTAGGGAAGGCGACTATGTCCTAAAAGAGGACGAGCCTTGTCCAAAATGCAAAGGATCAACATTTATCTACATGATATTTAGGGAATCTGAAGAAAAAAAGAAAAAGGGTTTTTAAGATTCCCCTAAGATTAAGTTAATACGATAGGTCCATTTTTGCTCATATAGACTGTATGTTCTGATTGAGCAACCCATTCGCCGCTTGCCTCTATAAACACAGGATAGGCCATTAGGCATCTAGATTCAAGCAGATCCGTGAAGGCAGATTCATCCATAAGCCCATATCTTTTAAGCCATCTTTTTGCAAAGGGTAAAGTCCTAAAATTCCTCTCTAGGAACCTTAAAAGTCTCCTTGACTCTTTCATCTTAGGATTTTTCCTTCTCAAAATCCTATATATATGCGCCTCCCTTCCCTCCGTAACTCTCCCTTCCGCCTCAAGGGTTGTGACGAACGGCTCAATAGCGTAAACTTCCCCTTCGCGAACCTTCCTGAAAGAAATGGTAGAGACATTCGGTAAAGATTTTCCCGCATGAATCATATATCGTCCAATCTGATGGCCAGTAAGGTTTGATATCGGCTTAAATCCTCTCCTCTCAATAGCGCTTTGAATCTTCGATCCCAGCTCAGAAATGGAGATTCCAGGTCGAATAGTACGGATAGCCGTCTCTAATGCAACTTGAGAAGTTTGAACCATCTCTTCATAGTCGGGGTTAAAGCAGACGGTAACAGCAGTATCAGCAATATATCCATCAATATGAACACCTACGTCGATCTTTACAACCGATCTTCTAGGGATAACTCTCTCATCTTCTGGAGGCGAAGTATAATGCGCAGCCACTTCATTTACCGAGACATTACAGGGAAAAGCCGGTTTACCCCCCATCCTTCTAATGGCCTCTTCAGCCTCTTCACAGATCTCAATGATCTTCATTCCCTCCTTCACTATGCTCTTCATACGCTCCCTGACCTTAGATGCTATCCTGCCTGCCTCCTCATACTTCTCAAGGATTTCCCTACTTAATTCGGTCAAGTTTGTCACCTTTGAATCTGCTTACGGAATGACCCATAACTCTTTAAGATGATGATTTGTTCTTCATGAAGAGATTCATCCTATTTTATCTTTTGTTTTAATCGATGATCCTATGCTGATGTTGACAAGCAGAATATTCGGTCTCTCAATTTTAAATCGAAGATACTTATTTTGAGTTCACATAGGTTAAATATTCGATGGCCAAAACTTTTGCAGTAAATCATGTTGAATGCAAGAGTATCTCATTATAATTTGATCTCTACTGTTCACTCTTTGATGCAGAGCGTTGAGACGAATAAGAGAAGGGAACATAATGCCGCAATTCAAGGATAAGAGAAGTCAACAAATTCTCTGCGAGAAAGCGAGTTGCTCAAGAGAGTCCCAGATAGCCGCTGAGATCATTAAGAAGATTATTGAGATATTCCCGAATCCCGTCGCCATTATTGATAGAGACGGCCGATTCCGAGAGGCAAATACTAAGCTTACAAGCCTTCTTAAAATCGACAAGAGCAAACTGGCCGGATATAAAATAACCAGCGTCATCAAAGCTGCGGGAAAGCAACTCTTCACAAGAAGATTTCTTGATGACTTATTTGCTGAAGCCGTGAAGAAGCCTATAAAAGCCGAGGTTATCTTAGGTGATAGAATCTCTGCTGAGGCCTCTGCCCATGCATTGTCGTTTGGAAAAGACGCAATGATCCTTATTGTTTTCGAACTTTTATACAAGAAAGACGAGATTTTGACGCTGATTGAAAAACAGACCCGTGACCTTATGAAGGATGTAGAGAAGTTGAGAAGCATCTTTGAGTATTCGCCCGACGCGATTGTTGTTACAGATCTCAACGGCACAATTATCGATTGCAACTTGGCGATGCTTGAGATGCATCATTTCCCATCGAAGGAAGAGGCTATAGGCAGAGACATAACCGAGCTTGTATCTCCGAGAGATCGGAAAATGCTTAAGGAAGATCTAAAATATGTATTGCGTGAAGGATCCATCAGAAATATAGAGTATTCATTTTTGACTAATGATGGATATGAATTTCCCGTTGATTTCTCCGCAAGTGTTGTTTTAGACGCGGAAGGAAATCCCCGATTCTTTGTGATAGAAACTAAAGATATCGCTGAACGAAAGATTATGGAGAACAAGCTTAAGCAGTATTCTGAACAGTTAGAGAAGCTTGTGGAAGAGCAGACAAGAAAGCTGAGAGAGGCTGAAAGGCTGGCGGCAATAGGAGAATTAGCAGCTATGATAGGGCATGACCTCCGAAACCCGCTCATGGGGATCTCCGCAGCACTTTACTATATCGAAAAGAAGCTCAAGCCGGTAGATGATGAGAAGATGAAGGAGATGTTAAGGATAATCAAAGAATGCGTAGAGTACTCGAATAAGATTGTCAATGACCTTTTAGATTACTCCAAAGAGATAAAACTTGAGCTAGAGAACGCAGATCCCAGAAAAATCATAGCCGAAGCTCTCTCTCAGCTCAGCATTCCAGAAAATATAAAAGTGATAAACTTGGTGCAAGCTGAACCGAGAGTAAAAGTTGATGTAAATAAGATGAAAAGAGTAATTATTAATATTGTTAAGAACGCGTTCGATGCGATGCCCAACGGCGGAAAGCTCAAAATAGAAAGCAGAATCGTGGATGGCATGTGGAAGCTCTCCTTCAGCGATACCGGCATAGGTATGCCTGAGGAGATAAAGGAAAAAATCGGAAAACCATTATTAACAACTAAAGCAAAGGGGATGGGCTTAGGGCTGGCTATCTGCAAACGTATAGTGGAGGCTCATAGAGGATCAATATCAGTAGAGAGCCATCCAGGAAAAGGAACGACATTCACAGTCTCGATTCCCCTAAACTTAAACTGAGATGAATGTTTTAATTCGTATATCCCTTCTGGATTTAGCAATTTTGAGAGGCCAAATCAATAAAGATTTTCGTAACCTAAGATTTTCCCATTTCCTTCGTTCTCCTTTCCAATAATTTCCAGATTGTATTTTCAACTCGCCGACGCAGCTTATCATATATCAGCCTAGCTTTCTCTGAACTCGCCGATCTCGCCTCTCTAAGTCGGAAATAGAGCCTTTTTATACGCTTATCATCTAGCACTGCTCTTAAGTCGTCATCTGAGAGGCTTTGATAAGATAGGTAGGGGCTCAAAACATCCACAACCATTGAAGCGCTGAGTCTCTTAGGCGGCGCTGCGAAGTAATTCCTAAAGAGAACAGTGAATATCTCGGCGAGTCCCTCCATTTCAGATCGGCTGGATGAGAATAGAGCGGCCATCAGAACCCACGTGTCAACAAGCAGGCTGGACGGAGCTGCATGGGGAGATCCTAGAAGCATGCTAAGCGCCCTGTCCGCTTCAAGTAGAGATGAATCATACGTTAAAAACCAATAAGAGAGGCCTGGAAATCTTGATGGAGATTCTTCTCGTAGTCTCCTAACTAAAAGTAGATGATAAGCGTCATGTTCGGAGACTGTTCTTGATTTGATAAATCTCATATCGAGTCTTCTTCTTCCGCTACGATAAACATCTGCCGATAAATGCTCAATAATCTTCAGCCCCTCCGCGTCACTAGTATATTCCTCCTTTTCTTCATATAGCAGAATTCCAGAGAGTTTGGCAAGGCTCTCAACATTTTTCAGCTGGGAATAATATTCGCTCCATGTAAGCGAAGGATCACTATTCTTTCTCCTAAAATATGAATAGATGAAGATATCTTCCACCTCTTTAAGCAAGCTAGGCCTAGTGCTATTGAGAAATCTAAACCTTCGATTAGCCTTCTCTAAAACCTCAAACCATTCCCGCATTGTCCTTTTCGTAAATACACATTTCACTCCCAACTTCTCCGCGATCGAAACAATTCTGCTGGTCACTACATGCAGCGGATGATCTGGAATAAGTAAAGGAAACAGAACGTTCGTGTCGAGAATGAAGGTTTTCCCTGAAAGATCATCCCTTTTCAACGTTGTTCCTGAAGTATCATCTGAGAGGATCCTCAGACATGTTAGATTTAAAATTGCCTCATAGATGACGCGAATAAATTCCCTATTATCCGGAGAAGTAAGAATACCGATTATTACTCTTCGAGCAGTTCTTTTAAGATTTGCATCGTTGACATGATCAAGAGCAGAATCAAAAATTTCTAGTGGAGATGATGCTTCATGAACCTCTTTCCGGTAAGATAATACGTCAGCTATGAGATTGCTTTCAGCATAAAGATACTCATGAACGAAACTTTGAAATACTTTACGTGCAGCTTTGAGATTCTTATCCGAAACACCCTTTCTCCTCATCCGAACAGATATTTCAGAATTAACCTTTTCAAGAGCCTCTCTTCGTCTCTTGAAGATTCCAGCGAATTCCTTAAACTCTGTTTCTCGAAGAAAATATCTATCTCCCTTCCTACTTATTGTTCCATTCCTACTTAGATCCTTGAGGATTTCTTCAATCCTACGTAGAGGAAAATGCTCTAAGCCGACTTTACGGATATAACATAATATTTCCTTAATGTCTCCTCCAATATTTCCAGCTTTAAAGATTGCTGATTTTAACAGTCCTTCATGAAAATCTTTCATTAGATCGCTTCTTCTCTGAACTATAAGACTGCAGAGTTTGGAAAGAGCGTCTCCGCTTCTCAGAGACATCATTGATTCTCGCAAAGTCTTGTCTAACCTTTTAAGATACGAAAGGTGGATATAAAGATGATAGATTCTATCGTCCTTTTTGGCGCGTTTGGGAAATATTAGAGATACTATTCAAGCTCAGAATGGGATGGGAAGTCTGCGTTTTAAAAGATATTCTTTTACTATTTATTTCAGAAAAGAACTCAAAATTCATAACCGATTTATTAGAGGGAACAAAAGCTTAATGCAAACATTCCTCTTTCGCCGATTTCCTATAAACAAGAGGACTCTGACATGACGGAAAGCCCAAGAATATTGATAATAGACGATGATGAAGCTATCCGAAGAACGCTCTCAACTATACTTGAAGAAAAAGGATATATCATTGACACAGCGAAGAGCGCTGAGGAAGCCATCAAAAAGAGCGCATCCGCCTATTATAATTTAGCCCTTATAGACATCAAGCTTCCCGACATTGAGGGTATAGACCTCTTAAACAAGCTTCAAGAGATTTCGCCCGAAATGATCAAGATCATACTTACAGGATATCCATCTCTTCAAAACGCCGTAAAGGCAGTTAATAGAGGAGCGGATGGATACCTCATAAAACCAGTGAATATAGATGATCTTCACAAGATGATAAAGAAACACCTAAAACGTCAAGAAGAAGAGAGAAGATACAGCGAGGAAAAAGTAGCTGAGTTCATCGAGTCTAGAGTGAAAGAAATCAGAACTTCCAGAAAATGTTAATCTTTCCTATATAGGAAATGGTGGAGGGCTCGCGGGTTTGAAAGTGATGCATGAAGTTCCAAGAGGGCCTGAGGGTCTCATTCTGAAAACGATAGAAGAGGTGCTGATAAATATCTTTGGGAAGAAAACATTCAATAAGATTCTTCTCATAATGAAGAGTAATTATGCATTAGAGTGGGAAGAGATTCCTAAGAGAAGTAAAGAGTTTTCTGTTGTATTGCATCAGATTTTGGGAACAGGCTCGATTATAGTTGAAGATCTAATAATCGAGAGCCTTTACAATAATCTCGGAATAGAATTGCCCCGAAAGAAAGATTCATCCTTCTCCGATTATATAGATTACTTAACAAGATCCTCATAGAATTCGCAAAATAGATGCGGATAAGATTTTAGAAGAGCCTCTATCTTTCTTAGAAGGATTCTTTGTCTTTTCTAGACATACGATATTTTTAGTATAACTCTACTAATCCTTATATCTGTACACATAGGAATTCTGAGAGGCAGATGGTGATAGAAATGTCCTTGAAGAGAATAGGGGTCGTCACCGCGGGTGGGGATGCTCCAGGAATGAATGCTGCTATCCGCTCGGTGGTCCGCTCAGCCATCCATTATGGTCTTGAAGTCATCGGTTTTGAGAGAGGATATGCTGGCTTAATCAGAGGCGAAACTCGAACTCTTAAGGCGAGATCGGTTAGTGGAATAATAAACTTGGGCGGAACCATCTTGAAGACTGCTAGATGTAACGAGATGAAGACGCCTGAAGGGATAGAAAAGGCTGCGGAAACCCTAAAAGAGTACAGAATTGAGGGGCTTGTGGCTATTGGAGGAGACGGAACCTTCAGGGGAGCCAGCGAGCTTTATCGTGTCAGCGGCGTGCCTGTAATCGGGGTTCCAGCGACTATAGACAATGATGTTTATGGGACAGATACGACGATTGGGTTTGACACAGCGGTTAACACGGCTCTTTCAGCGATAGATAAAATAAGGGACACGGCGACTTCGCATGAAAGAATCTTCGTTGTTGAAGTGATGGGGAGAGAGCGTGGATTTCTAGCTCTCGAAGTGGGGCTTGCGGGAGGAGCTGAAATCATTCTTTTACCTGAGGTCCAGTTCGATATGGAGAACGTCTGCCAGAAGGTTCGGAGTGCACGTGAGGCTGGAAAGACCTCCGAGATCATAGTTATGGCTGAAGGAGCGGGGGACTCTCGTGAAGTTGTAAAATGCATTTCTGAGAAAACTGGATATCAAGTGAGATTAACCGTGCTTGGATATATCCAGAGAGGAGGGATACCAACAGCTAAGAGCAGGATACTCGCATCACAGTTCGGTTATCACGCCGTTGAGCTCCTGCTTAACGGTGAGAAGAAGAGGATGGTTGGAATAAAAGATGGAAGAATACACTCAATCGATCTAGACCAATCATGGAAAATAAGAAAGGAACTAGACCTAGAAAAATATAAGCTGGCTGGGATTCTCTCAGAATAAAGTGGCGAAGTTGAATGGACAAATAAGGACTATGCTTCTCATCATCATCTAAGAAAAAATCGGCGGCTCTTTCATCCCCTAATAAAGCGCTCCACATTTCTACTCTGAATCTTCTGCACTACTTCATCTGAGTATCCTAGTTCCTTTATTATGCCTCTATCCATCTCCGCCACGTGCTTAGCGTTCATAAAATTAGAAGCGGTAGAATCGCTTCCGAAGATCATGTAATCTCCACATCCATACGCTAAGGCCTTTCGAAGGGCTTCCCGTCGATAAAATCTAGGGGTTCCAGGAGTAATGTCGATGTACATCTGCATCTCTTTCGCCCTCTCATCCCCAAAAGACATGGCTCCCCGTAGATTCGCTCTGAACCTTCCGAAAAGAGCTATGCACTCATCCGTCCATGGCCAGCTTATATGTGCTAAAGCGAATTTTAGCTCAGGAAAGTTTATCAGAACCTCGTAGTTGCATGGTCTACAGAACCTCGACGAGTCCTTAAATCCGAAGAGGATGCCTGAATGGAAAATTACAGGTACGTGTAGCTCTTGGATCTTCTCGTATATCTTGAAGAATCTCGGCTCCCATGGATACCAATGGTCAGGTATCATCTTAATGCCTTTGCATTCATACTTTGTTACTGCCTCTTCAATGTTTTGAACAGCATTCTTTAGCCTCGGCTCTATCCAAGCGAAGGCTATTATCCGATCAGGATCCTCAGCTTGAAGGCTGGAAATGAAGATCGTGGATTTCCTCTGCATCTCATCATTGACATCCGGATAAGAGAATTCTCCAAGTTTCGTCGGTTCCCAGCTGACTTTCCTTCTTCCATAAAAGGCTGGGTAGGGTGCAAAAATTATAGCTTTGTCAACTCCTGCCTGATCCATAGCCTTTATGACGTCATCGATGCTCTCGTTACCAACGCTATGCACATGACAATCAATCAACATCTTCTTTCCCCACCCTTCTAAGCAGAGGCCTAACGAATTCCGGAGAATAACGCGTAGCCCTATAGATTCCATGAGTATTCCTCTCTTTATATGGGCTGCGATATTCCCAAACAATCTCTTTATCACGAGTAACCTCAAAAAGCCGGCAAGGTCCACCCTCACAGATAAAAACGTTCCCATTCGGAAGCAGCTGAGCACCTGAGATATACGCGCTGAAGAAGCTTCTTTTAGGCGTTCCAGTATATTCCCAAACAATCTCCTCTTCAAGCGGATCGAGTTCTATCACGCGAGACCATCTGCGGCGTGTTCCATTGTCATATATTAGTATGTTTCCGTTCGGAAGCATTGTTGGCTGATGCTGCCCGTCAAGTTCACTTGGTCCCCAAGCCCATACTATTTCTCCAGTCTCCTTCTCGATCACTCCGATGATATCCAGGCTTCTGTAACTGAAGAGGATATTTCCAGCTTTGAATCTTGAATCTTTTTTTCCAGAGGGATTCTCAGGCAGAACTTCACATGTATTGTTGTGAGCCCAATCGAAGAGAAGATGCCCAATCATATGTTTAGGGTATCCCTTAAACTGGGATTTCTTTAATGGAAACTTGACGCCGCATAGATCTTCTAGCTCCTTTATATGTTCTTCCCCGAACCATTCCCAAACGAGCTGTTTATCACGTGTGATCTCGATGATGTAGGGGCAGCGTTTCAGTTCAGGCCCTATCTCGGGAACCATCTTATCCATGATGCAATGTATCATAAGGTGATCGTTCTCCAATACGTGGAAGTCATGGTCAATGCGGCAATGGAAGGACCAGACGATGTTCCCTTCAGGATCTATCTCTCTTAGTCCCGCCTGCTCAATAGCGGATCTGTCCCTCGTCGTATAGTATAGATTGCCGTTAGGTAGAAGCTCTAAGAGCTGAACTGCAGTTTTAGCCGTCCATTCATGAATGACTATGCCTTCCATGTTGATAAGATATATATGTGCAAGCTCGCCTACAGCTACGTTTGGCGGATCATATGTATGGCAGAAGAGTGTATAGCCTTCATAATATTCTTCTGGGATAGAAACTGTGACTCCTTTTTTATTCAAGTCTTGAGTCATTTTCGTATCCGCTCGTCTATGAATCGCTTTTATTCTTAAGCTTTATCTATTCTGTTCATGTCGGCGAATATTATCTGCTTAAAAATCTGGTGGAGAGCTCCTCTTTGAAGAAAAGATTGATCCACTATCTTTTTGGGGGAAGCTGCATCCACATTTCGATAGGCTGATATTCCCCGCTCCAGTTAGCGCCGA
>CAZEGS010000053.1:0-10476 GCA_964512445.1 uncultured Candidatus Bathyarchaeia archaeon
CCCCTCCCTCGTACTCCCGCGTCGCCGCGGTTTCCTTCGGGAGGGATCTACCCTTTCAGGCCGCACACGTCTGTAACCGTCTGGTTTCAAGCTCTTTTCACCCCCCTTCCGGGGCGCTTTTCAGCTTTCCGTCACCGTACTTGTTCGCTATCGGTCTCGGAACGTATTTAGTCTTGGAAGTTGGTGACTCCCGAATTCCCGCACCCAAGTCAGGGTACGGTACTCTGGGACACCAGCTCAACTCCACTCGGCTTACGCTTACGGGGCTTTCACCCTCTATGGCGGGCCGTTCCAGGCCACTTCAGCTTCGCCGAGGAGGAGGCAGCTGGGCCCATAACACCACATCCCCCACAGGTTTCCCTGCAGGGTTTGGTTTGGACTCTTCCCCTTTCGCTCGCCGCTACTCAGGGAATCCCGGTTGGTTTCTCTTCCTCCCCCTACTAAGATGTTTCCGTTCGGGGGGTTCCCGCTCCCGTAGGAGCATCCCTAAAGCCCGAAGGCCTTAGGGATAGGAAGTCCCATTCAGGGATCCTCGGATCTAAGGCTACATGCGCCTACCCGAGGCTTATCGCAGCTTGTCACGCCCTTCCTCAGCGTCCGAGCCGAGCTATCCACCAGACGGCGTGGCATGTCGAGCTTACTCGGAACCAGCGTCTGTTTGACGTTGAGCCTATGCATGGTGTTCATCGTGAGAGTGTAAGAGTCCTCTCACTTTCACCCTTCCTCCCCCATCTTTTCGATGGGGAAGTGCATCAATTCTGGATACCAGCAAAATTCTTGAGTATCTCCTTCGGATATAAATTTTACTATCGTTGCATATAAACCTTAATGAGCCGTCTCTTATCGCTTTTCAGCAAATTTTTATGTAGCCTTAATATGCTGATTTGAAGAGGCGATTTTAGAGATCTCCTTCTTCTGCGTGTGACGTTTCTATAAGGAGGTTATCTCTAGATTCTTCTGTTCTTACAGAAAAAAGAAGGAACCTTTAATTCGCAATGCTAATATTGAAGGCGTCTAAAGATTTCGTTAGTTACGATTGGTAGTGAAAGGAAGTATTGAGGATAATAGACGTGGCCATCCATATTTTCTGTAAAAGACCTCGATATCTCTCATTTTTTCTTGTCTCTATACTAATCGTTACTTGCGGATCTCCACTGCTATATGTATCTTCACAGGCCGCTGGAAGAATCACGTATGAATTTGTGATAGACGATGATGGATCGACCCTTGTAAACATCCTATATCGTACGGATCAAGATGAGGGGTCAACTTGGATTCTCGTCCCAAAATTCTCTAGGTGGATCAATAAAACTTTAAGGGGGAGCGTTATTGAATGGTGTCTGCGAAGCTCCTACGAGACTACTGGATTCTCAAACCCTTTTTATGAAGCGCTATTTTTTTCCTTTAGGTCGGATGGAGAAGAGTTTGAAATAAATATTCAGTATAATCACTCCTTGGCGGCAATGATAATTGAGCCTAATGGACTCTTCTTTTCTCCACAAATAGGCTTTGAGAAGGGAAGCAAAGCGGAGATAACCGTCATCCTACCAAGTGAATTCATCATAAATAGGGATGAGGCTATAGTTCTCGGCTCTACATCCGTTTATCATCCGACTCTCGTGGATCAGGATAAAAATATTATTTCCTTCGAGATTCCTGAAACAGAGAATCTGCTAAGAGTAGAGATTGGATTTAGGACGAAGAGACAGTCAGCCGAGACGGTTGAGATACGTTCCGGAATCTTCACTTTCGAAACCCCAACGAGATACGTAGAATTTGCTCAGAGAATCCTAGAGTTTTATAACAAGACTTATGATGATCTCATCGATCTCTTTAACGTCACTCTTGAAAGCGCACGATTATTGTTTTTCCTTCCCGAATTTAATCTTTTATTAAGCATAGGAGGCTATGTGCCATTTTCCTCCGAAAGATTAGGTGATATTCACATCAATATTATGTATACTCGGACAATTGAGGGACAGATTGAGGTGATAGCTCTCCACGAGCTTGTTCATCATTTTCTCTGGAAATCCGGTATTTCACCTGAGAAACTATTATGGTTCCACGAGGGAATGGCAGAGTACATCAGCATTGAGATATGTAGTGGAATGGACTATGAGGGTGCAATCTTGCTAAAGCAGCAGATTCACACCAAGATTCAGCAAGTTAAAATGTTATTTGGAGATGATCTCGGATTTCTTCAGAGATGGACGCCTAGAAATAACCCTCGAGACGTTGGAAACTATTATGCCGCAGCATATTATATCGTCAGCAGATTGGCTGAGCAGCGGGGAGGCCTCAACTATTACAAACGCTTTTTTAGAATGATTAAGGATGAGAAAATAGAGGATAATGCGGATCTAGCTTATTATTTAAGCCTAGCTGCTGGAGAGTCGATAGCGGTTCTTCTAAATAGATGGGGATTCAACATTCCAGACTTATACTCGTACTCTCCGCTAATTAGTGAGGCAAAGTCTCTGATAGGAAATGTGAGCCGCTTATTTGAGCCCTTCAGATCATTAGCTGAAGCGATATTTAGAGTCGCGGAGCTTAATGCGAAGCCTGAGACTGAGGATAGAATGACCGTCTGTCTCGTAGTAGCTATTCTTATCGCCAAACTTGCTCCGCTCTTAACATTGGTAACCGTGGCTGCGCTGATCTATTGTTCTCTGCTGTGGCTTCTCAAAACTAAAAATGTATTCTAGTATCGTTTTAGATCAAATAACAGTTTCAAAGATGCCTTTTAAACTTTTTAATGCTTTATCTTTTGTCTCTTCATAGAGGCTTCTTCCATAAGAATCCATCCCTATGATAATGGGGCCGAAATCATCAGCTTCTAAGATCCAAACAGCATCCGGTATTCCTAGGTCTAGCCATTCAACATTTATAACCTTTATATGCTCGGCAGCTATGACTGCTGCTCCTCCAGTGAATGCTCCGTAAACCGCGCCGTAAAGTTTCATAGCTTCTCTTGTTTTTTCTCCCATTCCACCTTTACCTATGACAAGTCTAACTCCGAGATTCTTAATTACTTCAGCCTCAAATGGCTCCATCCTCATGCTTGTTGTAGGCCCAGCGGCAAGCACAACCCATTTATCCTTTACTTTTCTGACAAGCGGGCCGCAATGATAAAGCACTGAACCCTCAAGAGAGAACGGCATCTTCTTTTTCTTCGATGCATATTCCATAATCCTTTTGTGAGCTGCATCTCGAGCCGTGAAGATTCTTCCACTAATGAAGACGTGATCTCCTATACGTAATCTACGAATCTCCTCCTCCGAAATAGGTGTATGGAGCTCAATCCTTCTCATTCTAATCCTCACAGAGTATTAATCACTCAGTTTTATAAGAGGCTTCGATTCTTATGAGACAGACATTCCACGCGGCCATCCATATAGATGCGGACCGTCGCCCTTCTAGCAGCCCAGCATTGAAACGCGACTGCTACAGGATATGAGGCTGGATGTCTATGGGCATACTCGATCTTTAAGGCTAAGGCCGTGGAATCTCCGCCAAGCCCCATAGGGCCTATACCAGTCTTGTTTACAGCCTCTAAGAGCTCCTGTTCTAATCGATTTATGACAGAGCTAGGATTCTGCTCATCAAGCGGTTTAAGAAGAGCCCTTTTCGCAAGCTCCATCGCTATGTTTGCCCCGCCGCCAATCCCAACTCCGATGATTGTTGGGGGGCAGGGCATTCCGCCAGCTCTGACTACGCTTTCTATAACGAATCTTTTGAGTCCATCCAGCCCTTCAGCCGGCTTCAACATTTTCAGAGTACACATGTTCTCGGATCCTCCTCCCTTTGGGAAGGCCGTGATCTCCAGAAAATCGCCTCCTGTGACCTCCCAGTGGATATAAGGTACGTATCTTCCAAGATTGTTGCCTGCGTTTTTTTGCGTGAATGGATCTATTGTATTTGGGCGAAGCGGAATTTCACGGGTTGCACGTATAACAGCTCTGCGTAGAACATTCTCAACTCTATCTAAACCTTTGAATTCAGAGCCGGCTTTCAGATAGAATGATATTAGTCCTGTATCTTGGCATAGAGGTATGCCTCTCTCCTCCGCTAATCTGATATTATCTAGGATCGCTTTTAGCTGGATCTTTCCAGTAACGCTTCTCTCTTCCTCATATGCTTTTTTTAGGGCTGCCTTCACATCTGCAGGAAGTTCTGTTACGGCTAACCTTAAAAGATTGACAACTACGTTTTCGATTAGACAATCAAGGCTGGGCAATTCTCTCCTTCCCATCTATTCATCAAGTTACGGCGAATCTTTCGTCTCTTTCGTCTAATTTAAATATCTTCCCCATCTACAATTTACCTGGAGAAGAAATGGCCAGTGATTATGCTGAAAAGAAATATATGCGCATTGAGGATCTGCCGAGTGTAGGTCCCTCGACGGCGGAGAAGCTGCGTGAGCTAGGCTTCCATACCGTCGAGTCTCTCGCTATGGCAACGATACGTGAGCTTGTTCAAGCCGGCATCGGGGAGAAGAGGGCTTTCGAGATAATCAATGCAGCTAGGGCCTCAAGCTCCTTATCCTTCATTAGGGCTGATGAACTTATTACGAAACGTCAAAACATTTTAAGGTTGACGACGGGCAGCAAAAAGCTTGATGCGCTTCTAGGAGGAGGAATAGAGACTCAGTCGATAACGGAGTTTTATGGCGAATATGGCTCGGGTAAGAGCCAGATTGCGCATCAGCTCTGCGTTAATGTTCAGCTACCTATGGAGAGGGGAGGATTAGAAGGCGGCGCCCTCTATATTGATACTGAGAATACTTTCCGGATAGAACGTATATCTCAGATGGCTGAACATGTGGGTTTAGATCCTCAAGAGGCTTTTAAGCATATCATTCTTGCGGAGGCTTATACTTCAGATCATCAAATGTTTCTGCTTGAAAATGCTGATAGAATCATTAAGGAGAATAACATAAAACTGATCATTATAGATTCGTTAACCGCTCATTTCAGAAGCGAATATATCGGAAGAGAAAACCTGGCTGAAAGGCAGCAGAAACTGAATCAGCATATGCATAAATTGATTCGTCTCGCCAGAGCATTTAACGCCGTCGCCTTCGTTACAAATCAGGTTATGTCAAGTCCGGATGTATTCTTTGGAGAGCCTATTCGACCGATAGGGGGACATATCGTTGCGCATACAAGTCACACGCGGATCTACCTTAGGAAGGCTGGGAGAGGACCTGTTAGAATCGCAAGGCTTGTCTCGAGCCCCTATTTACCTGAGGGAGAATGCGTCTTTAAGATAACTGAAAACGGCATCGAAGACGTTGAGGAAGATGAAAGGAGATAATAGCGTTGGATGTCCCGTTAGTTCTAATGACTCGATTCTTTCTACTTGTAAGTGAACGTAAATTTGCTGAGGCAGAGAGGGTTCTTCAGAGGATACGTACAAGAATGAATCAGAATAGAAGGAGGGAATTTAATAAAGGCTATCTAGACGCTTTGAATGGAATTATCTTGTCCTATAGATCAGGCGGCGGATCGTATGAGTTTTTCAGTAATCTCGACATGAGCGACGTTTCGGCTCTAAAGAAGCATTATGAAGATTTCAAGAGGAATGCGGGAAGCAGATTTCAAGCGGATTATGATAGGGGATACTTCTCGGCGCTTTCAGACTTTCTACGTGTAATCATAAAAAATGTTGAGAGAACGGAAGAGGAGAAAGATGTCAGATCAGAAAGCTCTTCATAAACGTATATAGCAGGATCCATAGAAAGAGCCATGTGATGATAAAGATGCCTATGCCAGTCTTTGTGACTACGGATTTCTCAACCTTCTCAATGAATATCTGTTTCAGGATTCTGTCAGAACTTAAATAGACGAGCATGGCTATTCCTACAGCAGTGATGATATCCTCTACTCTAAGAAGGAGACAGATCAACGCGGTTAATGCGCCGAGCATCGCCTTAACTATATAGATTATGTCTAGAGGCTTCAATTTAACATCTACTCAGGTGCAGATTATTGGAGAGGTTGAGCAGTCTCGACATATCCGTTATAGCCGCCGAGTTAGACATGACTATTAAAGACTCCCGAATCAGCAATATTTATCAGTTAAATGAGAAGACGCTGCTTTTAAAGCTTCGTGACGTAAAGGGCATAGTCAAAAACCTTTTGATAAGAGCTGGATGGGGGCTACACATAACCAGCTATGCTTTTGAGAAGCCAATCAAGCCTCCGGATTTCTGCATGGCTCTTAGGAAATATCTACGAAATGGTAGAGTGAAGAAGATCCAACAATATGACTTTGAGCGAATAGTTGAGTTGACTGTAGAGACTAAAGCTGGAGAGTACCGATTGGTGATAGAGCTCTTCGGCGATGGAAACATAATATTGCTTGATCCTGAAGATAAGATTCTGCATGCCTTGACCTATAGGCGGATGAGAGATAGAAACATCATACGGGGTGAGAGATTTCGGTATCCGCCATCTAGGGGGAAAGATCCGAGAACTATTCGACGTGGAGACTTGGAGGAGATAAGAAGTGATGATGTAGAAGTTGTTCGGTCTATAGCGAGGATTCTTGGAATCGGAGGAAAATATGCGGAAGAGATTCTTGCACGTGCAGGTATTGAAAAGAACAGATTATCTTCAACTCTTAAAGATGAAGATCTAGATTTAATATATGAAAGTTTACGGAGTCTTCTTTCAGAGTCTTCAGTTGATAATGAGAAGCCTTCGATAATCGTTGACGAGAAGGATAGGTTCATCGACGTAGCCCCCGTCGAGATGAGGAAATACTCGAATTTGAAAAGTGTAGAATTTGAAAGTTTTAATCAAGCTCTTGATGAGTTCTACGCTAGACTCTTTGCGAAGGAAAGAATATCCGAAGTTGATGCCACATTTAAGCAGCAACTTGCACGATTAGAAAGGATCCTTGAAGAACAGAAAAAGACTCTGGAAAGATCCAAGAGGCTAGCTGAAACCTACAGAAGAATAGGAGAGACGATTTATCTACACTTAAATGAGATTCAATTCCTCATGCAAAGAATCATGGATGAAAAGAGATCTGGAAAAAGCTGGGGAGAAATAGCGGAGACTTTAATGAGGGAAAAGAAAGAGTCACGTGTGCCAGCGATATATTTTGAAGGTTTGAATTCGAAAACTATGACGCTTCAGGTCTCCTTAGAGGATTTAGTCTTCGATCTCGACCTAAGAGTTTCAGCACAAAAAAATGCAGCCAAGTACTATGAGATGGCTAAGAAGGCTGAGAAGAGAGCGAAGGGGGCGGAGAAGGCATTAGAACAGACCCGAATGAAGATTGAAGAGCTAAATCTTAAAATGCTTAAGCAGGCTGGAGAGGAGTCCAGGCTACCTCCAAAAATGAGACGGAGAGAATGGTATGAAAAGTTCCGTTGGTTCCACTCCTCAGAGGGTTTTCTGGTTTTAGGAGGCAGAGACAAGACTCAAAACGAGATACTTATAAAGAGATACATGGAGCCTAGCGACCTCGTCTTTCACGCGGATATCACTGGAGCCCCATTCGTCTTATTAAAGGCTGGAGATAAGCAGCCTCTGGAGAAGACACTTTACGAGACGGCTCAATTCGCAGCTTCCTATTCTAGGGCATGGAGAGAGGGCTTGGGATCCGTAGACGTATATTGGGTTCATCCAGATCAGGTAAGCAAATCTCCTCCTTCAGGAGAGTATCTGTCAAAGGGAGCTTTCATGATTTATGGATCTAGAAACTACATCAGAAATGTTCCTTTGGAGATAGCGATCGGATTAGTAAAGAGGAATGAGGATCTTCAGATTATCGGGGGGCCGCCTCAAGCGATTGCTAATCAAACCCGCATATTTGTAAGGATTGTTCCGGGAAATGAATCAAGCGGACGATTAGCCAAGCGGATAAGGGATCTGCTAGCTAAAATGCTTCCAGCGGAAGATCGCGATAAGCTTCGGAAGATATCCTTAGATGAGATTCAGAGATTTATACCTTCAGGAAGAGGGGCTATAAGAAAATAGTCGTCTCTCCAGAACTGAAAAGATCAGGATTCGATTTTATCCATTCTATTTTTTAATTTGGTATTCCACAATAATTAGTTGAATCTGTCATGTATGACCGGGCGTTATCAGCAATTTATTTAGAAGAGTCGGATAGAATCGCTCAGATTGAGTATATCATGCATACAGAGCTTATCACAAAACTTTATGGAGGGAACCCTTTCAGCTCTCCTCAGAAGGCTCTAGCTGAAACCTACAGGAAACTCGATATTGATATGATCTTTTGGACCCTTCAGTCTTGGCATCCATGGGATGAAGCGAGGAAGCGCGGTGAAACTTTTGACGAAAGAAAGGATTGGTCGGAACTTTTCCCTACAACCTGGAGAAAATCGATTCCAGTTTCATCCGTTGAGGAAGTATTGGATTATGATCCGACTGAACATGTGGATCTAAGCGATGAGCAATTCGATAAGGTAGTTGCATTTTTTGAAGATGAACATGAGAAACAACAACGTCTTTTTAAAGACCAGCTTGTGCCAGGCGGATACTACTGTACATGTTTTATGTGGCCGGTAATGACCTTCGGGCTTGAGTGGACTTTGAAAGCTGCATATCGGGATCCAAAAAGATTCAAGCGGTTACTAGATAGGTTTGCGGAGATTTCTTTACGTGACTTTCGCGCTTGGGCTCAATGCGACATTAAGGTCTTCATAAGCCACGATGACATCTGCATGACTGAAGGCCCCATAGTTTCACCTGAATGGCTTCGCCGCTATGTTTTTCCCTGGTACAAGAGGCTTTGGAATGAACTTAAAAGTAAGGGGATAAAGGTTCTCTTCTGCTCTGATGGAAACATAACAAAGATCGTTGATGATGTAGCGGAGGCTGGGGCAGATGGGTTTATAATGGAGCCTAGCTGTGATCTCAAGCTTATAGCTGAAAAGTATGGGGATGAGAAGATTCTTATGGGAAATGTGGATCTCAAAGTGCTTACCTTCGGGGATAAAAGGGATATTCACGATGAAGTTATGCGCTGCCTGAATACGGCTGGTCACTTTCCAGGCTACTTTATAAATGTGACTGGGTCGATACCGGATAATGTTCCGCTAGAGAACCTAGAGTACTACTTTAAAATCTTCAACAAGTATGGAAGAAGGCCTCTTAGAAGGATCTGAGAAGCTCTGGGAAGGATGCTTAACATCCTGAGTAGGCCTTGAGGGGAATCTTATTTTCACCTCGATTAAGAAAAGTAATCTTTCAGGTAAGCCTCAATTGACCCTTCATACCCAAGACTCTTAGCTCTGCTCTTTGTGTAGCCTCTAAGTTTAGCAAGTTTTGATAATGCCTTATGAATGCCGGAGCTGTATTGAAAAGCTTTTTTTCTCCTCGTCGCCGCTGACTTTGGGATCCCCATTTCAAGCGCTGTTTCTCTCAGTATATGCTTTCTTAATTCGTCGTCTTCTCCTTTAATCTTGTATTCTATTGGTATCTTCATGGCGAATTTTACGAAGTTATCGGAGAGGAAGGGGCATTCGTAATTTATACTCCATAAGGCTGCGATTTTATCTATCTCTAACTTGTCTCTTTTAGCCGTCTCAACAAGCAGATCCATGATCTTCCGCATCTTTTCCTTATCGCTGACATATTTTCTATACAAATCATAGCCACAGAAGAGCTCGTCCATTCCATTTGCGGATAGCACCGTTCTTACTCCATGCTCTGAAGCCATCTTGAAGACGTAGTAGAAACAGACGCAGTTTTCGAGGAGGACAAGCCTATCAAACTTTATGACTTTAAGAATCGATCTGATGCAATCTTCTATTTCCTCTAGGGAGGAAATAACCTCAGATATCATTTTTAATCCTAGATCTTCTGCGACTTCCTTTGAGGCTTCAATATCCTTAGAGCTTAAGAAGCCAACCGTTATGAGAACTGCTTTCTTTTCTTGAGCTCTACATGAAGCTGCAAGTGTTGAGCTATCAACTCCTCCGGAGAAGGCGATTCCCAAATTGTTCTGATTGATGCTTTGCACTGCTTCGTAGATCTTCTCCTTAAGCTCCTCAGCGATGCTCATAACTTAAAATAAATTGAAGCCTCTGCTTAATAATTGACGGTTTACACATTTTGGAAAAGAGACTTCTAATCATCCCCTGTTCTAAATAAAAAGGCTTATTAACATCAGGATTCTTCTCTATGTGGAAAGGCGGGTGAGTGGGGGCACCTCCACCCGTTCCGCCTTATAAACCCCGGGCTAGGAGGTGACGATAAATATGGATGTAAGAGAGGTAAGTCTAAGCGCGTTTTTCGCTGGTTTATACGCTGTTCTTCTGGTCTTCTTGGCTTCAATCTCTTTCGGTCCAATCCAGTTGAGAATAGCCGATTGTCTGCTGCCGCTTGCGGCATTATTCGGATGGCCCGTAATCTTTGGGGCGACTATCGGATGTTTGATCGGCAACTTTGCTGGCGGAATCATAGCGTTTGGCGCTGCCAATCCAGTAGATGTAAT
>CAZEGS010000054.1:0-10126 GCA_964512445.1 uncultured Candidatus Bathyarchaeia archaeon
TCCTCAGCTCTTTCAGCAAGATCCTCAGCAAAGGTTGCTTCATGAATCAAAACATCAGCCCCAAAAGCGAATCTCACAATATTCTCTGAAGGTTTAGTATCGCCTACATAGACTATTTTCCTTCCAGGTCTTTGAGGCCCAAGCACATCTTCTGGCTTAACAATTCTTCCATCAGAAAGTTTCACGTTAAATCCTCGTTGAAGTCTGGACCAGAGAGGCCCCTTCGGCACGCCAAGCGAAATAGCTCGTTCAGGATCGAATCTGCCGGGACGAGGCTTCTCAATCAGAGCATAGGCCAAGGAGGGAACCGAATGTTCCGCCCATGCTGATCGGATCTCATACTCATCTTCTTTGCAGAGAAGCCCTTCTCCCACTTCATAGATTTTAACCGGAAATCTAAGCGAGAACCCCACGGTTCTCTTTACGGCATCAACGAACTCCGCTATTCCCTGAGGACCATAAATCTCTAAAGGTTTGTCACGTCCCAAAAGAGACATTGTCTGGAGAATTCCTGGAAGGCCAAGAATATGGTCGCCATGCATATGTGTGATGAAGATTCTGGTCTTTCGATTAAATCCGATCTTTGCCTTAATCATCTGTCTCTGGGTACCCTCGCCGCAGTCGAAGAGAAAGAGTTCTCCTTCACGTTTTAGGGCGACGGCTGACAATGCCCGATTTGAAGTTGGAATGCTCGCAGCTGTTCCTAGAAAGGTTATTCTTAAGCTCAAATTCTAGTTTCTCCGATTGCCTTTATATGGTAAAGACTGCGATCTCCCGAGTTAATCGCCTATGGATATAAATAAAATGCGATTCTTGATGTTTAAAACCTAGCTCCTTCGCGATTCGGCTTACATTAACAGTTTTTGGAGCGGCAAGGCAGACACGCCCCCCTTTTTTGAGAAAATCGTATGCGACAGAAAGAAATCTTTCGTAGACCTCAGATGTTCTCATTCCTAAAGTAGTTGTTGATGTTCCGTAGGGAGGATCCGTAACTACACAATCTATGCTTCTTGACGGAATTGGAGGAACACGCGCATCCGCAATAAATAAGCCTTCAGGATCTATGCCGCAACTTGACAAATTCTGAATGCTTCCCCTGACCATTCGGGACTGAATGTCGGATCCCATCACCCGGCAACCGATGAGTCCGGCCTCAACCAAGAAGCTCCCCGTCCCGCAGAAGGGATCAAAGACGAGGTCCCCTACTTTTGGACGGGCGAGGTTAACCATGCATCTTGCAATCTTAGGTGGCATGGCTGCTGAGTGGGAAAAGACTGTTCTAGATGGCCCCCTCTTTTTAAATTCTCCAGCTTTAATCTCAGCTGTTTTTAAACCGAAGATAAATCTCCTATCAGTAAGAATGCCGAGGAAGATCTTTTTCGGCTGAGTTAGATCTACCCTGCTTCCCTTCACAGCCTCAAATATTATCATTCCAATTTCACGTTCCAGCAACAATCCATTAATATCTGGAGAGTCTCCTCTTACTCTCCTAACGCGAACAGAAAAAGTCTCGCCTGGAGCTATAAACGATTCTAAAGTAGCCCTCCTGATTCTATTCAATATCTCTTCCTTTAAGGCTCTACATTCCGTGATAAGAAGACCGCATGCTCTTGTGAGAGAGGCTCTATGCTTAATGGATTCTATACATTTAAAATTTGATTCTAGAATCAAGACTTGCGTCATTTTAGATAAGACACGATATGGAAACTCTTCAGCTTCCAGAATAGCTCTAACTTCAGCGAAAGGAAGTGAAGGATTCTCGCCAGAGACAAGAAAGAATAGTCTAGCCACACCAGAGCCCCTAAAGGTTCCCCCTACCACTTAAATTTTAGATTTTTTCTGATATTCTTCTAAGAGCTCCTTAGCCCTATCCATTCTTATTTTTCTTTCTTTAACCATTCTTTCAGCGATTATGTCTATGAGGTCGCCAGTAGCGCCTGCCATTATAGCTATGTTTCTTGCATGAAGTGACATATGTCCTCTCTGAATCCCTTCATGAGCAAGAGCTCTAAGCGCAGCTAGGTTCTGTGCCAGTCCAACAGCGGCCATAACTTCGCCTAGCTCTCGAGCCGTCTTCACGCCTAAAATCTTAAGAGCAATCTTAGCAACCGGATGAACTTTCGTCGCTCCACCTATTATGCCGACAGCCATGGGAAGCTCTATTGAGCCCACCAGATCTCCATCTTCATTCTTCTCCCAAACCGAAAGCGGGATGTAATGTCCCGTCCGCGCGGCATAGGCATGTGCTCCTGCCTCTATAGCCCTATGATCGTTGCACGTCGCTATGGCAACTCCGATTATCCCGTTTAATATTCCCTTATTGTGTGTCGCAGCTCGGTAGGGATCAGATGCTGCAAAGGCATAGGCATCAAGAATTCCGTCAACAACTTCTTCTCCCCCTACAGCTTCCTTATCTACCACAGTCCAAGCTCTCGCCAGCCGCTCAGTTGCAAGATTGGAGATTATTCTCAAAACAACCCTACCTTTTGTGATTCTCTCAATAGTGGGAGCGACTGCTTCAGCCATAGTATTAACAGCGTTAGCTCCCATAGCGTCTCTACAGTCTACAAGGAGCTCGACGATAACCATAGGGCCTCTCTGCGTGTAGATCACTTTAGCCCGTAAATCCTTGGCGCCACCGCCTAAAGAGACGAGTATCGGATCCTGCTCATTAGCTTTCCCTAGAATCTCATCCTTAGCCTCTAATATTGCCATCTTAGCGCGATACGGATCTTTAATATTAACAACTTGTATCTGCCCTATCATAACCGGGTCAGTACTGCTTGTGAAGATTCCTCCTTTGCTTCTAGTCATTTTCGCTCCGTAGCTCGCTGCAGCGACAACGGAAGTCTCTTCTATAGCCATCGGAATCAAATAATCCTTCCCATTTATCAAGAAGTTAACCGCTATTCCTAAAGGTATAGGAATAGCCCCGATAACATTCTCTATCATTCGATCCGCCAATTCGAGGCTCAAAGAACCAGTTGACTTTAGAATTCGCACTTCATCCTCAGTGAGATCCGCAAACTCCTTGACGATTCGTAAACGTCCATCTATGCTAAGATTATAGAATCCTGAGATCTGTGATGTTCTCAAATTTTATCTCCTCATATTCATAAATCATTGTTTTTTATTCTATGCATTCATTTAAGTACGAGATGAGATATGAAATTAACTGGGTTCTCGGAATTCACATAGTCTATCCAGCTATAGATGCTTAAAACGAAGATTTAGATCTCTCATTAGAGGAATGGAGGAAAAATCGGATGATCTGTCCAAATTGTGGGAAAGAAGTTCCAGACGATGCTAACTTCTGCAAATATTGTGGAATTATGCTGGCAAAGGAGAAACAGCTGCCCACGCAAGACATCGTCAGAAACATTTTGATTCGGCGGATAGAAGGTATAAGAAATAGAGATTCAAAAGCAATCAAGAGTCTTGTTGATCAAAAATATTACACGAAATTTGATGATTGGCCACCTTTCGATCTTCAAGAAAGTGAAGCTCTGAAAAACGAAGCGAAGGCCTTGAAGGTGCTTAAAGAGTATGAATATGACACGAGAAACTGGAAGATTCAAGTCTTCGGAGACTCCGCTATAGCTACCTTCATAATAGTGTATCGCGGCCAGATAAGAGATCTAAAATTTAATATCAAATCGAGAGTCTCAGCATTTCTCTTAAAACGCAATGGAGAATGGAAGATTATACACGAACATTGGTCCCGATTTCCTTAAGATACTCTTGGTGTATCGAGACAATAAAAAGGGCTTTTCCTATCCGCTCTTTCTTTATCTTCCTTTTTTGGGAGCGGAAGAGGCGGAGGAGTGGTGGCCATTGCCCATCCAATCCACGCAACAACAATTAGAAAGAGATATACGATAATCATCACGGGAATGAGTAGGGCCCAGTCACTTATAGTTCTATCCAGAAATTTGATATCTCCGGGAGACAAAAATAATGCCCAAAAATAGACAATCATCATTATGAAGCTCAAGGCTAAGAGGATTCGTCCCTGAGTAACGTCGCGCAAACTATTCACCACCTCTTGAGTAAGATGGAAACTTACTTAAAACTTTGCGAGCAAGGCTTGTATATATTGATGAAAGAGATTTTATCAGAAAACACATAAATGTGTCTCCAATACTAATAAGAGGATGCCATAATGAATAAAATAAGAAAGCTTCAGGGAAAGGTTGTCGAGATAGAGAGAACAGGAGAAACATTCACTGATGAGTATGGAGAAAAATGGGAGAAATGCATATTCACGGTGGAATTAACAAACTTCTCGAAGCGGACGCCCGATGAGAAGATCCCTGAAGATCTCAAAGGCAAAAGGATTAAGATGGTTAGATACTGCTGCTATGACTGGCATTATAAGATTGGCGTTAGAAAAACTTTAGAACCCGATGAGACTGAAGCCGTACTTTCAGGTAAGCCTACAGAAACAGTCTACTGGTAACTGAGGCTAAGTGCCATAGATTCCGATTCCAGTACACTTAAATTCGAACATAATTAACTATATTCTATCTTTTTGACATTGAAAGTTTGGAGGGAAATGGCTTGTATACTTATGAGCATGGAGAAACTCGCGGTCAAAAAGATGAAACTTTCCAAAAAACTCTGCTCGATGAAGAGAACGGGATCTATATAGAAAAATGGAGCATATCTAGCAGTGAGCTGAAAGTAGGGGAAAACTGGAGGATCGAAAAACGTAGACTTTATGGAGGAGTCTCAGACGGCGTAGATATAATTACCGTAGATAATGGACAGCTCTCATTCATTGTTGTACCTACACGTGGTATGGGCATATGGAAGGGAGAGTATCAAGGCATATTTCTAGGCTGGAAATCTCCTGTTAAAAATCCCGTTCATCCTCGACATATCAATCTGGAAGCCCGAGGCGGCCTTGGATGGCTTGACGGCTTCAACGAGATGATTGTTCGATGCGGCCTTAGTAACTTTGGCGCTCCAGGAGTAGATGTAATCACGGATAATATGGGAAGGAAAAAGGAGATCATGCTTACTCTCCACGGCAAAATCGCAAATATCCCTGCCTCGACTGTAAGAGTCGAAATAGGCTTAAAAGCCCCCTTCAAATTGGAGATTGAAGGAGTCGTCTATGAAAGGTCGATGTTTGGCTCTCATCTAAAACTTACATCTTCAATTATGACTACTCTTGGAAGTAACTCACTTACAATCTCGGATACCGTGGAGAACCTCCGTGGAGTTCCAGATGAAATGCAACTCTTGTATCATTGCAATTATGGAAGCCCCATCTTAGAGGAAGGCGCCAGCTTTATAGCTCCAATCGAGAAGGTAGCTCCAAGAGATTCAGTCGCAGCTAAAAGCATTGAAGACTTTAAAAATTATGGGCCTCCCCAAAGCGACTTTGTAGAACAAGTCTATTTCATGAATCTTATACCTGATGGAAAAGGGAACACTACTGTCGTGCTAACAAATAGAAATAGGGATAAAGCCATCTCTCTCAAATACCCGGTGAAGAGTCTTCCCTGCTTTACTCAGTGGAAGAACACATCTAGTTTTGAAGATGGCTATGTAACAGGCCTCGAACCGGGAACAAGCTTTCCAAATCCAAAACCATTTGAGAGAAAGCGTGAGAGAATTATTGTGCTAAAACCGGGAGAAAAGTATCACTCTTGGATCACTATGTCTGTTCATCTGGGGAAGGATAATGTGCAAAAAGTGATAGATCAAGTCGAGAAGATTTGTAAAGGGACATCCCCAAAGATTTTCAGGAGACCGCTGGAAGAATTCTCTCCCATCTAGTTTAGAACATCTTTGTAAATATCCAATTTTTTACTTTTCATTTTTGCTATTTTAAAGACAAAAAGCTTGGTGAAAGACGTCGTAAAGATATATGCCTTCATATATATTCAGATATTCCCAGCATAATAGGAAGGTTCTAATTCAAGGAGTTACCGCATTAAGCAAGGTGAATAGTTATTGTCATCGAAGTTCACCAAAAGATGGGAAGAAGGCGATAGAAGAGGGATAAAAGACGTACTGAAACCGCCTACCCCATTAAAGTCTAAGATAGAACTCGCTATTAGACGAATAGAGGCTCAAATTCAATATTTAGAAAGTGCATTAAATCGCTTCACTGATAGAGATAAATATCTTTTCTCTAAAGTCGTTGACGCTTATTCAAAGAATCAGATTCAGCGAGCAAACGTCTTTGCAAATGAGCTGGCTGAGCTTAGAAAGATGGCTAACTTTATGGTGAACGCTCAGCTAGCCTTGGAAAGAGTTGTACTGAGACTGCGAACCGTTAGCCAGCTAGGCAACGTAGTAGTGAATCTGGCCCCAGCAATCGAAGTTCTACAAAATGTTAGAACTGGAATTGCAGGGGTGCTGCCAAATGCTGAGAGGGAGTTAGAGCAAGTCGGAACCATGCTTAATGATATAATGATCGAGGCTGGAAATACAACTGGGATCACGCCTGACTTCGAAGTTGCAAGCGAGGATGCTCAGCAGATCCTAAGAGAAGCAGCGGTCGTCGCCGAGCAGAGAATGAGAGAAAAGTTTCCTGAGCTGCCATCTCTAAAGCAGTCGGAGAGCTATCAAGAAGAAAATTTTGAGCATTCAAGATATTGACGTCTGAATAGTTAAGGGCTGATATGTGATGAGTACAGATCTGGATGCTTCGAAGCTTATAGGAAAATCGGTGAAGATTCTTGGGGAAGGTCGGATTGGCGTAATAGCGTCATTTATAATGGATGCTTCAGGTCAAGTAAAGGAAGTTTTAATAGAGAGAGACCATGGCAGCTTAGAGAGGTATCCTATGGAGCTGTTGCAAATTGAAGATGACGAGGTTCTTCTATCATCGCCTATCGAAAAGAGACTCAGGATCTTATCTGAGAAGCTCCCAACTACATTGAAAAAGAGGCAAGCTCTTGAAAAACTTTCAAAAGATAAGATTGTGCCTCAAACAATCTACGAGAATCTCGTCAAGAAATTCGACAAGACGCTGAAAGAGCTGAGAGACGAAGCTAGACACCTTGTTGAGGAGATAGAAAAAGAGGCCGACGTTGAAGAAGATCGCATAAAGACTCTTCAGATGGCAAGAGCATTTTTGGAGATAGAACATGCTATAGGAAATGTCGATGAGGAGACATATAAACGCTCAATAGTTGCGCTTCTTAGAGACATGAAAAACGCTCAGCAAAAAAGGCTGGAGTTACTACGAATCAAAGAGAAGATCAGCGACTTGCTTGAAGAAAGGCCGGAAGCTGCTGTTGAAGAGAAACGAGAAGCAGAGGCGTCGAGAGAGGAAGAGAAAGGCCAAGAAGAGCAACAGAAAGAAGGGACAAGTAAGGCAGTCCCAGTACGTATAACCCAATAATAGATTTTTCAACAAATCCTCCTCTTCGGCGAGATGTGATGATCGATAAAATCTTCCATAGAAATCAACGGTCAATCAACGAGTTAATTCTAGAGGCTACTAGAGAACTGGGAAAATGCTACTCAAGAATCGAGCTAGCGTACTCTAAACTCAAAAAGAGAAATCAAGAATTATTCGAAGCATGTATCTTCTATACAAAGAAAGGTTCGAAGACGCGAGCTACAATCTACGCAAATGAAATAGCCGAAATTAGAAGGATCCTCTCAGTTTTTGAATATGCCAAGCTTTCGATTGAGAGAGCTATATTAAGACTCGATACCCTACGAACTGTTTCTCCAGCTCTTGAGCCATTACAGGAGACTTTTCGAGAGGTCAGAAACGCGCTTGGCCTAGTGGCTAAGGCTATGCCGTCTATGACTCTTGAGATAAACAAGTTAAGTGGCGTAGTCAATGAAATATTGGATGACACCGCATTTAATCTCTCCATGCCCATGGTGACGGGAGTGAACGATCCGAACGCCGAGGCCATTCTCCGCGAGGCTGCATCCGTCGTGGAGGAGGAATTCAAAGCCAAGATACCTGCGCCTCCTCTTGAAAAAGAAAAGATCAGACCTGTCAGAGCCACTAGACCCTTATTGGCTCTATCCATTATGGATCAGAATAGTTATTCAGGTAGCACGGTTTTAGAAGAGGATTCCGAGAAAGATGCGAAGAGATCGTTTGATCTCTCCTCTTTTCTCGCTGAAGAGCTAGTGATGGACTATATTGAAAGAAACGGCGGTGACATGAATATATCTAGATGTGCAAAGGAACTTAACATGCCTTATGATTGGGTGCTACAAGCCGTAGAGTCTTTGAAAAGAAAAGGAAAAATAGAGATTCAACAGTGACGGGGATGAGTGCTCTAGAAGAGCTAGAAAAGATCGCGGTTAGGCATGCTCAAGAAGCTGTGACGCTGGATCGCCAAGGAAAAAAGGAAGAGGCAATAGCAGCCTACAAGAGAGCCATAGACTGTCTATTAAAACTTGTACATGCCTATCCAAATCATAATCTAAATAGATTCTTCATTCAGCGAGTACAAACTTATAAGACAAGAATAAGAGTGCTTCAGGACGTATGGGTTGATAGTCAAACCAGCGAAGAAAATGTGGCAAGCTATAGGTTGGAAGAGAAATCTCAAAAGGATCAGATTGAAGAGTTAATCATAAATGATCCTCCGAACGTGTATTGGGACGAAATCATAGGATTAGAAGATGCTAAAAAAGCTATAAAACAAGCGATTGTTTATCCCTCATTAAGGCCGGATCTCTTTCCATTAGGATGGCCGAGAGGAATTCTTCTATTCGGGCCTCCAGGCTGCGGAAAGACTCTCCTAGCAGCGGCAGTTGCAAACGAGATTAAGGCAACCTTCATCTCGGTAGATGCAGCTTCAATCATGTCTAAATGGCTGGGTGAAGCTGAAAGGAATGTCGCGAGGATCTTCAGAGTGGCAAGAGAGAAAGCCAAGGATGCACCCTCAATAATTTTCATAGATGAGGTTGACTCTCTTATGGGCACTCATCGCCTTGAGGTCGGCGGTGAGACGAGAGTTCGAAACCAGTTTCTTAAAGAGATGGACAGTATAATAGACAAGAAAAAGTTTATCCATGTTTATGTTATCGGCTCAACAAATAAGCCTTGGACATTAGATATCCCCTTCATCAGAAGATTTCAGAAGCGGATTTACGTTCCTCCTCCAGACTATAATGAACGTTTAGGCATCTTCGAGCTTTACACGAAATGCTTAAGATTATCCTCAGATGTGGATCTAAAAGAACTTGCAAGGCTTACTGAAGGATTCTCAGGTAGCGATATACTTGATATCTGCCAGTCTGTTCAGCTAAAGGTAAACAGTGAGCTCTTCGAATCTGAAGAGATCAACAAGGAATCTTTGCCACGTAAGATAAACATGCAAGATTTCTTGGAGGTTCTAGAAAAAAGGAAACCAAGCATCTCAAAAGCGACTCTGGAAGCGTACGAAAAATGGGTTGACAAGTTCAAAGCTCTATAAAAACTCGTTGATGCGATTTTTTTATGTTGCAGCTCCTATATCCTCAAGAATATTTTCACTCTTCTAATAAACGCTTGCAATCTTATCTGTTCATTAAATAGCTCTGAAGGAGAGATTTAGATACTATTAGGCTCTTGATGGAAATAAGAAAGTTAAACTTTATATATATTTACATACTTCAACATGATCTCCCGGCTTACTGGGTGATCTCGAATGACTAGCGATGAAGAGGAAATGATCGTCACTCCATGGAAGGTTTCGGGAAAGATAGATTATAGTCGGCTTATAAAGGAATTTGGCACCCAACCGATCACCGAGGATCTGCTAAAAAGAATAGAGAAGCATGCCGGCGAACTGCATCTACAGCTGCGAAGGGGCCTCTTCTTTTCTCATAGAGACTTAGATTGGATACTAGACATGTATGAGGCTGGGAAGAGGTTCGTTCTATATACCGGTAGAGGCCCATCCGGCCCTGTCCACATCGGACATCTAATTCCATGGATATTCACGAAGCACCTTCAAGACGTTTTCGACTCAAAGCTTTATTTCCAAATGACAGATGACGAGAAATTTCTTGTGAATCCTGACTTTACCCTTGAGAAATCAACGAGCTTTGCGTATGATAATGCCCTCGACGTTATAGCGGTCGGATTTGATGCAAAAAAGACAAAGATAATAATGGATGTTAAAGATGCTGGAATACTCTACAAGAT